>JANQEJ010000197.1 GCA_028278425.1 Planctomycetota bacterium | reverse complement strand
GATCGACGTGTCGCTGACGACGACGACGTTCGTCGCGGCGTTGCCGTCGAAGGTGACGGCGTTCGTACCGGGGCTGTTGTTCTGGAAGCCTGTCCCGGTAAGCGTGACGCCGTTCCCGCCCAGCGAGGTCCCGTTGTTCGGCGCCACCGCCGTCAAAGTGGGGAGCGGGTGGTAGAGGAATCCTCCAGCGAGCGAGGCGAGCCCGTTGTTGTTCGAGATGTCGATGATGACGAGACCCGGAGTGCCCGCCGGCGTGTCGCAAGTGATCGTGGTGTCGTTCACCACGACCACGTTCGTCGCCGCGACGCCGTCGAACAGGACGGTGTTCGTGCCCGGGTTGTTGTTCTGGAAGCCCGTGCCGGTCAACGTGACGTTCGTTCCGCCGAGCGCAGTGCCGTTGTTCGGCGTGACCGCCGTCAGGGTCGGACCCGGGTTGTAGGTGAAGCCCCCGACCAGCGTGTCGGAGCCGTTGTCGTTCGAGACGACGACGTCGACCGCGAGCCCCGGCGTGCCGGCTGGGACGTCGCAGGTGATCGCGGTGTCGCTGACGACGACGACGTTCGTCGCCGCGTTGCCGTCGAACGTCACGACGTTCGTGCCGGGACTGTTGTTCTGGAAACCCGTGCCGGTCAGCGTGACGTTGTCGCCTCCCAAGGGCGTTCCGGTGTTGGGCGTGACGGCCGTCAGCGTCGGGAGCGGATGGTAGGTGTACCCTCCGACCAGCGTATCGGCGCCGTTGTCGTTCGAGACGACGACGTCGACCGCGAGCCCCGGCGTGCCGGCCGGGACGTCGCAGGTGATCGCGGTGTCGCTGACGACGACGACGTTCGTCGCGGCGTTGCCGTCGAAAGTGACGGCGTTCGTGCCCGGGCTGTTGTTCTGGAAGCCCGTGCCGGTCAGCGTCACGTTGTTGGCTCCCAGCGACGTGCCCGAGCTCGGCGTCACGGCCGTCAGCGTGGGCAGCGGGTGATAGGTGTACCCGCCCGTCAGGGTGTCGGAACCATTGTCGTTCGTGACCACGACGTCGACCGCGAGCCCCGGCGCGCCGGCCGGGACGTCGCAGGTGATCGAGGTGTCGCTGACGACGACCACGTTGGTGGCGGCGTTGCCGTCGAAGGTCACCGCGTTCGTTCCCGGGTTGCCGTTCTGGAAGCCCGAGCCGGTGAGCGTGACGTTGTTGCCGCCCAGCGAGGTGCCGCTGCTCGGCGCCACCGCGGTCAGCGTCGGCAGCGCGTTGTAGACGTATCCGCCGACCAGTGTGTCGGAGCCGTTGTCGTTGGTGACGACGACGTCGACCGCGAGCCCCGGCGTGCCGGCCGGGACGTCGCAGGTGATCGAGGTGTCGCTGACCACGACGACGTTCGTCGCCGCGTTGCCGTCGAAAGTGACCGTGTTCGTACCCGGGTTGTCGTTCTGGAAGCCCGTACCGGTCAGCGTGACGCTGGTTCCACCCAGGGAGGTGCCCGTGTTCGGCGTGACGGCGGTCAGCGTCGGCAGCGCGTGATAGGTGAAGCCGCCGACCAGCGTGTCGGTCCCGTTGTCGTTGGTGAGAACGACGTCGACCGCGAGCCCCGGCGTGCCGGCCGGAACGTCGCAGGTGATCGAGGTGTCGCTGACCACGACAACGTTCGTCGCGGCGTTCCCGTCGAACGCAACCGTGTTCGTGCCCGGGTTGCCGCTCTGGAAACCGGTGCCGGTCAGGGTGACGCTGGCTCCGCCCAGCGAGGTCCCGCTGTTGGGCGTTACCGCCGTCAGCGTCGGCAGGGCGTTGTACGTGAAGCCCCCGGGCAGCGTGTCCGAACCGTTGTCGTTCGTGACCACGACGTCGACGGTCGCGCCGGCCGTCCCGGCGGGGACGTCGCAGGTGATCGAGGTATCGCTCACGACGACGACGTTCGCGGCGGCGTTGCCGTCGAAGGTGACCGTGTTGACGCCGGGGTTGTTGTTCTGGAAACCGGTGCCGGTCAGAGTGACGCTGTCGCCGCCCAGCGAGGTCCCGGTGTTGGGCGTCACCGCCGTCAGCGTCGGCAGCGGGTGATACGTGAAGCCCCCGCCCAGTGTGTCGGAACCGTTGTCGTTCGAGACGACGACGTCGACGGTCGCACCGGCCGTTCCGGCGGGGACGTCGCAGGTGATCGAGGTATCGCTGACGACGACGACGTTCGCGGCGGCGTTGCCGTCGAAGGTGACCGTGTTGACGCCGGGGTTGTTGTTCTGGAAGCCGGTGCCGGTCAGCGTCACGCTGTCGCCGCCCAGCGAGGTTCCTCCCGCCGGCGTCACCGCCGTCAGCGTCGGCAACGCGTGATAGCTGAAGCCGTTGGTCAGCGTGCCCGCGCCGTTGTTGTTCGAGACGATCACGTTGACCGCCGTGCCCGGCGACCCGCCCGGGGCGTCGCAGGTGATCGTGGTGTCGTTCACGACGACCACGTTCGTTGCTGCGACCACGCCGAAGATCACCGTGTTGGTGCCGGGGTTGAGCGCCTGAAAGCCCGTCCCCGTCAGCGTCACGCTCGTTCCGCCCGACGACGTTCCCGAGGCCGGCACGACCGCCGTCACGGTCGGGAGCGGATGGTAGGCGTACGCTCCGCTCAGGGTGTCCGACCCGTTGTCGTTGGTCAGGGTCACGTCGACCGCCACCCCGGCCGGCCCGCCGGGCGTCAGGCAGGTCAGCGTCGTGTCGCTCACGACGACCACGCTCAGCGCCGGGACCCCGTTGAACGTCACCACGTTGGTGCCGGCGTTCTGGAACCCGGATCCCGTCAGGGTGACGGTCGTTCCGCCGAGCGAGGTTCCCGCGGGCGGAAGGATGGACGCGAGGGTCGGCGCCGAGAAGTACGAGAAGCCGGAGGGGAGCGTTCCTGTGCCGTTGTTGTTGGTGACGGAGACGTCCACGTCACCGGAAGCCAGACCGGCGGGCGTGTCACAGGTGATCGTGTCGTCGTCGACCGCAACGACGTTGGTGGCCGGCAGACCCCCGAAGAGAACCGTGTTCGCGCCCGCGCCGTCGTCCACGAAGCCGGAACCGCTGACGGTGACGGGCGTGCCCCCGCCGATCCCGCCGGTCGCGGGTGTCACGGAGAGGACGGACGGTTCGGTCGTGAAGAGATAGGCCGCGGGCAGGATCGCCGCGCCGTTTCCGTTTTGAACCTCGACGTCGACGCTGTTCCCGAGGACGCCCGGCGGCGTCAGGCAGGTCAGCGTGGCGTCGTCCAGGACGACGACCCCGGTCGCGGGCACCCCGTCGAAGAGCACCGTATTGGGGCCGGGTGAGTTGTTCACGAAGCCCGTTCCCGTGAGCGTGACGAAGGTCCCCCCCTGGTAGGACCCGTTCGGCGGCGCCACGCCGAGCAGGGTGGGAAGCGGGTGGTAGAGAAACGCACCCGCGATCATCGCGACGCCGTTGGCATTGCTGAGCTCGACGTCCACGAGGCTGGCGGGAGCTCCCGGTGGCGTATCGCAGGTGAGCGTCGTGTCGTCGATGACCACGACGTTCGTTGCGGCCACGCCGTCGAAGAACACCGTGTTGGGCCCCGGGAACTCGTTCTGGAAGCCGCTGCCGGTCAGCGTGACGGTCGTCCCCCCGAGGGAGGAGCCGAACGGATCGACGACCGACGTCAACGTCGGCACCATGTGATACGTGAAGCCGAGCGGCAGCGAGCCGGTGCCGTTCACGTTCTGGACTTCGACGTCGACGGTCGTGCCCGGCAAGCCGGGCGGTGCGTCGCACGTCAGCATGTTGTCGTCGATCACCACGACGTTCGTCGCGGGCACGCCGTCGAACGTCACGAGGTTTGGGCCCGGCAGGAAGTCGAAGAACCCGCTCCCGTCGACGGTCACGTTCGCCCCGCCGAGCGACGTGCCGCTCGGCGGGTTGATTCCGGTCACGGTGGGCAGAGCGGCGTACGTATATCCGGAAGAAAGCGTGGACGTCCCGATCGCGTTGAACACGACGACGTCGACGACCGTGCCCGGCGTGCCCGGCGGGGGCATGCAGGAGACCGTCGTATCGAACAGAACTTCGACGTCCGTCGCGGCGATGCCGTCGAAGGTGACCGTGAGCGTGCCCGCTCCCTTGGTGGAGAAGCCGCTTCCGATGATCGTCGCAGGCACACCGCCGAGCGCGGATCCACCCGTCGGCACGATCGCAAAGATTTCCGGCGGAGTGCTGCTGAGAGAAGAACCGTCGTCGCAGCCCGCGAGCGGGAGCGCAAGCAGAACGCAGAGTAGACCGACCCGTCTGGTCCGGGACCAGCGACGCGTCGATCGCAAGTTTTCCGGGGTCATGGCGATGTGTGCCGGGAAGTTGTGGAAATGCCCGTCGCAACATCGACCAGGTGCTCAAGTTCCCTGAGCCGACCCGAGAGGCTCGCTCTTCCAAATTGCGATTTCGACCCGGAAAGGCCCTCAGAGGGGGCGAGAAGCCGGGTTTCCGGGGGCGGAGGTGCCGCGGGTTCACCCCACCTCCCGCGGGCGCGCCGCGGCCGGTTCGGCCGGCCTATTTCGTGGCCGCCTCCGCCGCCAGGAGAGGTCGAAACGCGCGGGCGAGCTCCCGCTTGCCGTACGGCTTCGCGAGGAAGCCGTCGGGTTCATCCGTTCCGAAGCGACGGAGGACTTCCTGCTCGCTGTGGCCGCTGGTGAGCACGATCCTGACGTCGGCGCGCAGGCGACGGAGCTCACGCACCGTTCGCTCGCCTCCCATCCGCGGCATCGTCATGTCGAGCAGGACGCCGGCCACCCGATCGCTGTGCTCCCGAAAGATGGCGACCGCCTCCCTGCCGTTCGTCGCTTCCACCGTGGAGAAGCCGCGTTCCTCGAGCAGGCGGCTCGCCGCGTCCCGGGCGAAGTCGTCGTCGTCGACGACGAGGATCAGCCCGCTGCCCACCCAGCTCTCGTCGATCTCCGCCTCGGGACCGGGCGGCTGAACCGGTTGCAGCGAGGCGGGAAAGCAGACCCGGACGGTCGTTCCGCGCCCGCGCTCGCTCTCGACGTTCACGACGCCGTCGTGTCCGCGCGCGATGCCCATGACGGCGGCGAGACCGAGGCCCCGCCCGGTGAGCTTGGTGGTAAAGAAGGGGTCGAAGATCTTCGCCTTCGTCTCCTCGTCCATTCCGGAGCCGTTGTCGGCGACCTGGAACCACACGTACGTCCCGGTTCGCGGCACGCCGAAGCCGAAAGCTCGCGGCGGGGACTCGCCGGTCATCTCGGTGGTGCCCGTCGAGACCGTGATCACGCCGTCGTCTCCGGCGATCGCCTCCGAGGCGTTGGTGATCAGGTTCATCGCAACCTGCTGGATCTGGTTGGCGTCCCCCTCGATGGGGGGGAGGTCGTCCGCGAGGTCGTACTTCATCACGACCGATTTCGAGATGGAGACCTCCAGCAGGCGGCTGACGTCGCGAACGAGCTCGGAGAGCCCGAACGGCTTCAACTCGAGCCTTCCCTTGCCCGAGTACGTGAGAAGCTGGGCGCAGAGATCAGCCGCCTGCAAGCTCGCCTTGCGGATCTTCTCGATGCTCCTCGTCGCGGGGGACTCCGCGGGTACCTCGCCGAGCGCGAGCTCCGCGTGCCCGAGCACGGCCATCAAGAGGTTGTTGAAGTCGTGCGCGATGCCGCCGGCGAGGACGCCGAGGCTCTCGAGCTTCTGCGCGTGAAGGACCTGCGCCTCGAGCCGGTTGCGCTCCCGCTCCGCCTGTTCGCGCTCGACGATGTGGTTCCACTCGCGCAGCGCCCGCGCGGCGACGTGCGGCATGTTCTCGAGGGTCTCCGCCGACTTGACGACGTAGTCGAGCGCGCCCCGCTTCATCGCCTCGACCGCAACGCTCTCGTCCCCTTGACTCGTGATGAGCACGATCGGGCAGTCGGCCAGGAGCTCCTTGCGGAGCAAGAGGTCCAGGCCGCGGCCGTCCGGGAGGACCAGGTCCGCGATGACCAGAGCGGGCCGCACGCGGGTCACGAGGTCGTCCAACGAGCGGAGGCTGCTCGCCACGGCGAGCCCGAACCGGCCGTCTCCCGCGAAGGCGCGCCGCACGAGCTCGACGTGATCCGGCTCGTCTTCGACCAGGATGACCAGCTTGCGCGCGTCGTCGTCCGTCGTCATCGATCAGGAGTGGGGGGATGGTTCAGATCGAGCCAATAGAGTCCCAGACCGACCACGAGGCTCTGGAACTGCGCGTTCTCGATCGGCTTGACCAGATAGCTGTTCGCGCCCAGCTCGTAGGCGGAGCGGACGTCGGAGTCGTCGCTGGACGTGGTCAAGACGACCACGGGCACGGTCCTGAGCTCCTCCGAGGACTTGATCCGCCTCAGCACCTCGAGGCCGTCGATCTTCGGCAGCTTGAGATCGAGGAGGACGACGTGCGGTTGCGCTTCCTCCTCGACGTCGCTGAAGTCGCCGCGCCGGAGGAGATAGTCGAGCACCGCCTCCCCGTCGGTGACCCGCACGATCTCGCTCCTTGCGGAGAGGCCTTCCATCGCCCGCATCACGAGCTCCGCATGGTCGTCGTCGTCCTCGGCCAGTAGGACCCTGGGCGCTAGAGGCATGCGGTCGCCTTCGTCGGCTGGACCGCCTCGCCGGCCAGTCCGGCAAAGCAGAACGTCGTTCCGGTTCCCGCTCCGTCGGATTCGGCCCAGACGCGTCCGCCGTGGACCTCGAGGATGCGCTTGACGAGCGCGAGCCCCACGCCGGTGCCTTCCGCTTCGGTCTCGAGCTGTTCGAAGAGCTCGAACACCCGTTCGAGAAACCGTGGCTCGATGCCGATGCCGTTGTCCCGCACGTACCAGACCGTCTCGCCGTCGTCCTCCCGCGCTCCGACCTCGATCCGGGGAGCCGGCTCGTCGCCCATGAACTTGACCGCGTTCTCGATCAGGTTCTGCATGACTTCGAGCAGGCGCGTGCGGTCGCCCCACACCGGCGGCAGATCCGGAGCGACGTCGACGCGCACGTTCCGCCGCTCGAGGATGCCCGAGCACAACTCGACCGCCTCGTCGGCGATCTCGCTCAGCGAGAGCTCGCGCCGCTCGCTGGCGACGCGGCCGACGCGGGACAGCTTGAGGAGCTCGTCGAGCAGCCGCCGCATCCGATCCGCCGCCTTCTCGATCCGGACGACGTCGGACTTCAGGGCGGCGATGTCGCCTTCGCGCGCAAGGCGCTCGAGCGTCGCCACGAAGCCGGAGATGGTGATCAGGGGGCTCTTGAGGTCGTGGGACACGGTGGAGGTGAACTGCTCAAGCTCCGCGTTCTTACGCTCGAGCTCCGCGATCACGGCCTCGAGCCGCGTTTCCGCCCGAACGCGTTCGTCGACTTCGCGCCGCAGGTCCGCGTTGGCACGGGCCAGCTCGCGGGTGCGCTCCGCGACGTTCCGTTCCAGGCGTCGGGACGTGCGCCTGAGCCGTCCCACGACGATCGCGATCGCGACGATCGCCACGGCGAGAACCGGCACGGTCCGCTCCAGGAGCAGAGTGCTGAACCACTCGGCAACTCTCTGAATCAACGGCTCCTCTCCGGGGGGGCCAGAGCGATCTTTGATTCCGGATGATCGGACGGGGTGGCTTTGCAGACTGCACGGACAGCCCCGCCGCCGACGAGTCTAGCTCCTCACGTTCCCGGTTACCGGCATCGCTCCGGTTTTCCCGGCTTGGGGAAGACGGGGTTTTCCCGCGAGCCTCCTTGGAAGGAACCGTTCGTCATCGCCGCACGAGGCGTTCGAGATCCTCGGGAGTGCGGGGAAACCAGCCGGTCAGGTTCTCGGCGCCCTCCTCCGTGATCACGACGTTCTCCTCGAGGAAGACGGCGATCTCCTCGTCGTGGTTGTAGTACCAGGGCTCCACGGTGAAGACCATTCCAGGCTCGAGCGGAACGTCGGGCAAGCTCGGGTCGCCGACGTAGAGCCCGATGTGGTGGCCGAAGAAGAAGCCCGTTTGCATGTACGGCTTCTCATTCTTCGGGATCGCATTCTCGGCGACCTTCTGCAGATCGCCGAGGGTGACCCCCGGCTTCGCGGCGGCGATGACCGCGTCCGTGACGGCGGTCACCATGCGCAAGCGGCGCGCCTGCGGCTCCGTGAACTTGCCGGACACCGGGAACGTGCGGCCGACGTCGCTCGCGTAGTGGTTCAGCTCGCAGCCCACGTCGAAGAGGACGAGCTCGCCGTCGCGCATCGCTCGGTTGCGGCGGTCGTAGTGCGCGGCGAGGATCCGCCAGGGCCAGAGCGAGTTCGGTCCGGACTTCACGATGGAGTCGAACGCCCGCCGCTGGGCGCCGCGGCGCTTCCACTCGGCTTCGAGCTCCGACTCGAGGAAGCGCTCGTCGACGCCGTCTTTCACGTGCGCCGCGGCGGCGCGGATCCCCTCGCACGTGATGGCGCAGGCGCGGCGGATCGTCTCGATCTCCTCCGGCCCCTTGATCATGCGCAGGCGCGCGACCTCGGGGAAGGCGGTCGCGATCTTCGCGGCGGGATACTCGGTGTGGAGGTGAAGGAGGAGCGCCTGCTCCGGGCTCCAGCTCTGCACGAAGTCGGTCGCGCGCGGCTCGACCGTGCCGCGCCGTCCGGGGTTCACGCGCAGGCTGCTGCCTTCCGTGAGCCAGCGGTCCACGGCGGCGCCGAGCGCCGCGTAGGGGCGGATCCGCTCGATGCAGGAGCGACGGGCGAGCTCGGCGTCGCCGGCCAGGGTGCGTCCCGGGAAGTCGTTCGGCCGCGACGGGTCCTCGAAGCGGGCGTCGCGCTCCGGCACGAAGAGAGTCGCTTCGCCTTCCGCGTCGACCGCGAGAACGGAGTTCGGCAGCTCGAGCCCGGTGAAGTAGAGGAAGTCGTCGAGCTGGCGGAACGTCTCGCCGCTGGAGAAGCCGTCCGCGCTCGGCGTGAGGAAGACGCCGCCGCCCGAGGCCTCCAGGAGACCCGCGAGCCTCGAACGGCGCTCGGCGTGTACTTCGGGCGGGAAGGCGAGGCTCGTCCATTCGAAGAACGACTGCTCCGCCCGCTCCTGCGCGACCGCGGCGAGCAACCAGACGCCGGCCAGGGAAGCTGCGATCATTGCGGTATCTTCTCCTTCGCTTGGGAGAGCCCATCCTACTGACGACGTGGCCGTTCGGTGACGCGGCCAACCGCGCCGCCTGGCCCGCGCTGGAGGCCGGCGGCTCGAGCCTCGACGCCGTCGAAGCGGTGTGCGCCCACGTCGACGACGACGAGAGCGTGCACACCGTCGGCTACGGCGGCCTGCCGGACCGCGACGGCGCGGTGTCGCTCGACGGATGCGTCATGCAGTCACCCGCGCGCGTCGGCAGCGTCTGCGCGGTGCGGCGGCACGCGCACCCCGTCACGCTCGCGCGGCGCGTGATGGAGGAGACGCCGCACGTGATGCTGGCCGGGCCCGGCGCGGACGGCTTCGGCGACGCCTGCGGCTTCGCCCCGGTCGAGCTCCTCGCCCCCGAGGCGCGCGCGCGGTGGGAACGGCGCGCGCCGTCCCGAAGCCACGACACCGTCTGCTGCCTGGCGCTTGACCGGGCCGGCGTCCTGAGCGGCGGCTGTTCGAGCAGCGGAGCGGCGTACAAGCTCCCCGGCCGTGTGGGGGACTCGCCGATTCCGGGGCACGGGCTCTACGTCGACCCGGCGCACGGCGGCGCGGCGGCGACGGGGAACGGCGAGCTCGTCATGGGGCTTTGCAGCTCTTTTCTCGCGGTGGAGGAGATGCGCAGCGGTGCGAATCCGCTCGCCGCGCTTCTCGAAGCGCTCGAGCGAATCCAGGCCGCGCACGAGCTCGCCGAAGACGACCAGGTGGCGATGGTCGCGCTCGCGCCGGATGGACGCCACGCATCCGCCGCGCTGCGCAAGGGTTACGCCACCGCCGTTCTGCGTCCCGGCTCCGGCGGAGTCGTCGAGCCGGACGCGATCCTTCTCGACGAATAGGGATACCGAGTGGTCGCGGTGCGCTAGCGGATCGGAGGACGCGCCGTCGGTTCACGGTTTGCCCGCCGGTGTGCGAAAAGTGGCGCCGCCACGACTTCGAGGATTCCTCTAAGCTGTCCGCTCCACCGGAAACCTGCACACTTGAGGCTTCGTACCATGCCGCTCTTCCGCGCTCTTTCCGCCTGCGCCTTTCTCGTCCTCTGCTCGCTCGTCTCGACCGCTCAGCCGGGAGGTCCGACGCTCCAGATCACGGGCGAGTGTCCCGGACCGATCGACGTCCTTCTCCAGAACGCCACGCCCGGCGGAAGCGTGACCTTCGCCCTCGGGGATGCGGGGAGCTTCACGATCCCGGGTGGGCCCTGCGGCGGGACGCAGCTCGGCCTCGGGAACCCGCAGGTCCTGGGGACGGTGACCGCGGACGGGAGCGGCTCGTTCCAGGCGACGTTCACCGTGCCTTTCACCTTCTGCCAGAAGTCGCTTCAGGCGGTCGACATCGCGACCTGCCAGGTCACGAACGTCGCCACCATTCCGGCGCCGGATCCGCTCCAGGAGAAGCCGGACGGCAGCGGGCTCTTTCTCTTCGATCCGCACGCCGACGGGAAGGCGGGCTCGGTCGAGGTTCTGTCGCTCGAGTGGGGGCGGCTCGTCGACGTACACGACGTCGACGACACGGGGACGATGAACCCGATGCCGCTCTTCCGCGACATCGTGATCTCGGAGCTGATCCAAACGGACGACATCGACTACGTCCTGGAGACCAACCCGATCACGCAGAAGACGAGGCTCACCATCCTGCGCACGCTCGGCGCGCCGGCGGTGGGGGGAGCGACCTTCCTGGACCTCTTGCTCCAGGCCACGAGCAACCTGTCGCCGATCCTGCCGAAGAGCGACGATCCGGGCACCCTTCCGCCGTTCTCCTTCATCGCGCGCAACGCGGCGCTGGTGATCCGGTTGGACGACCTGATGGACGACGACGACTCCGCGTCGCTGTCCTTGCCGGACGACGTCAAGGTGCTCACCGACTACCCGCCCACGATTCCGTTCACCGCGCGGATCTTCTTCGACCCGAACTACGGCGGCATCGCGTTCGAGCCGGCGCCCGACGGTGGCGGCGGAGGCGGGACCATTCCCGTCTTCCACTCGACCCGCGTCGTCGTCGACATGACCGTCTCCGAGGTCGAGGCGGCCTCGATGGCCGTGCCTGCGCCGGTCAACCTGCTGGGCCTTCCCTCGAGCGAGCCGAGCTCGCCGGCCGCCAACGTCTCGGTGCGCATGCCCTCGCAGACCGATCCCGGCAGCGGGCAGTTCACGATCCTGCGGAACCTCTCGGGCGCGTCGCTCGACACGAGCTCCGGTCCCGTCGACTTCGGCTCGCCGACGGTGGACGTCGTCCGCGCCATGCGCTCGGGCAACGAGCAGGACAGCAACAACGGATTCCTGCTCGACCTGGAGCGCCCGGAGCTGCTTGGGCGCTGGAACCTGACCGTCGACGCCGCGGTCGACGACCCGGCCGGCAACGCGGGCTTCGATTTCCTGGTGGACGTCACCTTCCCGACTCCGTGCCGCGCCGCGCCACACGAGGGCGACATCATCGAGGTGCCGGGTCTCTTCCTCGAGGTGACCGCGGACGCGCTCCCGCCGGATCCCGCCGGTCAGGTTCCCAACGTCGCCGTGACCGTCCTGAGCGACCAGCCGGCCGCGCCGGGCGACCTGCTCGGCGCCGGAGCCTTCCTGCGTACGTACGCCGCCGGGCTCCTCCCGTCGTCGCTCGAGGCGTGCTGGATCAGCTTCAACCCGGTTCCGGGCGGGATCCCCGCCACCGGCATCGCGCCGGCGTCGCAGATCTCGGCCCGCTTCAGCGAGCCGATGGATCCGGAGTCGCTGCGGCCCTTCGACACTCTCTTGGTCCGCCGCGGGAGCGGGGGCGCGAACCCGACGCCGGCGGACATCGTGGTCGGCGAGATCCAGCCGTCCTCCGACCTGACCGTCTTCACGTACACGCCGCTCCTGCCCTTCGCGCACGTTCAGGGAACGGGCGAGGGATACGGCATCGTGCTCGGCGGTCCCGGCGGCGATCCCACCGACCTCGCGGGCAACCGGGTCCAGCTCGCGCTGCGTCCGATCCGCTTCCAGATCGATCCCGACGCTCCGACCGAGAGCAACGGCGGCTTCGTCCTGCGCTTCAACAGCCTCGACGAGGTCGTCGAGCCGCCGCAGGCCGACGGCGCGCCGGACATCCGCGGCCAGTTCCTGTTCGATCCCACCGAGGGCGAGATCCGGCCGCGCCCCGTGACGCGCTTCCCCGCGGTGGCCGACCGGACGCAGGCCGTGCCGGGCATCATGATTCCGTTCCCGCCGGGCGTCTCGACGCCGCTCAACCCGCTCGGCGCCAAGCTGCAGACCGTCTGGCGCTACTGCGACGTCGGCTTCTCGACCGAGGACGAGACCAACCACAACGTCGACGTCGAGGGGCTCGCCTGGGCGCCGATCGGAGGCCAGGTGGTCGCGGACGTCTACTCGGAGTTCGAGATCCGGCTGTCGCACGGGCACTATCTGCCTGACGAGCACCTCAGCCCGACGTCGCTCCTGCCGACGAAGCCTCAGTCCGGGCTGGTCAAGACCGCCTACGCCGACAACGTGCTGGTCGATCCCGAGAGCCCGCAGGCGATCGTCCACCCGAAGCCGCTCGGCTACACCGTCAACCCGATCGACCTGTTCCAGTCGACGACGGGGACGCTGATGGTGCCCTATCCGCTGAACAAGACCGCGGCGGGCCAGACGGGAACGTATACGTGGCGCGACACCGCGATCCAGGCGGAGGCCGGTCCGAACGGGAACGGAATCGACCTCCAGATCATGGAGGACGTCGGGACGATCCCGCCGGGACAGACCGGCGCGATCGCCGTGACCGGACAGGTGCCGTCGATCGGGCTGCCGCTCCTCATGGAGTACCGCACGTACCCGGACGTCGGAGCGGTCGGGCTCAACGCGTTCGACATCTCGCTCGCGATCAACACGTCGCGAATTCCGGCCTTCCGCGTGTTCTCCGCGGGCGGAGTCGACTCGAGCGGCTCGACCGTGCTGAAGGACCCCGACCTCGAGGTCGTGCCGAGCGGCGGCTTCAACCCCTTCTCGACCCCACCCGGCCAGCCGACGCCGCCGGACGACAACTCGTTCTACATCGGGCAGATGGACCTCGTGACGCGCATCAGCCGCGCGCACACGATCTGGATCGACACCGGGATCGGTGCCGGCGTCGACTTCGTGGCGCCCGTTCTCGAGCCGAAGCCCGAGAATCAGCCGGGCGACACCGAGGTGATCGTCGCGTGGCGCGGCGCAACCGCGATCGTTGGCCAGAGCGGCCCGGCCGCCGCCGGCACCGCCTTCGACGCCGACACGATCGATCCGTACGGCGACATCCGGAACGGCGTTCCCACGCCCCTCTACCTCGGCGACTCGGACGACGTCGTGTTCGTCGGCGTGCCGAACGACGAGACCTGGAAGGACGAGATCAACGACATCGACGGAGCGCGCTACGCTCAAGCGCGCATCACGTTCGTCGGCGACACCGATGCGATGCTGACCTCTTCGCTGACGTCGCTCGGCGTCGCTTTCACCACGCCGTAGCCGGCGGAGAAGCTCGACCGCCAGCGGTGCCGCGCTCGACCGGACCCGCTCCCGTCCGGTTGTCCTCGCGTTGGGGCGGCCGTAGGATTGCACACGGGACGATGACCGGGCGACTCGCACGCGCCGCGGTCGTCCGGCGATCCAGGTCGAGGTCTTGGAAGAACGCAAGCGATGCCAGGCATGATCCAGCGCGGCGCGAGCGCCCTGCTGGTGATCGCCGTCCTGCTCGTGACCGGGGTCGCCCTGGCCTTCCTGTTCTACGCCCAGCCGTTCAACGACGACTTCCACATGGCGGTTCAGGGTCGGGACCGGGGCTGGTGGGGCTCGACGCTGTGGTTCTACGAGTACCTCTCGGGGCGCTGGTCGGGCCACGCCCTGATCGCGGCGGCCTACAACGTCGTCGACCCGACTCGCAGCTACGGCCGGCTGCTCGTCGTGATGACGTTCTTCCACCTGTGGGGCTTCTACGCGTGGTCTCGCATGCTGCTCGGCGGCTCGGTTCGAACGTCGCTCGTCGTGGCGATCGGCTTCTTCGCCTTGTTCTGGTCGGCTCGGCCGAGTCCCGATCAGGCGATGTACTGGTTCAGCGGGAGCGTCCCGTACCAGTGGAGCGTGTCGCTCGTGCTCCTCCTCTTCGCCGGCCTTGCCCGACCGGCGCGTCCGGGCTCCGCGCGGTGGCGCTCGATCGTCTCCGTTGCGGGGCTCGCGGCGCTCGCGTTCACGATCCCGGGGCTGCACGAGCTGATCGGCTTGAGCGTTTGCCTGGCGCTGGCGACCGGCGTCTTCGTCGCCTACCGCATCGGCAGCGCGGGGCGCGTGAAGTGGGTCTTCGTGACGCTCGCCGCGGTCGCGGGGTTGATCGTCGTCGTCGCCGCGCCGGGCAACTGGGTTCGGGGGGAACGGTACCCCGAGAGCGGAGACGTCCTGCTCACCCTCCAACTCTGTCTCGAGGACCTCGTCAAGTTCGGGCCCGAGTGGGTGCTGGACGTCAAGCTCCTGGCGGCCACCGCGGTCTTTGCGTTGAGCCCCGGGCTCGCCCGGCACCGTCCCGCCTGGCTGGACTGGCCCGGCATCGCCTGGAAGTGGATCCTCCCCGGACTGACCGCCGTCAGCATCTTCATCGGCTTCTCGGGCTTGCACTGGGCCGCCGGGCGCTGGATGCCCCCGCGGATGGTGGATCCGCTGTACTGCTTCTTCCTGCTCGGCTGGTTCTCCTCGGTCTTCGTCTGGATCCAGGGGGCCGGACCCGCGCGTGTCGAGGACTCGCCGCGCGCGTCGATGCTGCGGTTGGGGGCGTGCTTGACGCTCACGCTGGCGCTGCTGACGACGGACAATGCCGAACGGGGCCTGAAGGACCTCTGGAACGAGAGGACCCAAGCCTGGCACCTGGAGACGGCGGGACGTTTCGAGCTGATGCGGCGCGCGGGACGCGACGGCGTTCGCGACCTGACGCTGGAGCGGCCCTGGGCGCGCTCGGCCATCCTGAGGCCGCTCGAGTTGAGAGAGGACCCGGACTATTGGGTGAACCAGCGCGTCGCGAGCTTCTTCGGTTTGGAGACGATCAGGCTCGCACCGCGAGAGGCCGGAGCGAGAGACTGACCCGCGAGCGGCTCTACCAGTTCGGGCGCTCGGCTTCCTCGCCCTCGCCGCCGCGGCTCGCGCCTTCCGCCTTGAACCACTCGAGGTAGCGCCGCAGGCCTTCCTCGATGTCGATCTTCGCCTCGAAGCCGAGGACGTTCTTGGCCTTCGTCACGTCGGCGTAGTGGCGCAGGACGTCTCCGGGCCGCGCTTCCTCGTGGCGTAGCCCCACGTCGTTTCGGTCGGTCATCTCCATGAGGAGCTCCGCGATGCGGCGGATCGACACCTCCTGCCCGTAGGCCACGTTGACGACGTCGCCGACGAGGTCGTCGCACGCGCCGGCCAGCATCAGCCCGCGGGCGGTCTCCTCGACGAACGTGAAATCGCGCGTCTGCTCGCCGTCCCCGTAGACCACCGGCTGGCGACCGGCGAGGAGCTGCATCGTGAAGCGCGGGATCACCTCCGCGCGCGCTCCCTCCTGCGGCTCGCGCGGTCCGTAGGTGTTGAAGGGGCGGATGACCGTCACCGGCATGCCGTAGGTCTTCCAGTAGGCCAGCGCGTAGTTCTCGCCGGCGAGCTTGCTCGCGCCGTACACCGTCGTCGGATGGCAGGGGTGATCCTCGGCCATCGGCGCCGTCTGCGCGGTCCCGTAGACCTCGGAGGACGAGCAGTAGACGAAGCGCTCGACGCCGTGCTCGTGCGCGGCCATGCAGAGGTGCAGCGTCCCGCCCGAGTTGATGTCGTGGCTGAGCATCGGGTGGTTCAGCGACGTCCGCAGGCACGAGATCGCCATGTGGAAGACGACGTCGATGCCCTCCATGAGCTCGCGCATCTTGTCGAGCTCGGTGATGTCCGCCCGTTCGATGCGGACGCCGGGCCGGCCCTCCAGGTTCGCGAGGTTCTCGATGCAGCCGATCGAGAAGTCGTCGACGATGACGAGGTCGTTGTCCTCGGCCAGGAGCTCCGCCAGGTGGCTGCCGATGAAGCCGGCGGCGCCGGTGACCATGATCTTCTTGCTCTTGAGCTCCATGGACCTATTCCCCGCTTCCGGACGGGAGCACGGAGCCGACCGCGAGGGCGGGGGCGAGCTCCGCGGAGGGAACCGATAGATCCGCCGCGTCGGCGAGCCCGCGGATGCGGATCGCGCCGCCCTTCGCGGCCACCATGACGCCGTCCATCGACGCATCGACGACGGTGCCCGGGGCCGCGTCCGTCGGAACGATCGCGCCGTCCACGTCCGTGATGAGGAACCGGCGCCCGTCGGCCGTGAACTCCGGGTTCTGAAGGGGCGGGAAGATCATCGCCCGGATCCAGCGATGGAGGTCGCCGGCGGGCCGGTGCCAGTCGACGACGCGTTTGGAGAAGTCAAAGGTGCCCGCGCGGTGGTAGGTGGCCTTCGAAGCGTCCTGCTCGATCCGCTTCGCGAGGAGCTCCGCGTCGAAGGGATGGCATTTGCGAAAGAGCTCCGCCGCGCCGAGCGTGACCTTGTCGTAGAGGCTCCGACCGGTCTCGTCGTCGGCGATCGGAACCGGCTCCTGCTCGATGATGTTGCCGGCGTCGATGTCCTCGACCATGTGGTGGAGGGTGGCCCCGGTCTCGCGATCGCCCTCGAGGATCGCCCACGCGATCGGGGCGACGCCGCGGTTCCGCGGCAGGAGCGAGAAGTGCAGGTTCAAGCACGGGCAACCGATCAGGGAGAAGAGCGGCTCGTGCAGGATCTGGTCGTACTGGATGGAGATCAGCAGATCGGCGCCGTAACCCTTGAGCTGATCGATGAACTCGGGGGCGTTGATCTTCTTCGGCTGAACGAGGTCCACGCCCTTCTCCCTCGCCGCCCCGACGAGCGAGCGCTGCCAGCCGTCCTCGCCGTCGTCGCCGTGGGTTCCGACGATCCAGACGTCGTCGCCGTTCTCCAGCATGTGGTCCAGGGCGTGAACCGCCGCGTCGTTCTTTCCGCAGAGAATGACTCTCAATCGATGGCCCTCCGGCTGTTGGCGTCGCGTTGTACCAGCGCGGCGTCCAGAGCGGAGCGAAACCGCTGGACGACGTAATCCTGGTCTTCCGGGGTGAGGTCCGCGTAGATCGGCAGGAGCAGGGTCTGATCCGTCGCGGCCTCGGTGTTCTCGAGCGATCCTCCAAGGCGGGCGTCGCGGTAGCAGGACTCGCGGTGGATCGCCATCAGGCCGCGGCGGGAGGAGACGCCGTGGCGTCGTAGCTCCTCGAGCACGGCGTCGCGCTCGTCGCGACCGCCCGCGCGCAGGCGCACGATGTAGGACTGGTAGTTGTGGTCGACCTCGGGCGGCGGCTGGGGCAGCTCCACGGTCTCGAGGTCGCCGAGCGCGGCTTCGTAGCGCGCCGCGATCGCCCTGCGCTTCGCGAGGAACTCCTCGAGCTTGCCCAGTTGAACGATACCGATCGCCGCGTGGACGTCCGACAGGCGGAAGTTGTAGCCGATGACCGGGTACTCCTCGGTGATCATCCGGTCCGCCTTGTGGCGCTCGAGGTCCGAGACGGACATGCCCTGATGGCGGAGCAGCCGCAGTTTGTTGGCGAGCTCCTCGTCGTTCGTCGTGATCATCCCGCCCTCGCCGGTCACGATGACCTTGCGGGGGTGGAAGCTGAAGCACGCGGCGTCCGCGCGAGCTCCGACCGGCTCGCCCTTGTAGCGCGATCCGGCCGCGCAGGCGGCGTCCTCCAGGACGAAGAGCCCGCGGCGCTTCGCGATCTCGACGATGCGGTCCATGTCCGCCGGCATGCCGAGCTGATCCACCGGCAGGATCGCCTTCGTCCGCGGCGTGATCGCCTCCTCGATGCGCTCCGGATCGATGTTGAAGGTCGCGGGATCGACGTCGACGAAGACCGGCGTCGCTCCGACGTGCACGACCGCGTTCGCCGTCGCGATGTACGAGAGCGAGGGGACGATCACTTCGTCGCCGGGGCCGATGCCGCGCGCGTGCAGCACGAGGAAGAGCGCCGTCGTGGCCGAGGTCACCGCCACGGCCTCCTTCGCGCCGACGTAGTCGGCGAACTGCGTCTCGAACGCGGCGACCTTGGGGCCCTGCGTCACCCAGCCCGAGCGGATGACCTCCGCCACGAGGCGGACTTCGGCGTCGTCGAACGAGGGGAGCGCGACGGGGACGCTCGGCTGGTGCCCGGTCGGGCGCTTCCCGCCCGTCACCGCTCCCAACCCCGGGCCCAGATCTGGATCCGCAGGCGCAGCATGTCTTTCAGCGTCCACAGGATATCGGGAAGGCGGCCGAAGTGGGCCCTGCCGGCCTGGCGCTTGCGGAACTCGACCTCGACCTCGCGGACCGGCCGGCCGGTCCGCTCGGCCCGCAGGATCAGCTCCGGCGTCATGAAGGCGGGACTGGTCGAGGTTGGCTGGACGCTCCGCAGATAGGAGCGCCGGTAGAACTGCGTGAAGTTCAGGTCGCTCGTCGCCGGCGCGAAGAGGATCCGCAACAGGAGGTTGTTCGTCCACGAGGTGACCTTGCGCCAGGGGGAGTGAGCGGAGCGGTCCACCCGCCTCGCGACGACGACGTCGTTCTCCGCGAAGTGCGGGACGAAGCGATCGATGTCCTCGGGCGCGAGCGGCAGGTCCATGCCGATGTGTCCGACCCACTCGCACCGCGCGGCCTCGATGCCGCGCAGCAGGCTGAGCCCGTAGTTGAGGTTCTCTTCGTTGTGCAGGACGCGGACGCGCGGGTTCTCGGCGGCGATCGCCTCGGAGATCTCCCCCGTTCGGTCGGTGCTCCCGTCGTTGATCACGATGACCTCGAACTCGTCGGCGAGAGCCTCGAGGCTCGCCAGGACGCGGTCGACGGCCGACCTTACGCTCTCCTCTTCGTTGAGCCCGGGCATGATCAGCGTCAGGCTCACGCCGCCGGTGGGCTTCTCGCCGTCGCCGGTCAGCCTTCCGCCCTCCGGTAGACGTACACCGTGTATTCGTAGAGCGGGTAGTCGTGCCGGATCGCGACGTGCCGGCTCAGCTCGCGCCGGCAGAAGTCGAGCACGCGCCCGGGATCGGAGTAGTAGAGCACGTCCGAGCGGTAGTCGACCTGGTCCGAGATCAGGTTGAACGCGATGCCCTTCCGGCAGAGGGCGAACATACGACGGGTCATGTTCTCGACGAACTCTTGCCAGAGCTCCTCGGGCTGGTCGAGCCGGACGTGGAAGAGGCCCGACGTCATCAGGACGTCGAAGGTCGGAAGCTCGGGCTCGCTCAAGAGGTCCCAGCGCTCGAACGAAACCCCGGGATGACGGCGCCGCGCGGCGGCGATCATCTCCGCGGAGAGGTCGCTCCCGCTGTAGTCGGCGTCGATGCTCTGTTCGAGCAGGTAGTCGAGGAGATGGCCGCTTCCGCAGCCGACGTCGTGAAGGCTCAGCCCCGAGAGATCGCACAACCCGCACAGGACTTCGAAGCGGAGCCTCTGTGATGCCTCGTCCTTCCAGTCCATGCCCTGCGCGGTGGGGCCGTGCTCCGACAGCCGCGACTCGTAGTGGCGCACGACCGAGCGCTTGAGCTCCTCGAGCCGCGCGTTCGTCGGGGAGACGCCGCTCATGACGATTCCGGCTCCGCGCTCTTCCACGCCGGGCCGCGCTGGCTGCGGCGCGGTTCCCCGCCCGGGGCGCTGCCGACCGCGTCGAACGGCAGCACGTAGTGCCAGCGGTAGTCCGCCTGGATGCGCTCGGGCGTGGCCGCGTGAAACGCCGAGGCGTCTCCGGTGACGCGCGTGTGGATGGAATAGGGGAGGTCGGCGCTGCCCCACTGGAGCTTGAAGCGCCGCACGCCGCCCTCCGGCGGCGAGGCCTGCCAGTTGTAGTAGCGCAGGCCGGCCGCGCGCGCCCAGCGCAGCGTGTGCGCCGCCAGGAGGAAGTTCGGCGCCATCCCGGCGTGCTCGCTCCGGAACGACGGCATCAGCGCGTCGATGACGCTTCCGTGCAGCACGTAGAAGCCGCCCGCGATCATCTCGCCGCTCTCGGAGAGCCGGACGAAGAAGAAGCGGGCCTTTCCGCGCGGAACCATCTCGCGCAGCGCGCCCGTGAAGAGCGATCGGGGCAGCGGAACGGCTCCGATCTCGCGGTGGCGTGTTGCGTGCAGGTCGTACCACTCATCGACGCTCGCCGTCGAGGCGTCCTCGTCGATCACCAGCCCGCTCGACTCCGCCTTGTTGAGATTCCGCCGGACGTTCGCGGAGGCGAGGGGGAAGCCGCCGTCGCCGTCGACGCCTTGTTCCAGATCGAGCACCTGGCAGGCGTTCTCGAGCACGTAGTCCGGCTCGAGGATGCGCTCGCAGAGCTCGTGGTCCGGCCAGATCGGATTGCCGTAGACCGTCGCCAGAGCGCACTCCCTGTCGCGCGCGAAGGCGAGAAACGCGCCGAGCAGCGCCTCGTAGACCGGTTCGGGATCGACGCGCTCGGCACAGGCGACGCCGCCGAGCGCGCCGGCCTGCGCCGCCGAGGTCAGAATGCGTCCGAGCGGACCCCCGTAGACGTACGCGGGAAGCGCTCCCACGAGGTCGTTCCCTCGACGGCAGACGACGTAGAAGCCCTCGTCGCCGCCGACGGATTGAATCACCCTGCTCCAGCCCGGCGTCTGCTGAGCGAAGCTCGTCGGACAGTCGTCGAGGAAACGTCCGACCGCTTCCTCCGCCTCGCGCGAGGCGATCACGCTGGTCTCGAGCGAGCCGTCCCGCGCCACCGTCCTACGCCCGCGACGCCGCGGGCAGTTCGTCGAGGTACGCGCGCACCTGCTCGGCGACGTAGTCGACCTGCTCGTCCCGGAGCTCGGGGTACATCGGAAGGGAGAGCAGCAGGGGACACGTCTCCTCGGTGACGGCGAGGTCGGTCCGCCGGTGGTGGACGTCGCGCATTGCCGGCTGCTGGTGCGCCGGGATCTTGTAGTGGATCCCCGTCCCGACGCCCTTGTCCCACAGGTAGTCGCGGAGCGCGTCGCGATCGCGGACGCGGATCGGGAACAGGTGGTAGACGTGCTCGCAGTCCTCACGCCGGCCGGGCAACCGCACGAGCCCGTCGAGCCGTTCGGCGTACCTTTCCGCCACGGCCGCGCGCTGGCGGTTGTTCTCCTCGAGATGGCGCAGCTTGAGCCGCAGGACGACGGCCTGGAGCTCGTCGGGCCGCAGGTTGTAGCCGATCCGCCCGTGCTCGAACTTCGAGACGTGTCCGTGGTGGCGCAGCTCGCGGACCGCTTCGGCGACGTCCTCGTTGCCCGCGAGGACGAAGCCGCCCTCGCCGAAGGCGCCGAGGTTCTTCGTGAAGTAGAAGCTGAAGGCCGCCGCGTCGCCCATGGTGCCGCAGCGTCGACCCTTGTAGCGGGCGCCGTGGGCCTGGGCGCAGTCCTCGACGACGAAGGCGTCGTGCTCGCGCGCCAGCTCGAGGATCGGATCCATGTCCGCGGGGTGGCCGTTCAAGTGAACCGGCAGGATCGCCCGCGTCGCGGGACCGATGGCCTCGGCGACGCTCGCCGGAGCCAAGGTCATCGTCTCGGGGTCGATGTCCGCCAGGACGGGAGTCGCGCCCGTGTGGACGACGGCCTCGACGCTCGCGAAGAAGGTGTGCGACGGCACGATGACCTCGTCGCCGGGTCCGATCCCGAGCGCGCTCAGCGCGGCGAAGATGGCGTCGGTGCCGTTCGAAACCGCGATGCCGTGCTCGGCCTCGCAGAAGGTCGTGAACTCCTCCTCGAAGCGCTGGACGTTCTCGCCGAGGAACAGGTTCATCCCTTCCAGGACTTGCTCGAAGCCCTTGAAGAGCTCGTCGCGGATCGGTTCCAGCGACGCCTTCAGATCGACCAGGGGGACTTCCACGGGCTCGTCAGAGGGTAACCTCGGCTCCGCTTTTCGCGATCGACTCCTGGGCGGCCTCGAGGATGCGCACGACCCGGAGTCCCGCCTCGCCGTCGGTGAGCGGCGTGTTTCCGTTCAGGGCGCAGTCGGCGAAGTGCGAGCAGGCGGCGAACAGCGGCTCGGTCTTGTCGATCTTGGGGGCGAACATGTCGCCCGTCCGGTAGTCGATGAGCACGCGGCGCCGCTCCGAGTCGTCGACGTTGACGGACACGCCCTTGTCGTAGACCTTCACGCGGTCGGTGGGCTCCAGGTCGTCGTAGACGATCATCTGCTGCGAACCACCGATGACGGTCTTGCGGATCTTCACCGGCGCCAGCCAGTTCACGTGGAAGTGGGCGAGCAGCGGACCGTCGAAGCGAACGGTCATGTACGCCATGTCCTCCTGGTCGCCGAAGTGCACGCTGCCGATCGCGGAGACGCCCTTCGGCTCGCGCTGGAGCAGGTAGTCCATGATCGACACGTCGTGCGGCGCCAGGTCCCAGACGACGTTGGCGTCCTGCTGGAAGAGGCCGAGGTTGATCCGCACCGAGTCGAAGTACAGGAGGTCGCCGAGCTGCCCGTCGTCGATGATCGACCGGATCTTCCTGACGGGGCCGCTGTAGACGAACGTGTGGTCGACCATCAGCGCTCGCTTCTTGTCCGCGGCCAGCTCGACGAGCTCGCGGGCGGTCGCCGACGAGTCCGTCATCGGCTTCTCCACGAACACGTGCATGCCGGCCTCGAGGGCGGCCTTCGCCATCGGGTAGTGAAAGCGAATCGGCGTGCAGATCGCCACCGCGTCGAGGCTGCCGTCCATGAGCGCGGCGGCGTCGGTCTCGACGGACACGGCGGGATAGCGCCGCTGGATGGCGTCCAGACGATCCTCGTCGGCGTCACAGATGGTCCGGAGCTCGCAGTTCTCGATCGACGCGAAGTTCCGGATGATGTTGGGGCCCCAGTAGCCGCAGCCGATGACGCCGACGCGGAGAGTCTGCTCGGCGTCGGCCCTGGAGGTCGCGGCGGTTTCCGCCGCGACGGTGCCGGAGGGCGTCGTATCCGTGCTCTTGGGCATTTGCGAAGCTCGTTCTCCCTACAACCGGGTCTCAGCCCATCACCTTCTTGATCGCCTTCTCGAAGCCGTGGTCCCACTCCATGTGCTGCCAGTCCATGCACTTCTCGCACATGGTCATCTCGCACCAGCGTCCCGTGAGGTGCAGCTCGCGGAAGCGCTCGTAGAGCGCGCTCTTCCAGATCTCCTGGATCGAGGAGTCCATCACGTTCGCGACGACGCCCTCGTTGCGCCAGTCCTCGACGCAGAAGCGCACGTCGCCGTGCATGTTGATCGTCACCCGCTTCCAGAACTGCGGGCAGGGCCAGCGCGTCAGTTCCTCGTCGAAGTAGGTTTCCTCGGCCTCCACCAGACCCAGATCGGTGTTCAGACCGCGCACGAGGACCTCGTCGACGTACTGGCCCCAGTAGTCCACGAAGGCCTGGATCTCTTCCTCGGCGTGCTTCTGATGGATGATGCTGACCAGGATCTTGGTCGGGGAGCCCAGCTCGTCCCGGAGCTGGAGGAAGCGCTCGGTGTTCGCCCTGACGCGGTCGAAGTCGCCCTTGATGCGGATCTTCTCGTAGGTCTCCTTCGTGTAGGCGTCGGTGCTGATGTCGACGACGTCGATCGGCGCCTCGAGCAGCCGGCGCATCTTCTCCTCGTCGAACGTCTGCGCGTTCGTGGTCAGGTCGACCGGGCCGATGCCGGCGTTCTTCGTCTCCTCGACGAAGTCGAGGAAGTGCGGGTGGAGCATCGACT
>JANQEJ010000147.1 GCA_028278425.1 Planctomycetota bacterium | reverse complement strand
CCGAGCCCGGCGAAAAGTGGCCCGTCTTCGGGCCGCTTTGAGCCGTGAGGACGCGAAGGCGAAGCCGAGCCTGTCCGTCAGCGCCAAAGGCGCGGTCCTTGGCCCTTCCTTGGTCTCCTCGTGTGGAGCGAGCGAAGCGAGCGAAACGCGAGTCCTCGGAGGAGGAACCTGAATGAACCAGGGAACGCCGCTCGTTCCCTTCGGCGCCTGACGCCTTTGGCCGCCGAAGGCGCCAAACAGCCCGCTCGAGCTCCCACCCTCACGAACACTCCACGATCCTCCGAAGCCTCCGTCCGAAGAAAGGAAAGGACTCAAAGAGCTCCTTTTCGCCTCGCTTCGCTCGTCGATGTAGCCGGGAGGTCTCGGAACTCGAGTGCTCCGTTCCGCCTCGCTTCGCTCGCCGGGAACGGACGGACTCCTTCTCCCCTACTCGTGCCTCAGCGCCTCGACCGGATCCATGTTCGCCGCGCGCCAGGCGGGGTAGATCCCAAACACAACACCGATCGCCACCGAGATCGCGAAGGCCAGAATCGGCGCCGCCGGCGTCACGATCGTGCGCAGGTCGAAGAACCGCTCAAACGCCGAGGGGACCGAGACGCCCAGCGCGACGCCGAGCAGGCCGCCGCCGACCGACAGGACGACGGTCTCGACGAGGAACTGCGTCACGATGTGGCGGCGCTTCGCGCCGAGGGCGCGGCGGATGCCGATCTCGCGCGTGCGCTCGGTGACGGTGGCGAGCATCACGTTCATGATGCCGATGCCGCCGACGACCAGGCTGAGGGCCGCGATCGAGCCGAGGATGATGGTCCAGCGGCGCGCGCTTTCCTTGGCGCGCGCGAGGAGCTCGAGCGGGACGACGACCTCGTAGTCGCGCTGCCGGTGGTTGCGGGCCAGCATCTCGCGGCAGGCGTTGGCGACGAGCAGCACGTTCTCGGGCTTGTCGACCTCGACGAAGATCTCGTGGAGCTCGACCTCCTCCATGTCCATGCTGCCGGCGCGCTGGATGACCTGCAGCACGCCGTACCACTGGCGTGCGGTCTCCAGGGGAATGAACACTTCGCCGGTGACGTCGCCGCCGACCTGCGGCCGGTCATCGGACGTGGGGACGCGCGGGGCGAGCGTGCCGACGACGCGGAAGTAGTCGCCGCCCAGCTTGACCATCTGGCCAACCGAGCTCTCAAAGGGGAAGAGCGCCCGCGCGACCTCGGTGCCGAGAACGCAGACGTTGTTGAACTTGCGCTCGTCCTCGGTGGAGATGAAGCGCCCCTCGTAGACCAGACGGCCCGTTACCTCCTGGTAGATCGGCCGCGTCGCCAGGATGCGCGGGTTCACGACGCGGTCTTCGCGGCGCACCTCCTTCGCAATCTCTCGCACGGGAACGACGCGAGCGACGCCGGGGAAGGTCTCCTCGACGCGCGCGAGGTCCATCTCGGTGAGGCCGTAGTCGATGACGCGCGACGTGCGGCTGCCTTGGTTGGGATCCTCCGGCGGCTTGAGGCTGCGCAGGATGACGTTCTGGCTGCCGAGCTGTCGGATCTGCTCCTGGGCCTCCTCGCTTTCGCCCTCGCCGATCGCGAGCATGACGATCACGGCGAGGGTGCCGATCAGGACGCCGAGCGACGTCAGCACGCTCCGCAGCTTGTGCAGCATCAGGCTGCTCACGCCGAGGCGGATCGCCCGGAGGAGGACCGTCGGGTTCACGCTCCCACGCTCCGGAGCTCGTCCACTGCTTCGACGTGCCCGTCGCGCATGCGGAGGACGTGCGATCCGCGCTCGGCGACGCTCTGCTCGTGCGTGACGAACACGATGGTCTTGCCCTCGCGGTGCAGCTCGTCGAAGAGGTCGAGGATCTCCACCGCGGTCTTGCTGTCCAGGTTGCCGGTCGCCTCGTCGGCGAGCACGAGCTCCGGGTCGTTGACCAGCGCCCGCGCGATCGCCACGCGCTGCTGCTGGCCGCCGGAGAGCTCGGGCGGCCTGTGGTCCAGACGCTCTTCGAGCCCGACGCGCGCGGCGAGCCGCTTGGCGCGGTCCTCGCCGTCCTTCGGCGGCTCGTCCTGGTAGAAGAGCGGCACCATGATGTTCTCGAGCACGTCGAGCTGCGGGATCAGGTTGTAGGACTGGAAGATGAACCCGAGCCGGCGCGAGCGGAGCTCCGACAGGTCGTCGTCGTCCAGGGCGCCGGTATCCTCGCCGGCGAGCCAATACGTGCCCCCGTCGGGGCGATCGAGGCAACCCATCACGTTGAGCAGCGTCGACTTGCCGCTGCCCGACGCGCCCATGACCGACCAGAACTCGCCGCGCTGCACGCGGAAGGAGAGCTCGTCGAGCGCGCGCACCTCGTTGGTGCCCATGCGGTAGATGCGCGAGACGCCCTCGAGCGCGGCGACGACGCCGTTCTCCATCGCCCGCCCTCGCCTCAGCCCTGGCTCGCGGCGCCGGCGGGCGTGCCCTTGCCGCCGGGGCTCCCGCCGCCCGGGCTTCCACCGCTAGGCCGGCTCTTGCCGCCGGATGCCCCCGCGGGCCGGCCCGTGGCGTCGGCGCTGGCGCCGCCGGGCTTGCGGCCGGACGTTTGCTCGCCGCCCCAGCTCCGCTCGCCGCCGCGCTCCCCTCGACGCTCGCCGCCGGTCGGGGACATGGCCGGGAACTCGAACTCGTCGATGGGCCGCGTCTCTTCGATGGCCGGCTCGAGTGTGAACCCGGTCGGTTGCGCGAGCAACACGACTTCGCCCTCCGCGATGCCGTCGTGCACCTGGACCCACTTGCCGTTGTCCAGCCCCACCTCGACCGCGCGCAGGTCGACGTCGCCGCCCGAGGCGATGAAGCAGGACGTCTTGCCGGCGTTGAGGAAGATCGATTGCACGGGCACGTGGATCGCGTCCTCGATGTCCTCGACGATGATCTCGACGCTGCTCGACATCCCGGACTTGAGATCCGGGTCGTTCTCGAGCACCTCGATCTGCGTGCGGTAGACGCGCAGGTCCGGGTTGGCCCACCAACTGTTCTGGTCGGGAAGCGTGCTCTTGAACTTGACGCGCCCGGGGAACGTCCGGTTGGGCAGGGCGTCGACCGTCAGGAGGCACGGCATGCCCTCGCTGACCTTCTCGAGCACCGACTCGTGCAGGCTCATCTCGGCGATCATGCCCTCGGACGAGGGGATGGTGATGATCGACTGCCGCTCGCGGACCTCGGTGCCCTCCTGGATCGGCTCACCGCTGCCCCAGCGGCGCGACTCCTCCGCCGCGTAGACGACCATTCCGGCCACGGGCGCGAACATCTTCGCCTTCTCGATCTGGTCCTCGAGCTTCACGAGCTCCGCTCGCTCGAGCTCGAGGCGCGCCAGGCTCGTGCGCTCGTCCGCCTTGTAGTCCGCGATGCGGGCCTCCGCCTGCAGCTTGACGCGGTCGAGCTCGCGCTCGGCCTCGTCGATCGCCGCGTTGAGCTCGTCTTTGCGACGCGGGTGGTCGTACTTCGTCAGGAGCTCCTTCGCGCGCAAGCGTTGGTCGTAGAGGATGTCCGCGCTGTTGAAGGCGAACTGGTCCGCCGCGAGCTGCGTGTCGGTCAGGTGCCCCTTGTCGTGGAGGATCTTCGACCAGTTGAGCTCGTTCTCCTTGCGCGTCCGGTCCTCCTCCGCGAGGGTGATGGCCTCGTCGGCCTCCTTCTCCAGTTGCGGGTACTCCCCCTCCAGGTACTTCTCGCGGTCCTGCCGCGCGAAGTCGAGATCCTGCTCCGCCTTCTTGATGTCGCTGAGGTTCTGACTCTCCTGGATCTTCAGGTTTTGCGTCGCCTTGATGTGCGCCGCCTCGGCGTGCTGCACCGAGATCCCCTGCTGGACCTGGCGCTCGACCTGCTCCTTGGTGTCCAGCTCGCAGACGAGGTCGCCGGGCTGGACGAGCGCGCCCTCGTCGATCAGCCAGAGGATCGTCGAGCGGCCCTCGAGCTCGCACTTGAGCTCGACGCTGTTCGCCGCCTTGAGGTTGGCGCGCTCGATGACGCTGATGCGCAGCGGCCCGCGCTTGGCCTCCGCGCCTTCGATGCCGGCCGACGCGTCGCCGCCGAGGCCCAGGTCGACGCCCGCCAGCCTGGCGAGGCCCGCCAGAGCGGCCGCCGACACGACCACGACGCCGCCGAGCTTGATCACACCACCTGCACTCATTCGCCGTTTCCCTCCGCCGTCAGGGGAGCGGTCTCCACGCGGAGCCCGTCCCCGTCCAGCCGGAGGAGCTCCATGTCACGATACAACGCGAGGCCCGCGAGCGCGAAGTCCACCCGCGCCTGGGTGGCCGCGTTCTGGGCCTGAACCAGCGCCTCCTGCGATTCCAGCAGGTCGCGGGTCTCCGCCCGGCCCGCTTCGAGGTTGAGCCGCGCGCCCTCGACGCGCCGCTCGGCGAGGCTCACGGCGTTCTCCTGGATCGAGCGCGACTCGCGCGTGGCAGCGAGCTGGCGCAGCGCGTCGCGGACGTCCGCGTAGACGAAGTCCGCCGACTCGTCCAGGGCGCGGCGCGAAGCCTCGAGGCCGATCCACGCCGCGCGGTACGCGTTGCGCTCGGGGAGGCGCTCGATCGGCAGGTCGAGGAACAGGCCGCCGCTCCAGGCGACGTCCTCGCCGTCGAACCGGAACGGCCGGTCGGCTTCGTTCGCCGTCACGGTCGCGCTGAAGTCCAGGCCGGCGCGCAGCGCGTCCTCCGTCACCTGGACCTGGCGCTCGGAGTCCTCCACCCGGTCGACCTGGGTGAGGTGGTCGAGCCGCTCGCGCAGCGCGATGGTCGCGATCTCCTCCTCGGAGATCTCGACCTCGGGAACGTCCAGCCCGAAGAGCCCGTCCAGGTCCTCCTGGCGGATCGAGAGCGGTGTCTCGACGGGCAGCCCGAGGAAGAGCTTGAAGTCGTCCAGCAACGCCTCGAGATCGCGCTGCGCGTTGACGACGCGGTTGCGCGCGCGCAGCTCGTCCTGGCGCGCCTGGTCCACCTCGAGGTCGAGGAGCTGACCCGCCTCGGCGAAGGCTTCGTTGCGCTCGCGGATCTGGATCAGGCTCTCGTAGTTGATCTCCTCGTTCCGGAGCGTGTCCACCTGTTGCGCGATGCGGAACACGCGCGAGGACACGTCGAAGGCGAAGGTGCGCCGGAAGCGCTCGTAGGAGCGCGCCTCGTACAGCACGTTGCGCTCCGCCTGGGTCAGCGGCTCCTCGACGATGCTCTTCCCGAAGCCGCGCATCAGCGGCTGGGTGATCGTGATCGACGAGAGCGAGACCGCGTCCCACGCGTCGCCGGTCGAGAGCGCGCGGAAGAAGTCGATCCCGACGTTGCCCAGGATCAGGGCTCCCGATCCGAAGAGCTTCGAGAGCCCGAGGTCGGCGCTCGCCGTCGCCGAGGTGTCGCCGTTCCCCGTGCCGTTGAAGGTCGCCCCGAGGACACCGCTGAACTGCGTATCGAAGCGGTACCGCTCGAGCGTGAGGTCGAGCGCCGCCAGGTAGAGCAGCTCGCGCCGCCGGCGGTACTCGCGGCTGTTCTCGGCGGCGATCTCCAGACAGTCGACCAGCCCGAGCGGCTCGATCGCCAGCGGCGTCCCCTCCTCCGCCGCGGCCAGGATGCGCTTCCGGAGGCTCTCGGGCGGCGGCTCGATCGTGAACGTGCCCTGCTCCCCGAGCTCCTCCCGGCGGCGCAGGATGATCTCGTAGGCTTCTTCGTCGGCGTCGGCGTAGTAGCCCTCGGGCGTCCGGCAGGCAACGGGGAAAGAGGCCAGCACGAGGAGGCCTAATTGCCCGCGCGTCGAGAGGGGTTGGGATGGGCGAGATTGCATCGAACGGGCGTTCGAGGGGACTTTCGCGCGGGGAGGCGAGCCCGCTATTTTAGCTCACGCGCCCGGCGTTCTCTGCAACGTTGATGTAATGCCCCTCTCCTCGGTGCCTAGTCATTCGAGGGATCGACCCAGAGGGATGCGCGGAGCCGGCGGTATTCGTCCTCGCCGATCGCGGTGGCCAGCGGCCCGCCCTCCTGCCAGCGGAACGAGACGAGGTCCCGGCCGCGGAAGGCGAACCGTCCCGCGAGCCCGCCGTCGGCGCGGCGCCACTCGAGGATGCGCGCGTTGCCCCAGAAGGGCGAGGGCGGGAGCAGGCGCAGCTCGAGCTCCTCGAGCGCGCCGGCGATCGGTCGGAAGCACCGGAAGCGGCCCGTGGAGAGGTGTCCGGCGCGGAGCTTCTCGAGCAGGTAGAGCGGCATCAGCGCGCCGTCCTCGATCTCGATCCTGCGGCGGCGGACCTCGCCGCCCTCGGTGTCCGCGCAGCGCATCGAAGACGCGTTGAGGTCCCATTCGACCAGCACGGTGCGGCCGTGGCGCTCGCCGATCTCGCGCCAGACGAGGGTGAGCTCGTCGGGCTGCAGCGTCTCGACGTGCAGCACGCGCACCGCGGCGTCGAGGAAGAGCGTCTCCTGCTCGAGGCGGTAGTTGCCCCCCGGCTCGACGACGACGATCTGGCGGACGAGGCCGACCGGCTCCTCCGCGCCGCGCTCGCGGTCGAGCCGGAACCACTCGCCGCGCACGCCCGGCGGCGCCGGCAGCGTGAGCTCCAGAATCGCCCCGCTGTCGAGCGGCGACTTCCCCTCCTGCGGCAGGAGGCCGGCCAGGATCAGGCCCGCGGCGAGGACGAGGCGCATGGAAAAGGATTCCTCTCACGGCCTATCGGGCGTTCCCCGCCCGGCCTTGAGCGTCAGAGGGCCGGGTCGTCGAGGCCCCGCCCCAGGCACGCCAGCCCGGCCACGAAGAGGCCCAGGCAGACCAGCACCGCCGGCCAGATCGGGCCCCCCAGGCGCTCCTGGAAGTCGACCCAGGCGAGATGCCGCAGGCCGCGGAACCGCTCGAAGGTCGGCGTGAGGACCGCGTCGTCGTCGACGAAGTAGATCGAGCGCACCGGGAACTCCTCCCCCAGACCAGCCAGGCGGTGCCGCAGGATGCGCCAGTGCGCCCAGGGCGCCGCGAAGCGGAAGTCCCACTGGACCCGGAGGTAGCGCGCGTCGTCGCGCTCGAACTCCGACTCGCCGCCGCCGTCCGGCCACTCCAGCTTGGCCGCCTTCCACGAGAGGTCGTGGTTCGTCGTGTAGTCGACGAAGACCGCCGGCAGGCTGACCGCCAGGCCGGAGAAGACCAGGGCGTACGCCAGGAACCGCCGCACCGGCCGCTCGCCGGCGAGGTCGAGCGCGAGCGCCACGCCGAGCCAGGCGAAGGGCAGGAGCGGGAGCACGTAGCGCGGCCCGTAGGTCCACGCGCCGTGCCAGCCCTGCATGAACGCCACCGGGGCGAGGACGCCGAGCGACACGGCGGCGAGCGCCCACGGCCAGAGCTTCTCGCTGCGCCGCCGCGCGTGCAGGATCCCGAAGGGCAGGAGCAGGATGCCCGGCGCCATCCAGAGGAGCCCCTTGCCCGGCGAGAACAGGACGCCCGCGAGCGCCTCGTGCGGCACGCCGGAGAAGAAGTCGCCGAGCACGTCCCCGTAGCCGCTCTCGAGCACGTCGCCGAAGCGCAGGTCGTTCGTGCCGAGGAAGACGAAGACGCACGTCAGGAAGGGCGCGGCGAGCCAGAAGAGACGACCGAACGGCGAGCCCGACGCGTGCTTTCGGTGGCGCTTGACGATGACGCTGACGGCGAGGAGCCCGAGGCCGGCGACCGCGATCGCGACCGCGACGCGCGTGAGGAACGCCCCGCCGAGGGCGAAGCCGATCAGCGCGGCGTTGAGCGACGACGGCAAGCGGCCGCGTATGTAGTCCTCGCGGACGAGCAGGATCAGGTGGAACGCGAGGAAGAGCAGGAACGTCGCCTGCACGTCGCTCAGCGTCGAGCGCGCCTGCGGCCACGCGTAGGTCGCGATGCCGTAGGTCAGCCCCGCGAGGAACGACGCGCGCCCGCTCGCCCCGATGCGCCGCGCCGCGAGGACGATCAGCCACGCGGTCAGCGCGGTGAGGAGCGAGTTGCGCCAGCCGCAGGCGAGATGCTCGAAGTACTCGCTGCGCCCGGCGCGGAAGTGCGTGGTCTGGCGGTGCCGCTCCTCGAAGGACGGCGCGAGCTTCGAGATCCCGTGCCCGAGCCACCAGAGCGGCACGCCCGTGTACGCCTGCCCGACGCCGAACCAGGAGTAGTACCGCCCCTGCCGCAGCGGCCCGCCCTCCGCGACGTTGAAGCCCGTCCCTTCACGCCCGCGGGCGGGCGCGGCGAGGATCGCCTCGGCCTCCGGCGTCCCGCCGACGTCGAGGCTGCCGCGGCGCGCGATGCTCGACGTGGTCTGGTACTCGACCTCGGCGTCGGGGTTCTCCGGCGTGCCGGTGAACGTCGCCGTGAAGAGGGAGAGCAGGATGAGGAACGCCGCGCGCGCGAGCATGCGGTCGCAGGGGCGGACGCGCGACGGCGGGATAAACGGCGTCACCGGCCGAGCGCCTCCCGCGCGCGCGCGGCGAACTCGGCGGGACGGCCGTACAAGCGGAGCTCGCCGTCGTCGCTCCAGACCTCCTCGAAGCCGATCTGGCGCACGCGCGTGTCGAACCTGCGGTTCGCGCGCGCGGACGCGTCGGTCAGGAGCACGAGCACCGGTCGCCCGAGGCTCGCCAGCTCGTCCCAACCGGGTCCCCAGGTCTCGCCCTTCTCGTCGTAGAGCTTGCGCACCATGATGTCGCGTCGGCGCCGGGTCGGGCGGTCGGCGATCTCGCGAGAGTAGACGACGTGACGCCAGACCCAGAGATCGAGCGGCAAGGCCACCGACGGCAGCGACGCCTTCCAATCGGCGATGAGGACGGGGCGGTCGAGCGGCGCAAGCGCCTCGAAGACCTTGCCGAGCTTCGCGGTCTGGTCTGTCTCGAACTCGTAGACGAAGGGTCCTTCGGCGCCCAGCTTCTGGCGGACCCCACCGGCGAGAAGCACGAGCGCGGCCACGGCTGCCGCCGCCCTACCGATCCGCCACCGGCACAGCGCGGCGCAGCCCCCCGCTGCGCCCACCGCCAGGGGAATCATCGCCGGCAGCGGGCTGAACCGGATTCCGAAGAGTGCGGGCGACACCAGGACCACCAAGGTCGTGGAGGCTAGCAACCCGCCGAGCGGCTTCCCATCCCGGCGGAAGAGCCGCAGGAACCCGATCGCGGCGACCGGCAGGACCAGGCCCGCCAGGGCGAACGCCTCGCGGAGGTACCACGTGTCGAAATGCACCTCGGGCACGGCCACCCTTCTCGCCAGCCAGACCCCGGGGACCGCGAACAGGACGATGGCGCTTGCGACCCGCGCGCCGATCGCGGCGCGCGGCGACCACGCGAGCGCGGCCACCGCCGTCGCGCCGGCCGCGGCCGTTCCGCTCCAGGGGTCGAAGAGGATCGCCGCGCCGTGCAGCAGGGCGGTCAGCCCGACCCACGGGCGCGCGGCGTGCCGCACGGCGTGGGCGGCAGCCGCCCACGCTCCCGCCAAGAGGACGAAGAGCACGGCGTCGGCGCGCGAACCGAAGAACATCTGGTCGAAGCCGGGCGCGCCGACGCCGCGCCATCCCGACCCGGCCGGCGCGACCCAGTGCACAACGGCAAAGGCAACGGCGAGCAGCTCGAACCGTCCGCGGCCAAGGGCCGGCGCCGCCAGCAGGAAAACCGCGAGCGGGAAGAGCGCCGCTGCCCAGACGGCGACCCACACGGAAGCTGCGGCAGGAGACACGACGAGCGCGCGGGCAGCCAGGTTCTCGAGGAGCCCGTGCATCCAGGGCCACGTGACGGGCACGCCGGCGAGCCCGGGATTCTCAAGCGGGAACGAGCGCTCGAGGGCTAGCACGCTCACCCCGTGGCCTGGGGGATGGAACGCGAGCGCAGCGGCGCCGATCACAAAGCCCGCGAACACCGCGACCAGCCCCGCCCTGCCCGGCCACACGGCCTCCACGCGCCGCCCGATCGCGAGGAATTGCACGGCGGCGGCGATGCCGAGCAGCGCGCGGTACGCGGCGCTCGCGTCGAGCGAGAAGCGCAGCCCGCCGTAGATCGCCGCGGCGAGAACCGGCGAAAGGAGGCACGCAAAGAACCCGAGCTTCAGCGGCGACGGATGCGGCGGCGTCCAGCGCGCGAGGAGCGGCGACGCGAGGCCGCCGGCGAGAAGCAGGAAGCCCGCCACGCGCGCCAGGTCCGCCGGCGTGGAGTCGCCGACGGCGGCGACGATCGCGAAGAGGAGCGCGCGCGGAAGCGCGGTGGTGGCGAGCGGGTAGCTCTTACTCCCCTCCAAGGTGTGCCTCCAGCTCGGCCACCGTCGCGGGATGGTCGGCGGATACGTCCACCCGCTCGAGCGGATCGCGCTCGAGGTCGAAGAGCTGCGTCGCGCCGCCGCGGCGGATCAACCGCCACCGGGCGGTGCGCACCGCGCGCGCGTCGCCGGCGGCGGCGAGGGCCGGGCGCTCCTCGAAGGCGCGCTCCGCGAAGCTGTCGGTCACCGCGAGCAGCGAGCGCCCGTCCATGCCGTCCGGCGGCGCCAACCCGAACCAGTCGAGGAGGGTCGGCGCCAGGTCGCGCAGCTCGACGACCGGCGCGAGCACGCGCTTGCCCGTA
>JANQEJ010000139.1 GCA_028278425.1 Planctomycetota bacterium | reverse complement strand
CAGTCCACGCCGTGCATGTTCGCGTCGTAGAAGTAGTCGCGCTGGATGCGCCACACCTCGCGCAGCATCTGCGGCCACTCCTGCGCGGGCTCGACGCGCACCTTGATGGACGCGACCTTCAGCCGATCTGCGTCGTCCTTCTTCCCCTTCCCGCCCGCGTCGATGATGTGGAACTCGTTCTCGTAGGCCGTCAGGATCGACTTGCCGTCGGCCGACACGGCGAAGCCGGAGACCTTCTCGCGCACGGTCTCCACCTCGCGCTCCTCGAAGTCGAAGCTCTTGAGCGCCGGCTTCCCGCCGAGGGGCGACTCGACGAAGAGGAGCTTCTTCGCGCTGCACTGGAGGCTCCGGTAGCGGCCGTCGTCGATCGGGAGGGCGAGGATCCGCTGGTCGAGTCCCTCGAGGTCGATCGCCGGGAGCTCCTTCTTCTTCCCCTTCTCTTCGGCCTCTCCGTCGCCGTCCTCGTCGCCCTCGTCGTTCTCCTCCTCTTCGCCGTCTTCGCCGTTCTCGTCCTCCTCGTCGTCGTCCTCGGTTCCCTCGTCGCTGCGAGGTGCCAGCGGGTTCTCGCCGTCCCTCTGGAGCACGGCGACGTAGAGGTTGCCGTCGGACGGACGCGACGCCGACGTGCTCATGTCGAGCCCGAACAGCTTCGGGCCGGCGTCCACGGTGGCGTGGAAGAAGAGGTGCTTGCCGTCGTGCGAGAACGCCGGCTGCCCGGCGGCGCCGAACCCGTCGGTGATCGACGTGGTCGCGCCCGTGGCGAGCTCGTAGAGCGCGATGTGGTCGTACAGGGTCAGCGGGTTGCGGTTCTCGAAGGCGATCCACTTCGAGTCCGGCGACCAGACGCCCGTCGGCTGGACCTCGCCGAGCGAGCCCTGGATCGTCGCGATCTCGGTGATGCGGCCCGAGTCCAGGGCCAAGTAGGCGAGCCGGTTGGTCTTGTCCGAGAACAGGACGTGCGCGTCGTCGGGGCTCCAGACGGGGTCGTTGTAGAAGCCGCCGTCGCCCAGGTCGTAGGACGTCGCGTCGCCCTGGCCGAGCTGGTCGCGGACGATGAGCCGGTATTCGCCGCTCTCGTCGCTGAACCACGCGATGCGCGTGCCGTCGTTGGACCACGCCGGGCTCCGCTCGTGCACGCCGGGCGACTGGGTCAGGTTGCGGGAGTCACCGTGCTCGCGCGGGAGCGTCAGGATCTCGCCCCGCGCCTCGAACACCGCGCGCTTGCCGTTGGGCGCGATCGACGCGTCCCGCACGTGCCCCTCGACCTCCTGCCAGCGGGGGAGGGCAGCCAGCCCGTCGCTGCGCACGCGAATGTGGAGGCGCTCCGCCGTGTCCGTCGCCGGATCGAAGAGGTGCAGTGCGCCGGCCTGCTCGAAGACCACCACGCCGCCCCCGGCGTCCATGTTGCGGACGTCGAAGTCGGTGAAGGCCGTCAGGCGCTCGGCCGCGTCCGCTCCCGGCCGGAAGCGGTGGAGGTTCATCACGCCGTCGCGGTCGGACGCGAAGTACACGGAGCCGTCCAGCCAGACGGGGAACGTGTCGCTGGCGTTCTCGTGCGGCACGACCTCGACCTCGTGCGTCGCGGTGTCGTAGATCCAGACCGGGACGGTGCGCCCACCGCGGTAGCGCTTCCAGCTGCGGAAGGCGTCGCGGAAGGGCGTGTAGGCGAGGTGGGACGCGTCCTCGTCGTACGACCCGTGGTAGACCTTCGGCACGTCGAGCCCGGTCGGCATCCCGCCGTCGACCGAGACCAGGAACAGGCGGTACACGGGCGCGCCGGAGACCCGCGAGCTGCGGAACAGGACGCGCTCGCCGTCGGGGTGCCAGTCGCACACCATGTCGCTGTTCGGGTGCCAGGTGAGGCGCCGCGGCGCCCCGCCGTCGATCGAGATCGCGTAGACGTCGAGGTTGCCCTCGTACTGCCCGCTGAACGCGACCCACCGGCCGTCGGGGCTGATCCGCGGCGACGACTCCGACCCCGGGCTGCTCGTCAGACGCCGGGCGTCGCCGCCCGAGCGATCGGCGACCCAGAGGTCTCCGGCGTAGGTGAAGACGACGTGACGATCCGAGACCGTCGGCTCCTGGAGGAGGAGTGTCTCCTCCTGGGCGTTCGACGAGGCCGCGAGAGACGCGAGCGCGGCGCCGGTGAACCAGGAGCGAAGGGGCGCGAAGACGGAGCGAGAGCGGTGCGGTGTCACGGATCGGGCCTCGTCGGAGTCAGCGGGGAAGTCGCCGGAGTGGCGGGGCGAATCCTAGCATCCGCTGGCCGTTGTCGCCGTCCGGACGGTTCGCGTTCCGGGAGGTGCCGGGAGACCTCCTACCTCGTCGCCGCCCGCTCGCGGATGCGCTCGATCATCGCGTTCGCGCCCGAGTTGCCGGGGTTCAGCTCCAGCGAGCGCTCGTAGAAGGCGATGGCGTCGTCGTCCTGGCCGAGGACCATGCAGGCCTCGCCGAGGCTGTCCCAGGTGTTGAACGCGTCGGGGAAGAGCTGCGTGTTGAGCTCGAAGACGTCGCGCGCGGCGTCGCTCTGGCCGGCCTGGAGGAACTGGTAGCCGAAGAAGTTGACGCGGTTCTCCACTTCGCCCGCCGAGACGTCGGCGAGCACGCGCCGGATCGACTCCTCGGCGTCCTGGTGCTCGCCGCCGATGAAGCGCACGACGGCGCGCCCGAGGCGGGCGTGGGTGCTCCGCGCGTCCTCGATCAGCGCCAGGAGCTCCGCGGCCCGCTCGTCCCGCCCTTCGCCGGCGGCGACCAGCGCCCCGCCGACGATCGAGTCCTCGTCCGCGATGCCCGCGATCGCTCCCGCATCGTCGCGGACGACGAGGAACCGGTCGCGGCGGTCCTCCTCGTGCAGCGACCCGTCCGGCTGGAGGTAGAGCCGGTACGTGCCGGTCGTGGGCGCGTACGCGAGGAGGTGGCCGTCGGCCGCCTCGATCGCGACGGTCGTCGACAGGGGGAGGCCCAGCGGAGGCGCGGGGACCGGCCACTCGCCGACGAACTCGGCCAATCGCTCCGGCGCGACCGAGGTGATGCGCGGGTCGGGCGGGCCCGCGTCGAGCGGCACGAGCTCCGGTTCGGGCGCCGACTCCCCCGTGCGGGCATCGAGGACGTCCGCGATCAGGTTCAGGAGTGCGCCGGTGGGCGTGCCCTCGCCCTGGAACGTGTTGGCCCGGTTGACGATGACGAGGTCGCTCCCCGGCAGCGCGGCGATCATCTGGTTGCCGACGCCCAGCGCCGCGAACATCCCGTGGTCGAGGAAAGGAGGCTCGCGCAGGACCCACCACATGAAGCCGTAGCCCATCGTGTCGTTGTCGATGGAGTAGAGCGCGCTGCTGCGGTCGACCCAGTGCCGCGACAGCACGCGCTCGTCGCCCCACGCGCCGCCGCGCGCGAAGAGCAGCCCGAAGCGCGCGGCGTCCCGCGCCGAGAGGCGGAACGGGTAGGCGGGGTGCTTCGACTTGTCCCGTTCGTAGTGGTAGTAGCCGTCCGAGATGCGCCAGTCCTCCATGCCGAGGGGCCGCGCGAAGTGCTCGTCGAACGCCTCGAACACCCTGTCGCCGGTCTCCTGCTCGAGGATCGTCACCAGCGTGTTGAAGTCCCAGTTGTTGTACGCGAAGTACCGGCCGGGTCCCTCGCTGCCGCGCGGACGGGTGTCCGTTCGGCCCGCGTACGCGGCGGGGTGGAAGACGCCCGAGCGCGCCTTCAGGAGGTCGAGGATCCGCGCGTGCTTCTCGGTCTCCAGGAGCGGGTCGGGGTCGTCGTCGATCCCGAGGTCGCCCAGTGTCTTGTTGAGCTCGATGTCCCCGCGGTCCCAGTAGATGCCGTAGAGCCCCGAGAGGAAGCTCTTGCGGACGGAGTGGCAGTTGAAGCGGCGGTCGACGTCGCCCCACGCGGCGACGACGGCGCCGTCCGCGACGACCAGGAACGCCGACGATGGCAGGTCGGTCCAGGAGGCCTCCGCGGCTCGGAGGCGCGCGGCGTCGAAGCCCGCGTCCGCCGGGTCCGCGTAGCGCATCCAGCGCTCGCCGGGCACGCGGTCTCCGGCGGCGCTGGACGGGGCGAAGAGGCTGGCGAGGACCAGACCGGACGCGATCGCGGGGAATCGTTGCATCGAGCTCCTCCGTGCAGAATGAGAGCGTCTCACCGGGTCGCCGAAGCTACCCGCCGCTGGGGTCGCGCGCGGCCCTTTGAAGCAACGCATACAGAGGAGGGGCAACGCAGAGGGTCGGGTTCGGCGAGATCGTCGGGCTTTCCGCGGGACCCGCGCGAGGGACCGTCGCCGGCGACGCTTCCCGGGTGGGCACCCACGCGCCCAGATTCCGCCGACCGGCCTAGGATCGGGACCCGCTCCTCGGCCCCGCCCCCACCTCACCTCTCCATGACTCCGCTGCGCCTCCTCGGACTCACCCTGCTCGCCGGCCCCCTCTCCGCCCAGCTCGTCACCGACACCCAGATCGCCGACATCAACACCGACCCGGCGGTCGTCGGCAGCTACAGCGGCGGCTTCGCGAGCGACGGGGCCCTCGTCTACTTCCGCGGCGTCGACCAGGACACCGGCGAGGGGTACCGCGTCTGGCGCTCGGACGGGACGCCCGCGGGCACGGTCCAGCTCGCGTCGATGGCGCTGAACGTCGAGGAGAGCGTCTTCGCCCCCGGCGGCGACCTCTTCTTCTCCGCCGACGAGCTCGGGATCGGTGTCGGTCTGTGGCGCAGCGACGGCACGGCAGCGGGCACGGGCCAGGTCCTCGCGCCGCTGGAGTGGACCGAGGCGCCGCGCGACCTCACCGTCTTCGATGGAGACGTCTGGTTCCTCGCG
>JANQEJ010000117.1 GCA_028278425.1 Planctomycetota bacterium | reverse complement strand
CCGATGACCGCCGCCTGCGGCGGCTGACGGACATGCTCGCCTTCGGCTTCGCGTCCTCACGCGTCAAAGCGGCCCGAGGACGGGCCACTTTTCCGCGGGCTCGCGCAGCCGCGCTCGCGGTGCGGCGCTGAGGGAAGAAACGAAGCCGGCAAGCTCCCCCGCACCTCCGTCCCGAACGGAGTCGAGCGCCGCCCCTTCCACCTGCACGACCTAGGCGAGAGCGTCACCGGACCGCACCGCAGCGGTCCGGCGAGACCGTCGGCGTTTACCGCCACCCGCGGCGCGCCTGCCCGCCGCCGGTGTAGGCGTCGCCGCCACGCCGCAGCCGGTCCTGCCAGGCGGCCACCTTCTTGACGTCCTCCCAGGTCAACGCCCCGGAGTTGACGAGCGCTTCGCCGATGCGGACGCCGGTGGCGTTCTTCAGCCGGAGCGCGGAGTCGACCTGCGCCTGGGTCGCGAGCCCGAGGCGCACCGCGACCTCGCCGAACAGCACCTCGTTCGCCATGCGGAGCGGGCCGCCGCGGTCGACCGGCGCGGGCGGCGGGAGGTTCGGCTCCGGAGCGCGGGCGGTCGCGTTCATCGGCGTGCCGTACCGAAGCTGGTTCTGCACCTTGAGCGCCTTGTCGATCTGCTTCTGCGTGGCGACGCCGATGCGGACGAGCGCCTCGCCGAGGCGGATGCCGGAGGTTTTGGCAAAAGCGAGCGCCTCGTCGATCTGCGTCGCGGACGCGACGCCCAGGTTCTTGAGCACGGTGCCGATCCGCACGTCGTGGCCGGGCTCCTCCTCCTCCTCCTGCTCGAGCTTCAGAAGACCGCCGGCGGGTCCCGGCTTCGGTCGTCCCCGCGCGGCCGACGGCCGCAGGCCGGGCACGGCGTCGGTCGAAAGCGAGTTCTGGGCTCCGACCACGAGATGGTAGAGGAGCTCGAACAGGGTCTCCGGATTCACGGAGCGCATCTCGCCGCAGGTCTCCAGCAGCACGACGGCCGCTTCCACCTTGCGGGCAGCCGCCTTGTAGGGGCCGGCCTTGAGGGCGGAGCTCGTGTCGCCAAGCTCGCGGAGGACCTGGCGCCGGTCCTCCACGATGCGAGGTTTGGCACGCCCGATGCTCTTGGCCAAGCCGCTGAGGTCGGGAAGGGGCGTGTCGGGTATGGACATGAGGAGGTCTCCCGAAACCACCATCGTGTGTCCCGCTACCGGGACTTTAGCCCCGACTTTTTACGCCCCCGGCCGAGTCCCGCCTTGTGGGTCCGGCCGGGCGCGCTAGCATCCGCCTTACACTTTTTCATCCTGCTTCCCCGCGGGACGTGGGGAAGCCCCCCCACCCTTTTTACTTGCCTCAGGAGCTCGGCATGGTCCTTCCCCGGTCCGTCGTCGTTTACGGGTCTCTTCTCCTACTCCTCACCGCGGGCGCCGCCGTTTCGCAGGACGGTGAACCCACGAAGCCGGTGCGGAAGACACCGGTGCCGGAGGCTCTTCCGCCAGTCCCAACGGACACGTCCTGGTATCCCTTCGAGCTCCAGCCGCCGTTCCGCAGCGAGCTCGTCGAGGAGGACTCGTCCGACCTGATCCACGCGGGCAACGCGGTCTTCCCCGTCGACGACCCGCCCGCGGTTCCCGCGGAGCTCTCGCGCCCCGTCTTCGTCGACGGAGTCTTCCAGCCCGGCTACTTCCTCGTGCACTTCGAGGAGGCGCTCCGCGCCGAGGACAAGACGCTCCTCGACGCGCTCACCGGTCCGGTGCGCCGCGCCGACGGCTCGGCGCTGGCGCGCTGGTACGTGCCGAACAACACGCTGGTCGCCTACGTGCCCGACGCGACGGTGTACGCGTTGCTCGAAGCCGCCGAGACGATCGACTGGATCGGCCGCTACGAGCCCGCCTACAAGCTCGATCCCACCATCGGAACGATCGCCCTCACCGACCGCGACAGGCTCGGACGGCTCTTCTACCGGCTCGACGTCGACCTCATCCCCGGCCACCCGAGCCAGGACGTGGCCACGCGCATCGCGTCGCTCGGCGCGACGGTCCTCGAGCGCGTGGAGCTGCGCGGAGCGAAGACCTACGACGTGAGCTTCCTCGTCGTGGACGCGACGCCGAATCTGGTCACGCGCATCGCGCAGATCGAAGGCGTGCGCACCATCCAGGAGCGCGGCGACGGCGTGAAGCTGTACGACGTCTCGGGCGGCGGCAAGCTGCAGAACCGCACCCTCTCCGCAGACGATCAGTCGGCTTCGCCGATCGTCACGAGCTCGACCTTCCCGCTCTGGCTGACGCACAACCTCCAGGGCCAGGGCCAGCTCGTCGGCATCGTCGACACGTCGATGGACTGGAACAACGTCGGCACGTCCGGTTGCAACTCCGGCTTCCCCGACACGGCGATCCAGAACTACGGCTTCGCCGACCCGGTGCTCTCCAGCCTGCTCCTTCCGTCGGTCGGCGCGGGCGGCGTGACGCTCAAGGTCCCGCGCGCGGACATCCTGGGCGGCGCGACGCTGCTCGGCATCGCCGCGAACGAGCACGGCGTCGGCGTGGCCGGCGCGGCCGCGGCCGACTTCTACGGCAACAACGCGAACAAGTGGTGGGAGCACGATCCCGACACCTGGGAGCCGTGGTCACCGTCGAACTACTCCGGCCTGCTCGGGCCGGGCATCGCCCACGAGGCGCAGATCTACTTCACGCCGGTCATGGACTCGAGCAACAACTTCCGCTGGGAGTTCGTCGGCGAGTTCGAGACCAACATGAACATCACGCTGGACAACATGGCCGCCACCGGCGTGTCCGCCACCAACCATTCCGTCGGTCTGGCCGAGGCCAACAACACCTACACCCAGGTGACGGTCGTCCACGACACCAACGGCTTCGACCACCAGGACATGCTCCAGTGCATGGCGGCGGGCAACGACGGCGCGGTCGCGAACGCGCTGAGCTCGCAGGCGGTCACGAAGAACGCGATGACCGTCGGCGCGAGCGACGACGTGCTCAAGCCCGAGGATCGCGTGACGTTCTCGAGCATCGGTCCGCGCTTCGACGGCGCGCTCAAGCCCGACGTGATGGCGCCCGGCCACGACACGGCCGCGCGCGACGGCGGCGTCCAATCGTTCCTGATCCTGCCGAACTCCAACGGCAGCTCGAGCGCCTCGTGCGCCTACCAGTACACGTCCGGAACGAGCTTCTCCTCGCCGACGATCACCGGCGCGGCCGCGCTGGTGCACCAGTACTTCGAGGAGGGCCGTTACGGCGGTCAGACGCCGATCACCGACCCCTCGGCCGCGTTGATGAAGGCGATGCTGATCAACGGCGGCCACCGGCTGACCGGCGCCAACCTGGGCAACGGGCAGTACCCGAACGACTACCAGGGCTGGGGTGAGCCGAACCTCTCCGACGTGCTCGACTTCGGCGGCTCGCGGACGCTGGTCGCGATCGACGTTCCGTCGAGCTCGGGCTTCACGTCGTCGGGCAGCGCGAACGACGTGCACACGGTCACCGTGGACGGCTCCTCCGAGCGCCTGCGCGTGACGCTGGTCTGGACCGACGAGCCCGGCAGCACCGGCCAGGGCAAGAAGCTGATCAACGACCTCGACCTGCGCGTGACCGCCCCCGGCGGCGCGCTCTACCGCGGCAACGTGATCAACGGCGGCACCGGCGAGTCCACGACCGGCGGCTCGGCGGACACGCTCAACAACGTCGAGAACGTGATCCTCTCGAACCCGGCCACCGGCGCGTGGAGCATCACCGTCGACCCGGGCGCGGGCAACTACTCGGTCGGCCAGGGCTACGCGCTGGTCGTCACGGGCGACGTGACCGAGGGCGGCGGCGGTGGGCCGTCGGCCCCGGTGGCCGACTTCACCGGCTCGCCGACGAACGGGGTGGCGCCGCTAACGGTCAATTTCACGAGCCTTTCGACCGGCTCGATCGACACCTACGCCTGGAGCTTCGGCGACACCGGGACGTCCAACCTCGAGAACCCGAGCCACACCTACACGAGCCCCGGGAACTACACGGTGTCCCTGACGGTCACCGGGCCCGGCGGCACCGACACCGAGACCAAGACCAACTACATCACCGTCGACCCGCCGCCGACCGGCGGCGACGAGCTCTACTACCTGTCCTTCACGTCGAACACGACCGTCCCGGGCCTCGGGACCGTGCGCGACGAGGACGTGGTGACCTACGACCCTTCGACCGACACCTGGGCCTGGTACTTCGACGGCTCCGACGTCGGCATCGGCGGGACCGACATCAACGCGCTGCACGTGCTGGACGACGGGACGCTGGTCCTGTCGTTCAACTCGTCGACGTTCTCGGTGCCGGGTCTCGTCGGCGGGCCCTCGGGCACGACCGTTGAGGACTCCGACCTGGTGCTCTTCAACTTCAGCGGATCGCCGGGGTCGAGCACCTCAGGAACGTTCCAGTTCATCTTCGACGGCAGCGACGTCGGGTTGACGACGAACGGCGAGGACATCGACGGGATCTATGAGTTCCCGGGCGGCGGGCTCGCCATCTCGACGCTGGGCAGCAGCAGCGTGCCCGGCCTCGGGACGTTCCGGGACGAGGACGTCGCGTTCTTCGCGGCGACCCAGTTCGGCTCGACGACGATCGGCACCTGGTCGATGCAGTTCGACGGCTCCGACGTGGGCTTCAACAACTCCGGCGGCGAGGACCTCGACGCGGTGGCCTTCGACAACGGCGTCGACATGCTGTACTCGACGGTCGGCGACTACTCCGCCGCGGGCGCCTCGGGCGCCGACGAGGACGTCGGCCGCTTCCAGGGGACCTTCGGCTCGGCGACGTCGGGCTCGGCCTCGATGGAGCTCGACCTCTCCGCCCTCGGCATCTCGACGGGCGAGGACGTCGACGGGTTGGCCTTCAAGTAGGACCTTCCGGCAGCGCGCGGGCCTCGGCCCGCGCGCTGCCGCGGTCTCGCTAGCCGTCGAGGCGCCTGAGCGCCTCTTCCGACTCCGCGGCCCAGACGCCCTCCGGATCGCGGGCCAGGTAGGCCTCGAGCACCTTCCTCGCCTTGGCGGGCCGTTGCGCGAGCACCCACGCGCGGGCGAGGTTCAGGTGAACCGGCTCGACCAGCGCCAGCTCGCCCGCGAGGCCTGCCGCGAGCACCTCCTCCCAGGCGGCCGCCGCTTCCGCGTAGTCCTCTTGCCGGAAGAGCACCACGCCGAGGTGGTTGCGCGCCTCCAGGCACGTCGCGTCCACCGCGAGCGCCTCCTCGAAGTGCCGCCGGGCGGCCGCCAGGTCCCCCGCCTCGTACGCCGCGATTCCCTCCTCGATCTTCGCCTCCGCCTCCTCGCGCAGCAGCGTCGCGCCGAAGCCGAGGGCCTCGTCGTCGAGGCCGAGCTCGCGGGCGGCGCGGTAGTGCTCGACCGCCTTGCCGCGGTTCGAGTGAACGAGCTCGTACGTTGCCGCCCTTTGGTGCAGCAACGCGCGCAGGTCGCGCGTGTCCTTTCCCGCCGCGTCGATCTCCCGGTAGAGCTCGAGCGCGCCGTCGAAGTCGTTCAGCGCGGCGAGCACGTCGGCCTCCAGCTCGCGCACGAAGAGCTCGTGGGGGTCGTGGTCGCGCGCCGAGCGCGCGTGCCGGAAGGCCGCCTTCGCGTCGCCCGCGGCGAGGGCGCGGCGGCCTTCGAGCAGGTGCGCCTGCGAGAGCGGTCGGTCCAGAAAGGGCAGCTCCGGATCGAGCGCGCGCGCCTGCTCGAGCTGGACGAGCCCCTGCGCCGCGCCCCCGGGCCGGAGGATCAGCGCGACGCCGGTGGCGCGCTCGAGCTCCGGCGTGCGTCCCGCCTCGGCCAGGCCGCGGCGGATCTCCTCGTCGGCCGCCTCCGGCCGCCCAAGGTTGGCGTAGATCTCCGCGGCGGTCGCGTAGACGCGGCCGTCGCCCGGCCAGCGGCTGCGGGCGGCCTCGACCTCGCGCAGCGCTTCCACGCCGTCGCCGGCGAGCAGCGCCGTTCGCGCGCGGAGGAGCGGCCCCTCGATGCCGGCGGCCTCGCCCAGGTGGGC
>JANQEJ010000018.1 GCA_028278425.1 Planctomycetota bacterium | reverse complement strand
GCCGAAGGCGCCGGGGTAGTCGTTTCGCGCTTCGGCCGCGCCGGAACCGCTCATCGCTTACAGCTTCATGGTGCCGGAACGGTCCATGTGCTTGGCCGGGCACCTCCATCCCGGCTCGTCACGTCCGCACCGGGTTGCAGGTGGCGGCCATACACATGAACCAGCCCGGAGAAGCCCACGTGCAACGAATGCGACCGTCCCGCGAAGCCGAAGATCGATCCGCCTACCTCGGCGCCTGCGGCGCCGGAGTGTGCGTCAGGCGAAGAAGGACAACGGCCGGTTGCCGCGACCCAGTGGAGTCTCACCGTCCGACCGATGGGAGCGAACGGTCTGCCTCCACCTCGTGAGGTTCCCACACCGAGGATGGCCCACTCCGCTCGCTCACGCTCGCTCCGCGGGACGTCACCAAGGAAGAACCGATGACCGCCGCCTCCGGCGGCTGACGGACATGCTCGCTGCGCTCGCGGTCCTCACGCGTCAAAGCGGCCCGAGGACGGACCACTTTTCCGCGGGCTCGCGCAGGGGCGCTCGCGGGGCGGCGCTGAGGGAAGCGACGACGCCGGCAAGCAACCCCGCACCTCCGTCCCGAACGGAGCCGAGCGCCGCCCCTTCCACCTGTACGACCTAGGCGAGAGCGTCACCGACCGCACAGCAGCGTCGCGGCGAGACCGTCACCGGAACCCTCCTGTACGATCGCGGCGAGAGCGTCACCGCCGCAGCGGTTCGACCGAATCGCGGCTACCGACCTGGCTACCGTTCCTTCTCCACCACCCGCAGCACGTCGAAGGCCACCTTCCCGTCGATCGCCTCGAACACCGTCACGATCTCGTCCCTCCCGTCGCCGTCGACGTCGCCCGCGATCGCTCCGGTCATCGGCAACCCCGTCCCCTCCCCCAGCGCGATCGACGCGTCCGGAGGCCGATCCCCGGTCAGCCGCTTCGTGCGCCGCTCGCCGAAGTCCGCGAACCACTCGAGCGCGCGGTCCACGCCGAACACCGGATCCTCCTGGTCGAAGAGCAGGCGGCGGACCAGCGCGTCGTCCTCCTCGTCGGCCGCGGCGAGCGTGGCCGCCGAATCCGTCCGCCAGAGCTCCAGCCGTTGGGCGTCCTCGCTCACGAGCGCCACGTCCTCCACGCCGTCGCCGTCGAAGTCGCCGCGGACGGCCGCGCGGAACTTGCTGCCGGCCTCCTCGAGCCGCTCGATGAGCTCCTCCGGCCGCTGGAGGATCTCGAGCAGCGGCGGGAGGCGCAGGAGCACCACCCCCTGCTCGCTCGGACGGATGGCGAACTTCTTCCCTTCGAGGTTGGTGTAGCCGAGCGTCGTGATCTCGACGTCCCAGGAGCTGAACATCCCGAGGACCAGCGCGCCGAGGCTCGGCACGAGGATCTTGTAGATGACGAGGTCGGCGTACTCGTCGTCGTCGAGGTGCAGTAGCACCAGCCCGCTCACGTCCTGCGCGGTCTTCAGGATCGACGACGGCCGCAGGAACTGCGGACCCGTCGGCTCCCCGTGGAACACCCACACCTTCCTCCGGTGCGCGATGACGTAGTCGGGAATCCCGTCCGCGTCGAGGTCGCTGGACGTCACCGACGCGTCGTCCCCCATCACGAGCGTCCGCCCCGGCCGCAGCGGCGCCTCCGGCGTCGTGTCCCGGAAGATCGAGAGGTCGAGCCGGGCGTCGGGCTCGAGCGAGAAGGCTCCGCCCTCGTCTTGCAGGTGGTAGGAGCGGTGCCCCGACTCGAGCACGACGAGGTCCGCGCGCCCGTCCCCGTTCACGTCCTCCGTCGAGAGCCTTGGGATGCGAAACGTCTCGCGCAGGACGTCGGAGAGCGCGTCCGCGTCCTCGCTCTGCGTGTGCAGCACGCGTACCGGAATGCGCGCCGTACGCTCGAACGTCCGCGCGCCGCCCCCCTCCCGGTTCAGCCACAGCTCGCACGCCCGCCCGTCCGGCAGCACGAGGTCCGGAAAGCCGTCGAGGTTCACGTCCTGCGCGATGTCGCAGAAGAGCGGCCTTCCGGTCCGGAGCCGGAAGCGCGCGCCCTCGGCGAGGAGCCGCGGCTCGCTGCCGAACGAGCCATCCGGCGCGAGCGCGTAGGCGTAGCTCCCCTCGGGCGTCGCGACGTAGAGCTCGCTCGGCTCTCCCGCGGCGCCGACGATCGCCATCAAGCAGCGGCCGGGGTGGGGCAGCGTCAGGCGGCCGCGCGGCGCCGCCGGGAAGCGGCCGTCCTCGTCCGACGCGCGCCACGTCAGCACGCGCCCGTCGACGCCGACGCAGAGGATCTCGGTCCGCCCGTCGGCGTCCACGTCGAGGATCCGCCAGGTCGCCACATCGGAGCCGACGCGGAGCGTCTGGACGCGCTCGAACGCGAGCTCGGGTTGCTGCGCCAGCACCAGACCGAGGGCGACCCCGACGATCAACGCCCGAACCTCACGTGCAGCACTTGCTCGCGTTCGAGCACCAGGAGGTCGTTCGGGCCGTCCGGTCGGGGCGCGAACTTGAGCCGCGCCTCCTCGTGCACCGCGAGCTCCCAGAGCGGCCGCTCGAAGAGCTGGAGCCCGTCGTCCCGCGCCCGCACGAGGTGAAGCGCCAGCTTCTCCGCGTCCTCCCGCAGGAGGAGCTCCTGCACGCCGTCGCCGCTGACGTCGCCGACGAAGCGCACCGTGGACCGAAACTCGCGCTCCGTGGAGATCCGCACCGTCGCGGTCAGGTCGGGGCGCCGCGAGAAGGCGCCGCCGCGGTTCAAGTAGACGTAGAACTCGGCGTCGATGCCGTCGCTGGCGGCGCCGGTGATCGTGTCGAAGAGGTCCGGCCGGATCGAGCCCACCACCAGGTCGTCGCGCCGGTCGCCGTTCACGTCGAGCAGCCGCGGGACGCCCGCGAAGCCGGCGAGCACCAGCACCTGGCTCGGCCGTCCTTCCTCTCCGAAGAGCGGCGAGTCCTCCGCGGAGACGTCCTGCGCGAACACGAGGACCTGCGTGCGCACGTCGGTGGACCGCTTGTCGCCCGCGAAGATCACGCAGTCCACCCGCCGGTCGTCGTCGAGGTGCGCGAGTGCCGCGTGGTAGGAGATGTCGAGCCGCCGCCCGCGGTCCACCTCCACCGGCAGGTCGAAGCGCAGGCTCGGGTCCTCGTCGAACCCGTCCGCGCCGCGCCGCCAGACGAGAAGCAGGCGCGGCGTCTGCACGAAGAGGTCCAAGTCCCCGTCCCCGTCCCAGTCGAAGAGCTGCGGCGCCGGCGTCCGGTCGTCGATCGTGAGCAGCGGGCCCGCCCAGTAGGAGACGTCCGCCACGTCGCCCCTGCCGCCGATCGAAAGCTCGAAGCGGCGCTTGCGCTGCCCCTCGGCGTCCTGCGTGGCGCCGTCCTCCGTGCGGATGGCCCGGCGGCGCTCGAGCACGAGCTCCGCGGGCGGCACGCGCAGCACCTCCTCGCGCGGGAACGACGCCGTTCCGTCGGCCGCGCGCGCCTGATAGAGCAGGCGGAAGCCCATCGGCTCCGGCAGCAGGAGGTCGTCCAGCCCGCCCCCGTCGAGGTCGCGCACGCCCGGCTGCCAGGCGAGCAGCCCGTCCGGGTCGGGGAGCTGCCACAGGAACGACGCCGCGCCGAGCCGCACGTAGCGCTCGCCCTCCTTCGCCGCGGGCCGCCACGCGAAGGCGCCGCGCGCGGTGAAGAGGACGACCTCGTTGCCCGGGTCCGCGTGCACGTCGCCGAGCGCGAACCCGACCGCGTCGGGCGTCAGCGCGAGCACGTGGTCCGGCGCCTGCGCGAAGGTCGGCTCGCCGTCGCGGCCGCGGTGGATGCGCAGCTCGCGCTCGAAGTCCTCGCCGCGCGCGGCGAGCACGACGAGGTCCATCCGCCCGTCGCCGTCGAGGTCCGCCGTGCGCGCGTCGCGCACGCGCTCGCCCGCGGGGAGCTGCACGGTCGTGACGCGACCGATGCCGCCCGCCTGAGCCAGCGCGGCCAGCGCGAGAACCGAGACGGCGCTCACCCGCCGAGCTCCTCGAGCCGGTCCGCGTCGCCGCCGGCGAAGGAGAGGAGCCAGAGGAGGCGCAGCTTCCACGCGGCCGGGGTCGCCGTGCGCGCGAAGAGGCCGAAGAGGAGCGAGGTGGACGTCGTGTCGCGCTCGCGCGAGTAGGAGAAGACGAGCGGGATCGAAACCTCGGTCAGCTCCCGCTCGCGGCGCGACACCGGCGCGTCGACGCGGCGCTCCCGTCCGTCGCGGACGACGTCGAGCGCGAGCGCGTCGCCCGACGAGGCGTTCCGGATCGCCTGGAGCAGGACCTCCGGGTGCGCGACGTCCGCCTCGTCCACCGCGACGATCAGGTCGCCGTAGACGAGCCCGACCGGCCGCCAGGGGCTCTCGCGCGTCAGGCCGACGATCACCGCGCCGCCGCCCGGGCCGAGCCCGGCGGAGCGCGCCTCGACCTCGGACGCGGTGCGGAGCACGACGCCGACCTTCTCCTCCTCGCGGAAGCGGGAGATCGCCGGCGCCTCCGCCGGGCGGACGCGCGCGACCACCGCGAACGACGCCTCGCGCCGGTCCCCGGCGCGGTCGAGGGTCACCGCGACCGTCGCGCCGGGCTCGGCGTCGAGCTCGAGCGCGCGCCAGTCGGCCGGCCAGCGCAGCGCGCGCGAAGAGTCGCCGCCGATCCACGCGGCGAGGAGCAGGTCGCCGATTTCGACGCCGGCCGCGTCCGCGGGCGAGTTCTCGACGACGTCGGTCACCAGGAGCCCCTCGGGCTCCTCGAACATCGCGTCCAGGGTCGCACGAGCGTCGCCGACGCGGATCCCGGTGAAGCTCCCCGCCGGGAGGGCGCGGCGCTCCGCCTCGTCGTCCGGAGGCTCCTTCCTCGCCAGGGGCTCGATCATTCCGGCCAGCGGCGGCGCCGCCGGCGGATCGCCGAGACAGGCGCTGAGGAGCAGGACGAGGGGAACGAGGGGAGTCCGCATGCTCAGGGAACGGCGCGGCGGCGGGTGAGGAGAGCGGCGAAGACGAGGGACGCGAAGAGCCAGACCAGCGAGACCAGGCCAGGCGACTGCGAAGCCGGCTGGAGAGGATTGCTGACGCCGCGGCAGAAATCCACGTAGGTGGCGACATAGGAGGTGTCGGCCACCGGGAAGGGAAGGTGCGCGGTCGGGAGCCACGCCTCCACGCCCAAAGGCCGCGCGATCGCGCGGGCGAGGAAGAGGGCCGGGAAGCTCCCCAACGCGAGCGCCAGGGCGCCGATCGAAGAGCGCACCAGAGCCCCCGCGGCCAGGCCGACGCTCGCGCAGGCGAGGAGCGGCAGGAAGGGCGCGTGCCAGGCGCGGCGAAGCTCGGGCCAGACCTCCTCCGCCTCGAGCAGCGGGAACACGAGGCCGTTCGGCAGGAGCTCCTGGACGTCGCCGAAGTCGAAGGCGAGGGCCGAGGACGCGACGACGACGCCGACGAGCAGCGCGTAGCACGCGACCACCGCGCCGAGCTGGCCCAACGCCTTGCCGAAGACCGCCGGCAACCGACCCACCGGTCTCAGAAGGAGGTTGCGAAGCGTGCCGCGCGAGAGCTCCCCCGCGAGCGTCTGGCTCGCCAGACCCGCGAGCAGGACGGCCGCGAGCGGCACCGCGAACTGGAGCCCCACGCCGATCCCCTCGAAGGCGGTGACGTCGGTCGTGCCGAACAAGGCCCCCGCCTCCATCGCCCGCCGCTCCGAGCGAACCTGGTGCCAACGGTGCCACACCCGCAGCGCGCCGAGCAGCGCGGGAAGGAGCAACACGATCGGCACCGTCGCGCCGGAGACGAGGCGTTTGGCCTCATAGCGCGTGACGCGCAGCGTGGGCAACGACGGCGCCCGGCGCTCCGCCGGCGGCGCCGCCGCGGGTCCCGTCGCGCTCTCCGGCGTCGCCCGCTCGTTTCCGGTGAAGCGGAGGTAGATCTCCTCGAGCGAGGGCGTGCGCGGCGCGAAGGCGGAGAGCGCGCAGCCACCGCGAACGAGCGCGGTGGCGACGTCGCCGGGCGGGCGCTCGCCGAGATCGACGAGGAGCGCGCCGTCCGGCTGCGCTTCCACCGCCAGCCCGAGCTCCGCGAGCGCGGCGCGCGCCGCGCCGGCGTCGTCGGCGCGCACCGCGTAGCGGGCTCCGGCGCCGAGGAGCTCGTCCGTCTCCGCCTCGACCAGAAGCCGCCCCTGCTTCAGCACGCCGATCCGGTTGCAGAGCCCGGAGAGCTCGTGGAGCTGGTGGCTCGAGAGCAGCACCGTCGCGCCTTCGTCGCGCGTGAGCCGCAGGAGCAGCGCGCGCATGTCGGCGATCCCCTCGGGGTCGAGCCCGTTCGTCGGCTCGTCGAGCAGGACGTAGGGCGGCGCGCCGAGGAGCGCCTGCGCGATGCCGAGCCGCTGGCGCATTCCCTGCGAGTAGCCGCGCACCGCGCGCCCGGCGTTCTCCGTCAGGCCGACGAGGTCGAGCACACGCTCCGCCTCCCCCTTCGCGCGCCGGCGGTCGAAGCCCTGCAGGCCGCCGAGCAGCCTCAGGTTCGCGAGGCCGGAGAGACCCGGCTGAAAGCCGGGCACCTCGACCAGCCCGCCGAGTCGCGCGCGCGCCTCGCGCGGGAACGCGGCCGCGTCGAAGCCGTCGACGAGCACGCGGCCGCTCTGCACCGGCATCAAACCCAGGGCGAGCCGCAGCGCCGTCGTCTTTCCGGCGCCGTTGTGCCCGATGAAGCCGTAGCAATCGCCGCGGCGCACGTGCAACGACACCTCCTTCAGCGCGGCGCGCGCGCCGTAGCGGTGGGAAACGGACGCGAGCCGAAGGGACATGGGCAGACGCTTGACCTCGCAGACGTCCCGCGGATTCTAACGGTGCGCCCGATGCCCTCCACCAACCGCTTCATCCTCCGGGTGGCCGGCTTCGCCTGCGACGTCTTCTACCGGCGGAGCCGGCTCGGCGGCGAGGTTCCCGCCGACGGGCCCGTCATCCTCGTCGGCAACCATCCCAACGGGTTGATCGATCCGGTCCTGATCGCGCTCGCGACGTCGCGCCCCGTGCGCTTCCTCGGAAAGGCGCCGCTCTTCGACATGCCGGGGATCGGCCAGATCATGCGCGGCATGCAGGCGCTCCCGGTCTACCGGGCGGTGGACGGGGCGGATACGCAGCAGAACGTGCGCACCTTCGACGCCGTCTACGCGGCGCTGCGCGACGGCGACCTGGTCTGCCTCTTCCCCGAGGGGATCTCGCACTCGGAGCCGCAGCTCGAGCGGCTGAAGACCGGCGCGGCGCGGATGGCGCTCGGCGCCGAGGCGGGCTGCGACTTCGCGCTCGGCGTGCGGATCGTCCCCGTCGGGCTCGTCTACCGCAAGAAGGGGCGCTTCCGGAGCCGCGTCGCCACCTGGGTCGGCGAGCCGATCGACGCCCGCGAGGTGCGCGCGCTCTACGCCGAGGACGACCGCGAGGCCGTGCGGGCGCTGACCGCGCGCATCGCCGAGGGGCTGAAGGCCGTCACGCTCAACCTGGACCGCTGGGAGGACCTGCCGCTGCTCGAGCTCGCCGAGCGCATCTGGCGCCCCGGCGAGGGGCGGCGCGTCGCGCGCCTGCAGGCCCTGGCCGACGGCGTGCGCGAGCTGCGGGCCACGCGGCCGCGCGAGATCGAGACGCTCGGCGCCAGCGTCTCCGACTTCGCCGAACGGCTGCAGTGCCTCGGCCTCGACCCGGAGGACCTCGGCGTTCACTACACGCCCACGCGCGTCGCCACGTTCGTGCTCCAGAACCTGTTCGCGCTCGCGATCGGGCTGCCGCTCGCCTTCGCCGGGACGTGCCTCTGGTGGCTCCCCTACCGGCTCTCGCGGCCGCTGGGGAAGCTCGCCAACCCCGGGCCGGAGACGTACGCCACGGCGGTGCTGCTCGCGGCCCTCGTCCTCTTCCCGCTCTGGTACGCCGTCCTGCTCGTCGCCGCCGCCGCCCTCCTCGGAGGCTGGCCGTGGGCGCTCGCCGTCGCGCTCGCCGCGCCGCTGCTCGGCCTCTTCGCCGTCGCCTACTGGGAGCGGCGCGCGCAGGCTTTCGACGACCTCGCCGTCTTCTTCCGCCTCGGCCTGCAGGCGAAGCTCAAGGAGCGCCTCGTGCGCCAGCGCGACGACCTGGCGAACGAGATCGAGCGGCTGGCGCAGTCGCTGTAAACGCGGGCGCGCGGCGCGTCGGGAGCTTCCCGGCAAATACCGCGTCCAGTTGGCGGCTCCGCCACCGTGACTGACCCACGTGCCTCTTCTTCTCGACCCAACAAGCTCCGAGCGCGGACGGTGCGCCCTCCAGACGGCCGCGTCGCGGGATCGGTAAGGCCGCGAGCGTGATTCCGTCCCTGTCCGCCTGGCCGGTGGGCGACCGCCCGAACCTGGTCGTCGTCTTCACCGATCTCGTCGGCTCGACGGCGTACCGGATCCGGGTCGGCGACGAGTCGATGCGCCCGCTCTTGCGGTCCCATTTCGCCCGCGGTCGGGCCCTGCTGCGCCAGACCGGCGGCCGCGAGGTCAACACGATGGGCGACGCGTTCCTGGCGGCCTTCCGGAGCGTCGACCGGGCCTTGGACTTCGTCCTGGCGCTGCGCTCCGATCCGGGGCTCCCGCTCGAGGTCCGCGCGGCGATCCACGTCGGGCCGGTGCAGGTCGACGAGGACGACGTGTTCGGATCGGCGGTCAACTTCGCCGCCCGCGTCGTGGCGGCGATCCGGGAGCCGGAGATCGGCATGAGCGCGCGCGCGATGGAGGACCTCTCCCAGATCCGTCCGGCGCGCTTCGCGGGGCTGGTGTGGGAACCGCGCGACGTGCAGCTCAAGGACTTCGGCGCGCGGACGATCTGGCTGCTCCGCACCGCCGACGAGACCGCGGCGGCCTGAAGCGGCGCCTTTTGGTCGGCCGGCTCGCGTTCGACCCGACCTCGAGTCCAAACGCCGACTACATTTCAGGTGGCTCCTCCCGCGGAGCCTGTTCATCGCCCCCCAACCCGCCTTTTTTTCCATGTCCAACGTCTTGCCCACGGGCACACGGGACGCCGCGCTCGACCTCCCCGCGGGGGTCCGCATCCTCGCACCGCTGGTCTCCGGATCGGAGCGCGTGCTGACCAGGGAGGCCCTCGCCTTCGCCGCCGACCTCGAGCGGCGCTTCCGCGACCGGCGGGCGGAGCTCCTCCAGCGGCGCCGGGAAGTGCAGGAGAAGCTCGACACCGGCTGGATGCCCGACTTTCTCGAGGAGACGCGCGAGGTCCGCGAGGGCGACTGGCGCGTCGCGCCGGTTCCGTCCGATCTGCGCGAGCGCCGCGTCGAGATCACGGGGCCCGTGGACCGCAAGATGGTGATCAACGCCCTGAACTCGGGAGCCAACGTGTTCATGGCGGACTTCGAGGACTCCAACTCCCCCACCTGGGAGAACTGCGTCCTCGGCCAGGTGAACCTCGTCGACGCGGTGCGCCGCACGATCGACTTCACGCACCCGGCGACGGGCAAGAAATACGAGCTCAACGCCAAGGTCGCGACGCTGGTGGTGCGGCCGCGCGGCTGGCACCTCGACGAGAAGCACGTGCTGGTCGACGACCGGCCGATGTCGGCGTCGCTCTTCGACTTCGCGCTCTACTTCTTCCACACCGTCCGCGAGACGACGAAGCGCGGCAGCGGGCCGTACTTCTACCTGCCGAAGCTCGAGAGCCACCTCGAAGCGCGGCTCTGGAACGACGTCTTCCTCGCCGCCCAGGAGGCGCTCGAGGTCCCCGCCGGCACGATCAAGGCGACGGTCCTGATCGAGACGATCCTCGCCGCCTTCGAGATGCACGAGATCCTCCACGAGCTGCGCGAGCACTCCGCGGGGCTCAACTGCGGCCGCTGGGACTACATCTTCAGCTTCATCAAGAAGTTCCGCGCGCGGCCGGAGTTCGTGCTGCCCGACCGCGGTTCGGTCGGGATGGACCGGCACTTCCTGCGCTCCTACAGCCAGCTCCTGATCCAGACGTGCCACCGCCGCGGCGCGCACGCGATGGGCGGGATGGCGGCGCAGATCCCGATCAAGGACGACGCCGAGAAGAACCGGGCCGCGATCGAGAAGGTGCAGGCCGACAAGGCGCGCGAGGCCGCGGACGGCCACGACGGCACCTGGGTCGCGCACCCCGGGCTCGTCGCGGTCGCGCAGGCCGAGTTCGACGCGGTGATGACCGAGGCGAACCAGCTCGACCGCATCCGCGCCGACGTCAGCGTGACGGCCGAGGACCTGCTCGCCGTCCCGGACGGCGCGATCACCGAGGCCGGGCTGCGCCAGAACCTGAACGTCGGCGTGCTCTACCTCGAGGCCTGGCTGCGCGGCACCGGCTGCGTGCCGATCTACCAGCTCATGGAGGACGCCGCGACGGCGGAGATCTCGCGCACGCAGGTGTGGCAGTGGATCCGCCACCGGAAGCGCCTCGACGACGGCCGCACGGTCGACGCGGACCTCGTGCGCGCGGTGCTCGCCGAGGAGCTCGCCGCGATCGAGGCGAGCGTCGGCGCCGAGCGCTTCGCCGCCGGCCGCTTCGCCCTCGCAGCGGAGCTCTTCGAACGACTGATCACCCAGGAGGAGCTCGAGGAGTTCCTCACCACGGTCGCCTACGACCACATCTGACCTCACCCCCCCCGCAACGCGACTTGCAACGACTGGAGAACCCGATGGCCACCACCCCCTTCCTTCCCGACTGGCAGAACGGCAGCGCTGCCAGCGCCAACCGCTGGGACGGCATCCGGCGCGACTACGCGCCGGACGACGTGGAGAAGCTCCGCGGCTCCGTGCGGATCCGCCACACCCTCGCCGAGCTCGGGTCCGAGCGCCTCTGGGAGCTCATGAACACGACCGACTACGTCAACGCCCTGGGCGCCCTCACCGGCAACCAGGCGATGCAGATGGTCAAGGCGGGCCTGAAGGCGATCTACCTCTCGGGCTGGCAGGTGGCGGCCGACGCGAACCTCGCCGGGCACATGTATCCCGACCAGTCGCTCTACCCCGCGAACAGCGTCCCGCAGGTGGTCAAGCGCATCAACCAGACCCTCCAGCGCGCCGACCAGATCGCGCACCAGGAGGGCGACGAGTCCGTCCACTGGTTCGCGCCGATCGTCGCGGACGCCGAGGCCGGCTTCGGCGGGCCGCTCAACGCCTTCGAGCTGATGAAGGCGATGATCGAGGCCGGCGCCGCCGGCGTGCACTTCGAGGACCAGCTCGCCTCCGAGAAGAAGTGCGGGCACCTGGGCGGCAAGGTCCTCGTGCCGACGACGTCGTTCATCCGCACGCTCAACGCCGCGCGCCTCGCGGCGGACGTGTGCGGGGTCGCCACCGTGCTGGTGGCGCGCACCGACGCCAACGCGGCCGGGCTCATCACGTCGGACGTGGACGAGCGCGACCGCAGGTTCATCACCGGCGAGCGCACGCCGGAGGGTTTCTTCCGCGTGCAAGCCGGACTCGACCAGGCGATCGACCGCGGCCTCTCCTATGCGCCGTACGCGGACCTCGTGTGGTGCGAGACGTCGACGCCCGACCTGGCGGAGGCCAAGCGCTTCGCCGAGGCGATCCACGCCGAGTTCCCCGGCAAGCTCCTCGCGTACAACTGCTCGCCCTCCTTCAACTGGAAGGCGAAGCTCGACGACGCCACGATCGCCAAGTTCCAGCGCGAGCTCGGCGCGATGGGCTACAAGTTCCAGTTCGTCACGCTGGCGGGCTTCCACGCGCTCAACAACGGCATGTTCGAGCTGGCGAGCGGCTACCGCGACCGCGGCATGAGCGCCTACAGCGAGCTGCAGCAGCGCGAGTTCGCGAACGAGGACTCGGGCTACACCGCCACCCGCCACCAGCGCGAGGTCGGCACCGGCTACTTCGACGCCGTCTCGCAGGCGGTCTCCGGCGGCAACTCGTCGACGACGGCGCTGGCCGGCTCCACCGAGGCCGAGCAGTTCCAGAACGAGCGCCAGGTCGGCTAACCCTTGACCGCGGTCGGGGGTGGGACGACCATCCCCGGCCATGGATCTTCCCCCGCCGTTCCAACCGCCCGAGCGCGTGCTGCTCGGGCCCGGGCCGTCGCCGACGGCGCCGAGCGTGCTCCAGGCGCTCGCGCTGCCGACGATCGGGCACCTCGACCCGCGCTTCCTCGACGTCATGGACGAGGTGCGCGGCATGCTGCGCACGCTCTTCGGCACGGCGAACGAGCTGACGTTCCCGATGTCCGGCACGGGGTCGGCCGGCATGGAGACCTGCCTCGTCAACCTGATCGAGCCGGGCGACGCCGTGCTCGTCGGCGTCAACGGCGTCTTCGGCACGCGCATGTGCGAGGTGGCGCGTCGCGCCGGGGCCGAGGTGACCGCGGTCGAGGCGGAGTGGGGCCGCGCGCTGACCGCCGACGACTTCCGCCGCGCGGCCGGCGGCGCGAAGTTCAAGCTGCTCTGCGCGGTCCACGCGGAGACGTCCACCGGCGCGCTGACCGAGATCGCGCCGCTGCGCGCCGTCGCGGACGAGCTCGGCGCGATGCTCGTCGTCGACTGCGTCACGTCGCTCGGCGGCCTGCCGGTCGAGCTCGACGCCTGGGGCGTCGACGCGGCGTACTCCGGCACGCAGAAGTGCCTGTCGTGCCCGCCGGGGCTCGCGCCGATCTCGTTCTCCGCGCGCGCGGAGGAGGCGCTGCGGGCGCGGAAGCAGCCGGTGCAGAGCTGGTACCTCGACCTGACCCTCGTCGCGAATTACTGGGGCGGGGAGCGCGCCTACCACCACACCGCGCCGATCAACATGCTCTACGGGCTCCACGAGGCGCTCCGGCTCGTGCTCGAGGAAGGGCTGGAGCAGCGCTTCGCCCGCCACGCGCGCAACGCCCGCGCGTTCTGGGCCGGGCTCGCGGCGATGGAGCTCGAGCTGCTCGCCCCCGAGGCGGAGCGGCTCGTCCCGCTGACGTCGATCCGGGTTCCCGACGGCTTCGACGCGGCCGAGGTGCGCCGCTTTCTCCTCGAGCAGTACGCGGTCGAGATCGGCGGCGGGCTCGGCCCGCTCAAGGGCAAGATCTGGCGCGTCGGCCTGATGGGCAACGGCTCGACGCGCAAGAACGTCGAGCTCTGCCTGTCCGCCCTGCGGCTCGGGCTGATCGCCCAGGGACGCCGCCCGCGCGGCGACCCGTTCGACGCGGCGCAGGAGGTCTACGCGGAGTCAGTCGCGTAGGGAGCCGACGAACGCGTCGTAGCTCGCCTCCCAGCGCTTCACCGTCTCCTCGGGCCCGGTCAGCTTGAGGTAGTAGTTCCCGCCGGACCGCTCCACCACGGCGGCGCGCATCCGCCAGCCGGGCTCGTTCACGTACTCGCCCGATCCGGGCGAGGTCTCGGCGACGAAGGTCCCGGAGACCGCGAGGTCGTGTACCGCCAGGCCGTTCACCTCGCGCTCGGACTCCTGCGCGTCCTGCACCTCGCCGCCGCCGGGCGCCTCGAACTGCCCCTTCCAGCGCGTCCGGTTGTCCTCGACCGAGCCGCCGGCCCCGGGGCCGAAGTAGTAGACGACGAGGCTCGCGGCGGCGACGTCGCCCTCGCCGGGGAGCGAGTACTGCGCGGCGCGCATCGTGCTCTTCGGCTCTTCGATCACCCAACCGTCCTGGGGAACGACGCGCAGACCGCCGTTGAGGAGGACGGCGGCGGGCTCCTCAACCGGCGCTTCGGGCTCTCCGGCTTCCGGCTCGCTCGCTTCGGACTCGGGGGAGCCGCCACAGGCGGCGATCAAGAAAACGCCGAGGACCGGCGCTGCCACGCCGGCGCGGTATCCAAACATGAGGGAAGCCTTTCGTGCGGAGGACCGCTCCCCATTCTAGGAACGTGTCCGCGCGGCGACCATGGCTACAGGCCCGGCGGCAGGATCACGAGGTCGCCGAAGAAGCCCACGTACTCCGCCCCGCCGCCGATCAGGACCACCTCGCTCGGGTTGAGCCCGATGCCCTGGGCCTCGAGGCTCGGAAGCGGAATCCCCGCGAAGAGCTCGGTGAGCTGCGGCACGAGGACCGCCTCGAGGAAGGCGATGCCCTGGTCGAGCACGTCGAGGTTGGCCCCGGGAAAGCCCTGGAGCGACGCCGCGGACACCGTCGACTCGCCGAGGATCGCGGTCAGCTCGCCGGCGGCGCCGATCGTGAGGTCGAGCTCCGCGCTCGCGTCGATCGAGAGGCGCAGGACGGGAATCGCACCCGACGGCGAGTCGACCCGAAAGACCGCTTCGAGGTCGCTCACGTCGATCCGGCCGAGCGTCGGACCGCCGGGCGTCGTGCGCACGACCGGCGGCATCGTGCCGTGGCTGCGCAGCCCCACCGGCGTTCCGGACGGGAACTTCTCGAACCCGGCGCCGGGGAAGAGCCCCGCGAGGATGTGGCTGAAGAACACGTCGCCGCCGCCGGGCGTCGTCGCGAAGAGCTCGGTCATGTCCCCGTCGAGGAGCCCCGCGCCGGTCGCCGCCGCGAGCACTTGGTTCAGGAAGTCGTCGGCGAGCGCGAGGCCCGCGCCGTACGTCGCGCCGCCGGGCGTCGTCGGTCCGAAGACGGGCGGAGCGGTGGGCGTCGTGCGGTAGTGCGCGACCGCGGGCGACCCGGGCTCGGAGGATCCGATCGCGGCGCTGCCGTCGAGCTGGATCGTCGTCCCGGCGGTCGACGACTGCACGCCGGTGATGCCGGCGCTCAGGTCGACGTCGACCTCGAGCGTGTCGAACAGGTTGCCGGCGAGAACGAACGACGAGAGGATCTCCTCGATCGCCGGCGGGAACTGCGCGCTGACCGCGTCGGCCACGGCGGACTCCACCTCGGCCTTGACGCCGGACTCGATGATGAAGAGCTCGGCCACGCTGCCGAGGAAGCCCGACAGGTCGAAGCTGAAGCTCTTCAGGTCGACGGCGAGGTTCTGCAGCGTCGCGTCGAGCGTCCCGCCGGGCGCGGGAGCGAGCGCCAGGGTGCCGGTGATCTCCGCCGGGTTCGACTGGAGGTCGCCCGGGATGTCGTACGGGATCTCGAGCAGCTTGCCGTACACGTCGAAATCGGCGTCGACGTCGAAGATGCTCACCACGCCGTCGACGCCGGCCGCCGACGGCGAGAGCTGCACGTCGACCGACGAGTAGGTGAGGCTCTCGAACTCGACCGTGGCCGAGAAGATGACGAAGCCGAAGAGCCCCTCGTCGTACGCGAGCTGCACCGGCCCGCCGGCGAGGAGCAGGCTCTCGATGTCCGTCGAGGCGAGCTCGGTCTCCGCCGCGGCCTCGACCAGGTCGTAGCCGGCCGGGTTAAGGCGCGCCTCGAGCGAGCGCACCGACGGAAAGGAGAGGGGCGGCGGGATTCCCTGCGCGACCGTGAAGCGCTCCCGCGTCCGGCTGCCGTCGACGTTGTTCTCGATCTCGAACTCGAGCGGGAGGAACACCTCCCCCGCCGGGAAGCTCTCGTTCACCGGACCGAAGTCCCCGAAGGCGCTGAGGAAGAGCGAGGCACCGTTCAGGGTGAGCTGCGGCAGGTCGGGCCCGAGCACGGTGCCCTGCACCGACGCGAACGGCGTCACGACGTACGCGCCGTCCAGGCTCGGCACGAGGTCGATGCGGTACGCGTGCACGGTCGTCTGGTCCGTCGCGACCGACCCCGACTTCGAGACGGCGACCTCGAAGCTGTAGTCGCCCGGCAGGTCGGGCACGAACCGCGGCGTGAGACCGAAGGGGTCGGTCAGGGTCGCGCCGCTCCCCGGCGGCTGCGCGACGAGCGACCAGGCGACCGCGGTCCCCGGCGCGAGCGTCCCGTCGGCGAGCGCGGCGCCGCTGCCGTCGAGCGTCGTCTCGCGTCCGACGAGCGTGGACTGCGGCAGGCCCGCGCCGACCTTCGGCACGATCGCGAGCGACGCGCCGTTCGAGACGTCGAGCCCGTTCGGATCGGCACCGTCGAGGATCACGCCCGCCAGGTAGAGCGTGATCCCGGCGTGCGAGGGGTTCTCCGCGAGGAAGAACGGCGACGTGAAGAGTCCGGCTCCGCCGGTCGTCCCCGAAACGATCGGCTGCAGCGCCGGCGTGAAGCCGAGCGGAATCGACTCGCCGAAGAGGAACGTCGGCCCCGGGCTGACGTCGACGAACACGAACGCGGGCAGTCCGGGCGAGCCGCTGAGCTCGATCTGGAACGCACCGCCGTACGGCACCTCGGCCGCGGTCGTTCCGTCGAGCGTCAGGTCGGAGGCGTGGGCGGCGCTCGCCAGCGCCAGAAGCCCGAGGCAGGAACGGCAAGGGGTGAGCTTCATGCCCGCACGATACCGAAGCGCGCGGGATCGCGCAGCGCGGGTCAGCTCGTGACCTGCTGCGCCGCCTCCCAGAGCGCCGGCGCCGCGCGGTGCACGCACGCGCGGGCCTCCTCGACGTTGCCGTCAACCGCTGCGGACCAGGCGCGGTTGAGCGCGCGCTCGCCGTTGGAGAAAGCGCCCATCATGTCCGCGAAGCCCACCGCGCCGAGCTGGACGGCCAGGAGCTCGCGTCCCTCGACGACGCGGTAGATCGGACCGGAGAGGATCGGGTCGAGCGCGGTGTGGATCGCGTCCGCGTCGAGCCCGTCCACCTGCGTCTCGAGCTTCGCCGCGGCCTCCGCCGTGGCGACGAGGTCCGCCCGCAGCCCTCCGGCGTCGCCGGCCCGTCCCGTGGCGACGTCCGCGGCCTTCGGCCGATCGGCGCGCTTCAAGACGATCCCGACCACCATCGCCGCCACCGCGGCCGCGAAGAGCCACCGTCGCTCCCAGCCGCCGAACGTGAACTCCTTCGTGATCTTGAGCTCGACCTCGTCGACCCCGGCGGCCTCGATGCGCGCGCCGCGCTCGGCGTCGATGAAGGAGTCCGCCTTCAGCCGGTCGGGCTCGACGATGCGCATGTCCTCCGCGAGCTCGTAGCCCTCGTAGGGCTTCACGTCGAGCTCCTCCATGAGCGCCACGGTCTCTCTGGCGTCGCCCTTCTCGATCTCCACCGAGGCCTCGCCGGCTTCGAGCAAGCGCTTCAAGAGGTCCCCGTCGAACTTCTTCTTGCCCGCCTTCAGGAACGACTCCTTGGTCCCCACCACGACGTCGGCGGCCAGCGAGCGCCCTTCGTAGGCGGCGCGGTCCGAGCCGGCGACGACCTCCGACTCGCGCGGCGGGTCCTTCACCTCGACGCCTTCGAGCCCGGCGGCCCTGAGCGCGCCCACCACCTCCCCGGAGAGCTCCGTGCCCGCCTCGAGGGTGCGGTCCCCGGCCTCGACGTCGCGCATCAGGAACTCGCCCGGGTGGGCGTCGCCGAGCTCCAGCCAGCGCGACGCCTTGGCGCTGTTCGCGGCCGCGATTCCGCCGAACACCGTTCCGATCACGAGGAGCAGGTTTCCCACCGTCGACTTCATGGTCAGCCTCCGAGCACCTGGTATGCGGCGAAGCCGACTCCGAGCAATCCCTCGCCGACGAGCATCCCCGCGGCGAAGGGAACGCCCCACGCCTCGGTCCACGCCGCGCCCCGGATCCGCTTGCAGAGCATCTGGAGCAGACAGCCGAGCCCGTAGGGGAGCAGGTACCCGAGCGGCAGGTACATCGAGAGCCCCACCAGGACGCCGAGACCGGCGATGCCGGAGAGGCTCAAGAGCGCCCCCATGAACGCGCCCATGCCGTACAGGTGATACGGCGCCTCGCCGCCGCGGATGGCGTCGATGCCGGCCTCGAGCGTGACGGCCTGCGCCGCCGGGAGATCGGTGTCGCCCGCGAAGGCGACGCCGTATTGCTCCAGGTTGCGCGAGGCGAGCAGCCACACGACCGCGAGGGCGACGATCGGCCCGATCCAGACCACGCACATCTCGAGGAACTGCTGGCGGATCGGCGTCGAGCCGACCGCGAAGCCGGTCTTCAGGTCCTGCATCATGTCCGCCGCGAGCGTGATCGCGACGCACACCGCGGCGCCGATGGTCACCGCGGCGGTCACCTGGTTGCCGGTCAGGAGCAGGCAGATCATCACGGTCAGGAGCGCCATGCCGGAGATCGGGCTCCAGTCGGTCATGCCCGTGCACTGCGCGATGACGATGCCCGCGAACCAGATCCACGCCGTCCCCACCGCGGCGATCAGCGCGGCCTTGCCGATGCTGCCGTCCTCGAGCATGAACATGCTGCACAGGAGCAGAGCGACGAAGGCGAGGGGTACCGCGGCGTAGAGCACGCCCAGCGGCAGCTCCTCGCGCTCGGCGCCGGCGGCGGCCGCCTTCTTCATGCTACGCATCGCCGCCCCGATCGCCGGGAAGGCGAAGACGAGGCCCATGAACGCCCCGCCCATCAGGAGGCCGATGCCGAGGGGGCGGTTCATGTTCTTGCTCGTCCAGCCTCCGGCCTTGGCCTCGGCGACGTCCGCGGGGAGCCAACCGAAGTCGTAGGCCACCGGCGTGATGATCAGGTAGGCGAGGATGCCGCCGGCGAGCACGACCAACCCGGGACGGCCGGTGATGAAGCCCGCCCCGATCGCGAAGGGCGCGATGTACCACACGAACGACATCGAGGGCTTCCACAGGTCGCCGATCCCCGGGATGGCGGCGATCCAGCTCCCGACGTTCACCGACTCGTGGTCCATCCCCGGGATGCCGAGCGCCTCGTAGCCCGGGATGCCGATCATGTGCGACTGGGTGAAGAAGTAGATCAGCATCGACGTGCCGATCCCCGCGAGGAGCACCTTCGCCTTCTTGACCCCCTCGCCCGGCGAGCGCAGCACCGCGGCCACCGCGGTCCCGGTCGGGAAGCGCAGGCGGTCGAACTCGATCATCTGCTTGCGCGTCGGGATGATGAACGCCACCCCGAGGATCGCGCCCGCGACGCACGCCGCGCCGAGCCACACCCAGTCGATCTGCATCCCGAGCAGGTAGAGGACGGGCACGGTGAAGATCACGCCGCTGTTCGACGTGTTGACCGCCGACCCGACGGTCTGCGCGATGTTGTTCTCGACGATCGCGCCCTTCTTCAGGAGCCCGCGCAGGACGCCCCACCCGAGCACGGCGGCGATCGCGCTCCCGCCCAGGGTGAAGCCGATCTTCAACCCCGAGTAGGTGATCGCCGCGTTCATGACCACGCCGATCAGAATGCCGAACACGACCGCCTCGACGGTCACCTCGCGATAGCGGCGCTGGAACACGCCGGCCAGCCAGCCGCCGGATCGTTCGCTCACGCGATCTCCTTCTCTCCGTGTGTCGGGGGGCGGGGAGGCAAGAGCTTCCCTTCGAAGCAGCCCGCGGTCAACTCACTCCCCCACGAGCGTCAGGCTGATGCGCCGGCGGTGGCCGCGGTGGCGGTGCTCGTAGACGTAGACGCCCTGCCACGTGCCGAGGTCGAGCCGGCCGCCGGCCACGGGGAGCCCGAGCGACGTCGCGGTCAGCGCGGTGCGCACGTGCGCCGGCATGTCGTCCGGTCCCTCCGCGTCGTGGCGGAAGCTCGGATCGCCGTCCGGCACCGCGCGCGCGAGCCACGTCTCGAGGTCCGCGCGCACCGCCGGGTCGGCGTTCTCGCAGACGATCAGGGACGCGCTCGTGTGGTGCAGGAAGAGCGTGCACAGCCCGCGTTGAACGTCGGCGGCCGCCACGCGCGCGGCCACTTCGCCGGTGATGTCGAAAGTGCCGCGGCCGTCGGTCGACAGCGTGAAGGAGTCCTGGTGAATCCGGGTCATCGGCCGCGAGACTACACGCCGTAGGGGGCTTTCACTAGACTCGCCCACCCGTCCAAGTCCCCAACAGGAGACCGCCTTTGAGGATCCAGCTTCTCTCGTCCGCCGTCGACGGCGTGTTCGAGAAGCAGTACGCGACCTCGTATCTGATCGACGAGACGGTCGCGGTCGACGCCGGAAGCCTCGGCTTCCACGGCGAGCCGGAGGACCAGGCGAAGGTGAAGAACCTCTTCATCACGCACTCGCACGCCGACCACATCGCGACGCTCCCGATCTTCGTCGAGAACGCCTATGAGGCCAAGCCGGACTGCGTCACCGTGTGGGGCAACGCGGCCGTGCTCAAGTGCATCCGCGAGGACATCTTCAACGACCGCTTCTGGCCGGATTTCGAGCGGCTCTCCACGCCGGAGGCGCCCTTCGTGAAGCTGAAGGAGCTCAAGGCCGAACGCCCGGTCGAGGTCGACGGGCTGCGCATCACGCCCATTCTGGTCAACCACCAGGTGCGCAACTTCGGGTTCTCGATCGAGTCGGCGGACGCCTCCGTCGTCATCGTCTCCGACACCGGGCCGACGGAGCGGGTGTGGGAGGTCGTCAACGAGATCGAGAACTTGAAGGCCGTCTTCCTCGAGGCCGCCTTCCCGAACCACATGCACGACCTGGCGGACGTGTCCCTCCACCTGACCCCCGCCATGTTCGCCGAGGAAGTCAAGAAGATCCGGCGTGACACGCGGCTGATCGTCGTCCATTTGAAACCGCGCTACCGGCGCGAGATCGAGCGGGAGCTCGCCGCGCTCGGGCTTCCGTCGCTCGAGATCGGGCGCCCCAACGAGGAGTACACGTTCCGATGACGATGACGCCCTGCCGCTTCACCTTCGAGCTCAACGGGCGGCGCTTCCACGTCGACCTGGAGGAGCCGATGGTCTCGATCGGCCGCTCCCACGGCTGCAAGCTCGTCCTGCCCAGCGAATCGATCTCGCGGCGCCACGCGGAAGTCCGCTACGAGGACGGAGGCTGGATCATCTACGACCTGGGCGCGAAGAACGGCGTCGTGCTCAACGACCAGCGGGTCGAGCGCGCGCGCCTGCGGAACGGCGACCGCATCCGGCTCGGCAACGTGGTTCTGAGCTGCGAGATGCCCGAGGAGCCGCAGGCGGGCGGCGTCGTCTTCGACGACTCCGCGTTCTCGGGGAGCATGACCGGCTTCATCGACATGGGCCAGCTCAACACCCTGGTCGCGGGCGCCACGCGCACCCCCGCGCCCGCGGTTCCCGCCACCGAGGCCCCGCCCGCGGATCCGAAGGTCGGAACGGCGATGGGCGCGGCGCTCCAGCAGAGCGCCTGGGTGCTCAAGCTCTTCAACGAGGCCGCCGAGGCGCTGCTCTCGAGCGAGAACCTCGACGAGATGCTCGTGAAGGTGATGGACCTCGTGTTCAACAACCTCCCCGCGCAGCGCGGCTTCATCTGCCTCTACGACGAGGCCACGAAGGAGATGACGCCGAAGGTCCTGAAGAGCCGCGACCCGGACCAGACGCCGGACTTCGTGATCAGCCGGACGATCGCGAACGCCGCCATCAAGAAGAACCGCTCGGTGCTGGTCCAGGACGCCCCGTCGGACAGCGAGTTCGGCCAGGTGCAGAGCATCGTGATGATGCGCGTGACCTCCGTCATGTGCGCGCCGCTCTACACCGAGGGCAAGGTCATCGGCTTCATCTACGTGGACTCGCAGAGCTCCGAGGAGCCGTTCGCCGAGCCCCACCTCCAGGTCCTGAGCACGCTGGCCGTTCTCTCCGCCGTGGCCGTCGAGCAGACGCGGCTGCGCGACGAGGTCGAGCAGGAGCAGCGCATCCGGTCCCGGCTCGCGCGCTACAGCTCCCCCAACGTGGTCGACCGTCTCGTGCAGGAGGCCGGCGAGAGCGAGGATCTCGACATGATCGCGGACGAGGCCGAGATCTCGGTGCTCTTCGCCGATCTGTCCGGCTTCACCACCATGTCCGAGCGCCTCTCGGCGCCCGAGGTGACGCAGGTGCTCAACACGGTCTTCGCGAAGCTCACCACGGCGGTCTTCGAGTTCGAGGGCACGCTCGACAAGTTCATCGGCGACGAGATCATGGTCTTCTTCGGCGCTCCGATCGCGCAGCCGGACCACGCGGAGCGGGCGGTGAGAGCCGCGCTCCGCATGCTGGAGCACCTGGCCGAGTTCAACAGCACCCGCAGTCCCGAGGACCAGCTCCAGATGAGCATCGGCCTGAACTCGGGCCAGGCCGTCGTCGGCGACATCGGAAGCCCCCAGCGCAAGGACTACACCGTGATCGGCGACGCGGTGAACACCGCCAAGCGCCTGGAGTCCTTCGCCGCGGACCCCGGCCAGGTCGTCGTCGGCCCGCTGACGTACGAGCTCATCCAGAAGAGCTTCCTCTGCGAGCCCCTCGAGGAGCTCATGCTGAAGGGCAAGCAGCACCCGGTGCAGCCGTACCGGGTGGTCGGGCCGAAGTAGCCCGTCAGCCGTCCATCCGCTCCAGCCCGATCGAGCGTTCGCGCACCGCTTCGCTCACCAGGTCGCGGACGGGTCCGAGCGAGCGCGAGAGCTGGCCGAACACCTGGCGGCCCATCACCACGACCTCGAGCTCGGTGCGCGCGCGCACGCCGGCGGCGCGCGGCTCGTCGTTGACCAGCGCCATCTCGCCGAAGAAGTCGCCCGGGCCGAGGACGGCGACGCTGCGCGGGTCCTCGCCGTCGCGCTCGAGCACGACCTCGGCCTCGCCCGACTCGATCGCGTAGAAGCTCGCGGCGGCGTCGCCCTGGTGGAAGACGAAGTCGCCGGCGGGGTAGTAGGCGGTCGAAACCCGCTCGGTGCAGTCCGTCTTGACGTGCGACAGATCCCGCGAGAAGACGAGCTGCCAGCCCCAGTCGAAGGCCACCTTGAAGCGGCGCGACCAGCTCGGGAGCTTGAACAGGTAGATCCCGCGCCAGAGGATCCAGGCGATGAGGCCGGAAACCCGGCGGCCGGAGATCTCCGCCACGGCTTTGTGGTGGCCCACCGCGCAGAGCTGCCCGACGGGCTTGAACGAGAAGGGCTTCGTCGCCTCGCCGCGGAGCGCGCGCACGACGTTCTCGGCGCACTGGCGGCCCTGGCGCTCGGCGAACTGGCCGGTGGGCGGCGAGAGCTCGCGGTCGTGGGCGTTCTTGATCAGGGCGCAGTCGCCGATCGCCCAGAGGTTCGTCCGGCCGCGCAGGCGCATGTCGTCGTCCGTGACGAGCCGCCCGCGCTCCTTCTCGACCGCGAGGTGCTCGACCACGGGGGACGGCGCGTTGCCCACGGTGCAGATCACGGTGCCGCCGCGCACCTCGCGCCCGTCCTGGAGGCGCACGCCCTCCGAGGTGGCCACCGCGACGCGGGCCTGGAGCACGATCTCGATGCCGGCCTTCTCCATCGTCGCGCGGGCAAAGTCGCGCAGCGGCGGGCTGACCTCGGGGAGGATCTGGTCGCGCGAATGGATCAGCGTCACGCGGATGTCCTCCGGCCCGATGCGCTGGAAGAAGCGCCGGCTGCCGCGCGCGAGGTCGTTGATCTCGCCGGCCACCTCGACGCCGCTGAAGCCGCCGCCGACGACGATGAAGGAGAGCAAGAAGCGCTTCTCTTCGAGGTCGTCGCACACCTCGGCCTTCTCGAGTTGTTGCATCACGTGCGCGCGGAGGGCGACCGCGTCGCCGATGGTCTTCAGCGGAAACGAGTGGTCCGCCATCCCGGGGACCTGGCTCAGGTTGACCACGCTGCCGCAGGCGAGGATCACGTGCTCGTACTCAAGCTCGCGGTGCGCGCCGTCGTAGCTCTCGTAGACGACGACGTTGCGCTCGGGCTCGACGCGGACGACGTCCTCGGTGCGGCAGAGAACGCCGGGCAGCATCTGCCGCAGCGGAGCCGCCACCGCCTCGGGGTTCACCGACCCGCCGGCCACCTCGGCGAGCAGCGGGTGGAAGACCATGTGGTTCTCCCGGTTGAAGAGCACCACCTCGTATTCCGGCCCGAGCTTCTTGCGCAGGACGCGGGCGCACTTCACGCCTCCGAACCCGCCGCCGAGGATCAAGACGCGCTTCGCAGCCATGCAGCGGCGGATTCTAAGCGTGCCGCGCCGCCGCGATACGCAAGAAGGCCGGCGGAAACCGGCCTTCCCAAGTGAGGGGACCCACCGAGACGGGGTCGCTGGCCTCCCCGGTCCGCGTGGTACGGCCCTGCCTCGGCGGGTGGCCCCTGCTGTCGGACGAACCGGACGAGCGGGGGCGTCTTCTCTCCGAAACCCCGCTTTTTTGGGAGTCGGCCCGACGAAAAAGCGCCCGCCGCGTCGCCGCGGCGCCCGCTACTCCTGGGAACGGGGGAGTCGGAGTCCCCGCCTACGGCAGGAAGTCGACCTCGGTGTAGTTGCTGGCCTGGTCCGGCAGGAAGAAGGCGTCCAGCACGGCGTAGGCGTGGTAGCCGGTCGTGCCGACCGCGGAGACCGGCAGGACGCCGGGCCCGGCGGTGAAGGTCGCCGTCGCGTTGCCCTCGCCGTTGAGCTGGGCGAAGTTGTTCAGCAGCGGGACCTGGTTGGGGTTGGTCAGCGTGTACGTCGTGTAGGCGTCCAGCGTCAGCGGGATGGTCACGCCGGCGACCGTGATCCCGGACGTGCCCGTGAGGGAGCCGCCGAGGAAGTAGAAGTCGCCGCCGACCGACGTCGGAGCGTCGAGGGCCAGCGTGTGGGTGCCGCCCGCCGAGACGGAGAAGCTGACCGTGTCGGCCTCGAGGCTCGCCGCCGGAAGGATCCGGTAGACCTCGTTCGCGTCGGAGATCAGGAGCTCGCCGTTGCCGTCGTAGCCGAAGCTGCGAACGCCGTCGATGTTGAAGCCGCCGGCCGGGTCGAGCTCGGGGTTCCTGTCCTGCACGTTCTCCAGAAGTCCGGAGATGGGGTTGTACGTGCCGGTCCAGATCGGCTCGCTGCCGCCGCAGTGCTCGGCGAAGAAGTACGTGCCCTGGAGGTCGGGGATCGCGTCGCCGCGATAGACCAGCCCGCCGACTACGGTGTGGCAGAAACCGCCGATGCTCACGTGGCTGTAGTCGAAGATCGGGTCGGTCAAGAGCGGGCTCATGCAGGGCGGCGGCGCGTCCAAGCCCGTGGGGCAGGCGCTCAACGACTTGCAGACCGTTGCCCCCTCCTGCTGCTTCCAACCGTAGTTGAGGCCGCCGTCGCCGGCCGCGGCGAAGTCGATCTCCTCGCGCGAATCCTGGCCGACGTCGCCGATGTACATGTCGCCCGTCGCCGGGTCGAAGCCCCACCGCCACGGGTTGCGCAGGCCGAGGTGGTAGATCTCGTCGAGGACGCCCGCGTCGCCGACGAAGGGGTTGTCCAGCGGGACCGAGTAGTGACGGTTCGGGTCGGCCGGGAAGGCGTCGACGGTGGGGTCGATGCGCAGCATCTTGCCGAGCCAGGTGTCGCCCTTCTGCGCGCGACACCCCGGATCGTTGGCCGAGCCGCCGTCGCCGAACGCGAAGTACAGGTACCCGTCGATGGGGCTGAAGTCGATGTTGCCGCCGTTGTGGTTCCCGAAGGGCTGCGTCTGCTCCAGGATCGTCAGGCCGCTCGCCGGGTTGGCGACGTTCGCCGTCGGCGGGGTCACCGTGTAGCGCTCGATCCGGCTGCCGTTGCCGCCGTAGGTGTAGTAGACGTAGAAGTGCCCGCTGACGGCGAAGTCGGGAGCGAAGGCCATCGAAAGGCTGCCGCGCTCGCCGCTGCCGGAGGCACCCCCGGCCGTCGCCAGGTTGAGGAACGTCGTCGGCGCCCCGATCGGGTTCTGGTAGACCTTGATCAGGTCGGTGGTCTGCTCCATCACGAAGATGCGGTCGTCGCCGGGAGGCGAGCCGATCCAGATGGGGCTGCTCACGCCGGTGATGATCCGGTCGGCCTTGAGCGCCTGCGCGTCGGCGGTGGAGGCCAGCAAGCCGCCGGCGAGGATGAGGGATAGGCTGAGATACGCGGGTTTCCTGAATTGCATAGTCGTTCGACTCCCGAGGCGGACGAGGGGTTCCCTGGTTTGGTCGGAGGGGCCGGGCGGGCAACCGACGGGTCCGCAAGGATCCCCGCTGGAAGGCGGCCCGTCAATGCAAGGAAGCGAATACGTTGGGTTTACGACGGCCCCAACGGCTCAGAACCACGGCTGCTCCCAGTAGAGCTCGCGCCAGGTCTCCTCGCTGTCCAGAACTTCTTGCGCGGTCCAGGGACCTTCGGGGAGCGGCTCCATCGCCAGCAGCGCCTCCAGCGCGCACTCGCGCACTTCCCGCGACGGAGCCCGCAAGAGGTGGAAGAGAGTAACGGGCGCGTAGAGCTCGCGGACACGCCTCAGGTCCTCCGGCGTCGGGTTCTCGGTCACCTCCACGCACCGGACGAACTCCCGGTCGGCCGCCGGGAGCGTGATCGCCACCGGCACGTTCGGGCCGCGTCCCGGGACCGACTCGCAGCGGAATCCCTCCGGGACGAACACCGTGCGGCCCTCCTCCGTGAAGGAGACGCGCCCGAGCGTGACTTCGATCCGCGAGCAGTCGGACGCTTCGTCGACCTCGAGGCGGTACTCGCAGCCGAGGTCGATCGAGATGCCGCGCGGCGTCCCGACCTGGAAGAGCTGCGGTTCCGCGTAGGCCAGGATCGAGGCGCAGAGCGCCCCGCGCTCGAGGTAGAGCTTGTGGTTCTTCTTCCCGTCGTCCTCGAGCCGCACCCGCGCGCCGGGCTCGAGCTCCACCTCGCCGATGTCCCCCACCTCGATGTGCGCCACCTCGCCCGCGCCCGTCTCGAGCCACGCGCCGAGCGCGAGGTGCTCGACGCCGGGCAGGCCGCGCACCAGGTAACCGCCGGCGTCTCCGCGCAGGAACCGGAACGCGAGCGCCAGCGCGACGAAGACCGCGGCGGCGGCGATCACCCATTGCAGGATGCGCGGCGAGACGATCCAGGACGGCGCGTTCGAGCCCGACGGCTCGTCCGGAAGCGCGAGCGGCTCCGGCCGGTGGCGGTAGCGTTCGAGCAACCCCTCGAGCCGCGCCACCTCCGGATCCTCCGGCGGCGTCGCCTCGTCGAGGTAGCGCTCTCGGTTGTCGCTCGCCATGGTCAGCCGGCCTCCCGGTTCAAGCGCTCGCGCAGGAGCTTCATGCCGCGGCAGAGGTTGACGCGCACCGAGCCGTGCGTCAGCCCGGTCCGCGCGGCGATCTCGGGTCCGCTCATCCCCTCGACCAGGCGCAGGATCATCGTCTCGCGGTACGCCTCGGGAAGGCTCTTGACCGCGGCCAGGGCGAGCGCGGCCTCCTCGGACTCGTCCCCGTCGGACGACTCCGGCTCGACCGCCGGCTCCGCGTGCTCGGCCAGGTCCTCCACGTCGCGCGAGCGCGAGCGCAGCGCGTCGCGCCCGCGGTTGCGGGCGATGCTCGCGACCCACGGGCCGAAGCGGGCGGGATCCTCCAGGCGGCGGATCGCCCGCAGCGCGGACAGGAACACCTCCTGCACGAGGTCCTGGGCTTCGGCGGGATTCACGGTCGAGAGCAACACGCCGTGCACGAGCCCCGCGTAGCGCTCGTACAGCGCGCCGAAGGCGGCCCGGTCGCCCCCTTGCGCGCGTTGCGCCAGGGCGGCCGTGCCGTCGTCCGCGTTCCCGGTCACCGCGGCCCGGCCGGACGGCGCCGGAGCGGAGAGGGCGAGGGCGTCCATGCTTGCACGGGGCGTTTCCACGGGGGACGGTGCCGGAACCCGGGCGTTAGCTCGAATCCCTCAGGGGTTTCCTTACGGTAGCGAACGCCTTGGGGTTGCGCTCGGAAGAGGTCGGAGCGGGCGGCTGGCGCGCGGCGGCGGTCCTCGGCGCCGTGGCCGTGGCGGCCGCCGCCGTCGGCCTGCGGCTCGCCGCCGCCTCCGGCGCGAGCCTCTGGCTCGACGAATTCCACACGCTCCACCACGCCCGGGCGGAGAGCTTCGGCGCGTTCCTCGCGAGCCTGCGCGCGGACAACCACCCGCCGCTCTCGTTCGTCCTGGTGCGGCTTTCGGCGGCGGTGAGCGACGCGCCGCTCGGGCTGCGGCTGCCGTCGCTTCTCACGGGGCTCGCGGGAATCGCGCTGGCGGCGCTCGCGGCGCGGCGGCTTCCCGGCAGAGCGGCGCACCTCGCGGCGCCGGCGGCGCTGGCGTTCTCGTCGCTGCACCTCGCCGTCTCGGCGGAGGCGCGGATGTACGCCCTGCTCGCCTTCGTCGTGCTCGGGCTTCTCGGCGCGCTCGCGCGGCGGCTCGACGGCGAGGACGGCGCGGTCGCCGTCGCCGTCTGGTGCGCCCTCGGGCTGCACGCGCACTACCACTTCCTGCACGTGCTCGCCGTGCTCGTTCCGGCGACCGTCGTCCTGTGCGCGGCGGTGCCGGCGTATCGCGCGGCCGCACGGCCGCTCGCGGGGGCCTTGGTCGCGGCGGTCGTCCTCGCGCTGCCGTGGTACGTCTGGGGCTTCCGCGCGCAGCTCGCGCACGACCTGCCGCCCGGCGGTAGCGACGTCGGCGTGCGCAAGCTCGCCGAGGGGATCGTCCACCTCCTTTACTACAACGTCTCGTTGAGCGGGGTGCTGCGGCCGGCGTACCTCGCCGCCGGCGCGGTCACGCTGCTCCTCGTCGCGGCGAGCGCCGTGCGGCTCGTCGCGATCGGGCGACGCGAGGGGAAGCCCGCCCTCGGCGTGCTGCTTGCCGTCTCCGCGCTCGTCCTGCCCGCGTGGGCCGCGCTCGTCGCCGCGCTCGCGCCGCGCGCGGGCTTCCACTGGACCTACCTCGCGGCGTCGGCCGGTCCCTTCGCGCTCCTGCTCGGCGCCGAGGCGGCGGCCACCGGACCGCTCGCCGGCCTGCGGCGCGGAGCGACGTGGGTCGTGCTCGCGCTCGCGCTCGCGCTCGCCGTTTTGAACGCCCGGGCCGCCGACCGCGAGGACTACCGCGGCGGCGTCGCCTTCGTGCTCGACCACGCGGGCGCCGAGGACGCGCTCCTCACCGCGGACTGGCAGCCGGCGCTCTTCCCCCACGGCGCGGCGTGGGACTACTACGCTCCGCGGCTCGCGCCGGCGGACGCGCCGCTTCCAGCGCGCTTCGCGCCCGAGGACGGCTTCGCCGCGCCCGAAGCGCTGTTCGAGCTCGACCCGCCGCGGGTGTTCGTCCTCGCGCGGAGCCTCCCGCCGGAGCTACCGCTCTTCCGCGCGTTGCGGGCGCGCTACGCGAACGAGGAAGCGCACCAGTTCGGCGAGTCGATCTTCGTCGTCGTCTTCACTGACGCGTGAAGGCGTCGAGCGTGTTCGACCCCGAAGCCGCGGCCTGCACGCCGCCGGCGGCGACGAACATGCGGCTCTCGAAGAGCACCGGGAAGATCCCGTGGCGCGGCACCGGCATGGGCTTCTCGAGCCGCCAGGTGTTCGTCGCCGGGTCGTAGACGTCGACGCGGTCGTAGACGTTCTTCCCGGGCACCGCGCCCGGTCCGTCGAGCGTCTCGCCGCCGAAGACGTAGAGCTCACCGCCGAAGTAGACCGCCTTGCCCATCCCGCCGCGGAACTGCGGCAGCGGCGCGAGCCCCGAGACGCCGTCCTTGTCCCACGCCCAGGTGTCGGTCGCCGGGTCGTAGACCTGCACGTCGTCGAAGCCGTTGGTCGTCTGGTTTCCGCCGTCGCGGCCGCCGATGGCGTAGAACTTCTCGCCGTCGGTCCCCGCCGCGGTGTGGTTGCGACCCACCGGCATCGGCGCGAGCGGGAACCACGCGTCGAGCACCGGGTCGTAGCGGGAGTGGTTCGTCACGGTCAACCCGCCCACGATGCCGCCGGCGACGTACACCTGCCCGTCGATCAGCGCGGTCGACACCGACCCGCCGCCCCAGGGCATGTCCGCCGCGACGCTCCACGAGTCGAAGGCCGGGTCGTAGACCTGCACCTTGCCCCCCGACCCGCCGCCGAGGCCGCCGAAGAGGTAGAGCTTGCCGTCGACGACCTCCGCGCCGTGGTGGTCGCCGGCAAACGGCCGCGGCGCACCGTTCGCGAGCCAGCTCTTCTGCGCGACGTCGTAGCGGTAGGTCGGGGCGTTCCCGCCGACGAGATGGAGCACGCCGTCGACCACGCCGCAGGCGACCTCGCCCAGGAAGTTCGGCACGTCGGGGAGCGCCTCCCACTCGCCGAGCTCGTTCCCCGGCGGGTAGAGGTAGCGGTACGCCTCGGTCAGCGTCGCGCTCGCGGCGCCCACCGTCACGACGACGTCGACCAACTCGCCGTCGTGCCCCGCGTGCGCGGGCACCGTGCCGCGGACGCGCGTCGGCGTCACCTCGCTGAGCACGGCGGGCACGCCGTCGAAGCTCACCGAAGTGTCGGCGAGCGTCCCGAAGCCGACGCCGCCGAGGACGAAGGGCGTGCCCCCGGTTTCCGGCCCACGCCACGGGTGGACGTCGTGCACGACGAGCCCCACGGCGGAGAGGTCGTCCGGCACGAGCACCTTCACGTACTTCAGGCCCTCGGACAGCGCGAGCAGCGCGCCGCCGGGTCCCGTCTCGACGCCGAGCGAGCCGGTCCACGGGAAGATCTGCGAGAAGCCGGTCACCGAGCGGCCGTCGGGGGCGAGCTCGATGCGCTGCAGGAAGCTCCCGAACTTCTGCGCGATCAGGTCGCCGCGCATCTGGCCCTGGAACGTGTTCGCGCGGTACTCGGTCACGCCGTTCACCGACGAGGTGAGCTGGATCAGCGTCTGCGTGAACGCGTCCGGCAGGCCCGGCTCCGTGCCGTCGCGGTAGACGTACTGCCGCGCGTCGTAGCGGCCGCGCGCGCGGTTGGGGTGGCCGTAGTAGTTGTCCGCCTCGACCAGGCAGAGCTCGTCCTTGTCCTGCGGGTCGGGGTCCTCGCTGGCCGGTCCGGTCGAGGCGGCACCGAAGCCGAAGTTCGGCCCGTTGTCCGTCGCGTAGAGGCGCTTCGCCGTCGTGTACACGAGGTCGAGCGGGTTGCGCAGCCCCGGCGCGTGGACGGCGACGTGCACGCCGTCGGAGACGTCGACGATCTCGCCCTCCACCTGGTCGGTGCTGAAGCCGCCGCCGTCGCTGAGCTCGTAGGTGATCGCGCCGTTGAAGTCCGGCCGCGACGTCTCCGCCTTCAGGATGGCGGCGGCGAGCGGCGACTCGACCAGGTCGCCGCTGTTCGGGTGCTTGACGCCGGCGTTGGTGTTGCTCCCCACGCAGATCAGGAGGTCGCCGTTGTGGTCGAACACGAGCCCGTTGACCGCGTGGTCGTGGTTCGACGTGGGAAGCCCCGTGATCAGCGGCACCGGCGCGTCGAAGGTCGTTCCGCTGAGGACGCTGACCTGCCCGGGGTACGGCGCCGGACCGACGAAGCTCGTGCCCCCCTGCGCCCAGAGCTCGCTGTGCGCCACGTAGAGCTTCACGGGCGACGGCGGATCGTGCGGGTTCGTCGTGATCCCGAGGATGCAGTTGTTCGAGAGCCCCGAGACGCCGTCGTAGATCGTCACGCTCTGGACCGAGTAGTCGTCGTTGAAGTCGAACGCGGCGATCTTCCCGTCCAGCCGGCCGGCGTAGAAGCGCCCGTCGGCCCCCCACGTGCCGCACGTCACGTCGCCGGCGAAGGTCGCGCCCGCGTCGACGAAGTTGACCGGCACCGGGCCGCTCTGGTCGTACGTGAACTGCCACTCGTTGCTCACGCCGTTCGGCGTCTCGACGCGCACCGCCACCGTGCCCTGGCCCGGCG
>JANQEJ010000358.1 GCA_028278425.1 Planctomycetota bacterium | reverse complement strand
GTTCGCCACCTGGACCTTCTGTTCGCGGTCCGCGTCAGCGACGCCGATCGCGCCCTTCTTCTGCTGCTCAGCGACGTCGATCTCGGCCTGGTTGACCGCAGTCGAGGCCGCCTTGCGGCCGATGGCCTCGATGTAGCCGGACTCGTCGGTGATGTCCTTGATGTTCACGTTGATCAGCACGAGGCCGATCTTCTTGAGCTCGGGCTCCAGCGAGCTCTGCACCTTCTCGAGGAAGAGGTCGCGGTCGCGGTTGATGTCCTCGATCGCCAGCGAGGCGATCACCTGGCGGAGCTGGCCGAAGATGATGTCCTCGGCCTGTTTCATGATCTCGGACGTCTTCAGCCCGAGGAGACGGATCGCGGCGTGCTGCATCGTCTCGTTGTCGGTCCCGACCGCGACGGTGAAGACGCTGGGGACGGACACCCGGATGTTCTCGATCGAGAGCGCGCCCTGCAGCGGGATCTCGATCTGCATCGGGTCCAGGTCGAGGTAGTCGTACGCCTCGACCAGGGGCAGCACGAACGATCCGCCGCCGTGGCGGGTGCGCGACGACCGGCCCTTGCGCGACTTGCCGTAGATGACGAGCACGCGGTTCGGAGGGCACCGCTTGTATCGGGCTGCAAAGACCAGGATGAAGCCGAGGCCCAAGAGGAGCAGGGCCATCGCCAGGAGGACCAGCAGCGTGTTGGTGCTTTCGAACATATTCACTCTCCGTCGTTGTTTTGGGCGATGGACACGCCGCTAGTCCGCGTCGAGAGACTTCACCTCGAAGGTGCCGGCGGTGGGCATCGAGACGATGCGGACGGCTCCGCCGGTCGGGATCTCGGGGCCCGAGGTGACCGCCTCGTACTCCATCGAACGGCCTTGCAGGGACACGGTGATCTTCCCCTTACCCGAGTGCTTCTCCGGAATTCGCAGGTAGACGTTCGCCGTCTTCCCGATGGCGGAGGTCGGATCGATGTTCCCGTGCGACTGGAACTTGAACATCTGGTGCATGACCCACGCGACGCCCAGCATCACGACGAAGCCGGCGCCGAGCCCGGTGGCGAGCGAGGGCAGCTCGCCCCAACCGGCGTTCAGCGCCGCCCAGCCCGAGAGGCCGAACACCGTGATGAAGGCGAAGACCGCGCGGACCGAGAGGACGCTGAAGGACCCGTCCCCGGCATCGATGTCGCCGGTGTCGACGTCGACGTCCCCGTCGAAGTCGCCGAACCCGAAGAGCAGGAGAATCGTCTGCAGGATGAGAACGATGCCTCCCACCGCCGCGCACAGCATGTAGATCGTCCGCATCGACCAGTCGGACGGGAACCAGTCCCACTCGAAGAATGCGAGAGCGTCGGGCATGGAAAGACCTCCTCCGGGGCGCGGGCCGGCGCCACGGGCCCAAGGTTACTCCCCGGTCGGGGCGGCATTCAATCGGCGTGAACGCGGTTCGTGCCGCCTATACTGGCCGCGCCCCTCGGCCATGCTGCTTCTCGACGTTCAGGACTTCATCAACCAGTTCTTCGGGGACTTCGGCTACATCGCCCCGTTCGTCGTGCTCCTGCTCTGCGGCGTGGGGCTGCCGCTGCCGGAGGAGGTGTCCCTGATCGGCGCGGGGGTGCTCCTGCACCGCAGCGAGACGGCCGGCGGCGGGATCGAGTTCGTGCCGATGTGCATCGTCTGCAGCGTCGCGATCCTGCTCGGCGACTCGGCGCCGTTCTGGCTCGGCCGGCGCTACGGCCTGTCCGCGCTCAAGATCAAGTGGGTCGAGCGGATCGTGCACCCGGAGCGTTTCGCGCGGCTCCAGACCCGCTTCGAGGAGCACGGCAACTGGGCCACCTTCGCCTGCCGCTTCTTCGCGGGCATCCGCATTCCCGGCTACTTCGTCGCCGGGATGATGGGGATGAGCTATCCCCGTTTCCTGATTCTGGACGCGCTGGGCGTCCTGATCTCGGTGCCGATCTCGATCTGGCTCGGGAAGGTCTTCGCCGACCAGGTGGACGAGCTCCAGGCGAAGATGGACGACTTCCACCTCATCGTGGCCTTCCTGGCGATCTCGCTGGTCCTGATCCTGATCGTCCGGGCGAGGAGCAAGAAGGCCTCCCGCCCAGAAGACCGCCCCGGCGGTTGATCTCGGGCCCCCCGACGCTAGACTTCTCGCCCAAATCCCGGGATTGCAGGGTCTTACGACGTTGTCGTCGCCGCCCGGGACGTGCCCCGGCGCCATCCGGGCCCCACCCCACACGCCTTCCTGCCATGAACACCCTCTACATCGCCGCCGGCGCGAGCGCCCTGGCGTTGGTCTTCGCCTTCCTCAAGTACGGCGCGATCATGAAGCGCGATCCCGGCTCGGAGAAGATGCAGGAGATCTCCAAGGCGATTCAGGACGGCGCGGCGGCCTTCCTGAAGGCGGAGTACCGGTGGCTGATCGTCTTCGTCCTCGTCGTGGCGGTGGCGATCGGCCTCTCGCCCGAGGTGAGCGAGTCCGGCGACCCCACGGGCCTCGGGCTCAAGACCGCGGTGGCCTTCGTCTGCGGCGCGCTGGCTTCGGGCCTCGCCGGTTACTTCGGCATGCACACCGCGACCCGCTCGGCGGTGCGCACCACGAACGCCGCCCAGGGCAGCCTGCAGGACGCGCTCGGCGTCTCGTTCAGCTCCGGGACCGTCATGGGGATGTGCGTCGTCGGCCTCGGCCTGCTCGGGATCGCGGTGTTCACGCTCGTCTACAAGGGGGAGGCCGGCGTGACCCAGGGCGTGCTCGGGAACGTCCTGGGCTTCAGCTTCGGCGCCTCCTCGATCGCGCTCTTCGCGCGCGTCGGCGGCGGGATCTTCACCAAGGCGGCCGACGTCGGCGCCGACCTGGTCGGCAAGGTCGAGGCGGGCATCCCCGAGGACGACCCGCGCAACCCGGGCACGATCGCGGACAACGTCGGCGACAACGTCGGGGACGTGGCCGGTATGGGCGCGGACCTCTTCGAGTCGTACGTGGGCTCGATCATCGCGGCGATGACCCTCGGGGCGTTCCTCGGCGGCGCGGACGCGGCGGCGCTCGTGATGCTGCCCCTCGCCGTGGCCGCGGCCGGCATCATCGCCTCGATCTTCGGCACCTTCGCGGTCGCCGCCAAGGACGAGCACAGCCTGCACTCCGCGCTCTTCCGCGGGCTGATCGTCGCCTCCGTGCTCGTGATGGGCGCGACCTACGTCCTGACCAACCACGTGTTCGAGCTGACGGGCGACATCTCCGGCTGGGACGTCTTCGGCGCGGTCGTCGCCGGCCTCGTGGTGGGCGTCGCGATCGGAAAGATCACCGAGTACTACACGGCCAAGGAAACGAAGCCCGCCCAGTACATCGCCAAGCAGTCGCAGACCGGACCCGCGACGAACATCATCCACGGCCTCGCCACCGGCATGGAGTCGGTCGCCGCGCCGGTCATCATGATCTGCATCGCGATCTTCATCTCCTACGAGCTCGGCGGCGTGTACGGCGTCGCCATCTCGGCGGTCGGCATGCTCTCGACGCTCGGCATTTCGCTCGGCGTCGACGCCTACGGCCCGGTGGCGGACAACGCCGGCGGCATGGCGGAGATGGCCGAGCTCCCGCCGGAGGTGCGCAAGCGCACCGACGCCCTCGACGCGGTCGGCAACACGACGGCGGCGATCGGCAAGGGCTTCGCGATCGGGTCGGCGGCGCTGACCGCGCTCGCGCTCTTCAGCGCCTTCTGCACCGCGGCCGGCAAGGCCGACCCGGCGCTCCGCGTGCTCGACATCAACAACCCCAAGGTGATGATCGGCCTCCTGATCGGCGGCTTCCTGCCGTTCCTGTTCAGCGCGATGACGATGCGCGCGGTCGGCAAGGCCGCCAACGAGATGGTCGAGGAGATCCGCCGTCAGTTCCGGGAAATCCCCGGCATCCTCGAGGGCACCGGAAAGCCCGACGCGGCGCGCTGCGTCGACATCTCGACCAAGGGGTCGCTCAAGCAGATGATCCTGCCCGGCGCCATGGCCGTCATCGTTCCGATCGCCGTGGGCTTCTGGAACGTGCAGGCGCTCGGCGGAATGCTCGCCGGCGCGCTCGTCGCGGGCGTCATGATGGCGATCTTCATGGCCAACTCCGGCGGCGCCTGGGACAACGCCAAGAAGTACATCGAGGACGGCGCTGAAGGCGGGAAGGGCTCCGAGGCCCACAAGGCCGCGGTGGTCGGCGACACGGTGGGCGACCCCTTCAAGGACACGTCTGGCCCCTCGCTCAACATCCTGATCAAGCTGATGACGGTGGTGAGCCTGGTGTTCCTGCCGTGGTTCCTGAGGTAGGATCGTGACCGTCTCAGGAGAGCTGTCGATCAAAGCCAAGGAACTCGCCATCGCCGCCGCGCACCTTCTCGACGAGAAGAAGGCCGGCGAGATCCAGGTCATCGACGTCGACGAGCGCCTGAAGGTCGCGGACTACTTCGTCCTCTGCACCGGCCAGAACCGCGCCCACGTGCGCGCGCTGTACAACGAGCTCCACGTGCGCCTCAAGGCGATCGGCGAGCGCCACATGCCCGTCCAGGGCGCGGACCTCGGCTGGTGGGTCGTCCTCGACTACACCGACGTCGTCGTCCACATCCTTCAGCCGGAAGCGCGCGAGTTCTACGACCTCGACCGGCTGTACGAGGGTTGCCCGCGGCTTGACTGGCGGTCGATCGAACCGCCGCAGATTCCGCAGAGCAGCACCGCGGAGGTGTGACGAACCGGTTGCCGCGCGCCGGGGTACGATTCCCACCACCATGGGGATCGTCCGAAGCTGGGCCGCCGGGCTCGCGCCGCTGGCCCTGGCGGGATGCGGCGGCGGAGGGGAGCCGGTCGCGGGGGCCCTTCACCTCGACCTCGCGCTCGCGGACGGGCGGTCGCCGACCGCGGTGACGCTGGAGACGATGGGAGCGGACGGAGCGGGGCTCGAGCCCTCCGGCAGCGAGGGCGACTGGGGCCTCGTCCCGCGCGACCGGGACGCGCGCCGCGCGTGGCCGGCCGATCTCGGCGTCGCGCTCTTCACCGAGTGCGTCGTGCCGCGCGGCGGGCGGCTGGTCACGGCGTGCACCACGAAGGGCGGCAAGCCGCTGCGCTTCTCCGTCGACGTGCGGGAGGGAGGTGCGAGCTGGTCGCTCCTCGGCGAAGCGGTTTCGAAGGGCGTGGGATGGACGCCGCTCGAGCTCGACTTGTCGAACTACGGCGGCGAAGCGATCGAGCTGCGTTTCCTCGTCACCGCCGAAGGCAAGCCCGACCCGCGCGACGGCAAGCCGCGCCGCGTCGTCGGCTTCTGGGGCTCCCCCACCGTGCGCGGCGAGCTCGTCGCCGACCGCCGGCCGAACGTCGTCTTGATCACGCTCGACACGACGCGCGCCGACGCGCTGGGCGCCGGCTATTCGCCGAACCTCGACGCGCTGGCGGAGCGCGGCGCGCGCTACGCGAACGCCTTCGCCACGACGAACTCGACCATCCCGTCGCACGCGTCGATCCTGACCGGGCTCGCGCTCGAGGAGCACGGCGCGGTCGGAAACCGCTACACGCTCGGCCAGGCGAACGTGACGCTCGCGGAGCGCCTCCGCGCGGCCGGCTACGAGACCGGCGCGGCGGTCAGCGTCGGCCACCTGGCGCCCGGCATCGGCTTCGGGCAGGGCTTCGACCGCTTCGCGCTGCCGCGCAAGGACGCCTTCCGCAACGGGGCGCCGACGGTCGCCGCCGCGGCGGAGATGCTCGCCGGATGGAGCGGGGCGGACGCGCCGTTCTTCCTCTGGCTGCACCTCTTCGACCCGCACACGCCCTACGGCCCGCCGGCGGAGTTCGCGAAGAAGTACGCGGCGAAACACGGCCTCAAGCCACCCCCGCGCATGGCCGATCCAGCCACCATGCCGGTCTGGGACGAGCCGCCGCAGCAGCTCGACTTTCTGCAGGGGATGACCAACCGCGAGCACGTGGAGTTTCTCTACCACTTGAGCGTCGCGTACGCGGACTTCCTCGTCGGGCGCTTCCTGGACGAGCTCGAGCGGCACGGGCTCGACGACGACACGCTGATCGTCGTCACCTCCGATCACGGCGAGGCCATGGGCGAGCACGACGCGTGGTTCGAGCACGTCAGCCTCTACTCGGAGGTGCTGCACGTGCCGCTGATCGTCGCGGGGCCCGGCGTGCCGGCGGGCGAGACGATCGAGGAGCCGGTAAGCCTGATCGACCTCGCCCCCACGTTGATGCGGCGGTGCGCGCTGCTTC
>JANQEJ010000331.1 GCA_028278425.1 Planctomycetota bacterium | reverse complement strand
AGCTGATCAGCGCACGGCTCGTCGGGGGAGCTTGATCCAACTCCGGTCCCGCTCCGATCCCGAGTCTCACCAGAGCGAGGACTAATCGGACAGGCTCCTTGCGGTCGGTAGCCCTCGAGCGCTCGGGCGCGGTCTGGTTTGGGACCGTCGGCCAGGGTGCGAGCCGCTACGACCCGACCACCGGCAACTGGCGGAGCTTCACCGTGGCGGAGGGCTTGGTGGACGACGACGTGTGGTCGCTGGCGCCGGAGCCCTCGGGCGCGGTGTGGTTCGGGACCGACAGCGGTGTGAGCCGGTACGACCCGGCGACCGACACCTGGCGGAGCTTCACCGCCGCCGACGGCCTGGCGGACGGCGTCGTGCGGTCGCTGGCGCTGGAGCCCTCGGGCGCGGTGTGGTTCGGGACCGCCGGGGGCGGTGCGAGCCGGTACGACCCGGCGACCGGCACCTGGCGGAGCTTCACCACGGCGAACGGCCTGGCGAACAACGTCGTTCGGTCGCTGGCGCCGGAGCCCTCGGGCGCGGTGTGGTTCGGGACCGTTGGAGGGGGTGCGTGCCGCTACGACCCGGCGACCGCAACTTGGCAGACCTTCACCACCGCCGACGGGCTGCCGGATGACGACGTGCTGTCACTGGCGCTGGAGCCTTCGGGCGCGGTCTGGGTCGGGACCGATGGCGGCGCGAGCCGCTACGACCCGGCGACCGGCGAGTGGGAGAGCTTCACCGCGAGCGACGGCCTGGCGGAAGGCGTCGTGCGATCGTTGGCGTTGGAGCCCTCGGGCGCCGTCTGGTTCGGGACCGTCGGCGGCGGCGCGAGCCGCTACAATCCGACGACCCGCGCCTGGCAGACCTTCGCCACCGCCGACGGGCTGGCGCACGACAACGTGTGGGCGCTGGCGGTGGGTCCCTCGGGCGAGGTCTGGTTCGGGACCGATGGGGGGCCGAGCTACCTGCGCCCGGCTTCGGGAAGCCGGCCGACGACTCTGAAGCCCCTCACGGCTTTCCAACCCCAGCTCGTCCTCGCGTCGATGGAGACCGAGGGCTTGATCGTCTGGCGGAATCGGCCGACCGGAATGGTGTACTCCACCGAGTCGGAGATGGGAGTCCTGCCCGCGGATCCCGCGGGGGCTCTCCCCTCCGCGCTTGCGGCGACTCCGAGCGGCGAGTGCTGGGCCGCGTACGTGCTCGGAGGCTTGACGCTCTACTCCGCGGGGGGCGAAGAGAGCCGCCGCTTCACGTCCACGCTCCCGGACATGAACGTCCACTCCGTGTCGCAGCAGCCCGGCTCTCAAGCATCGCGGGCATGGGTTGCGACCGACTCCGGCGCCGCGCTCGTCGACGCGAGCGGTGTGCAGCTCGTCATCACCGAGGAGGACGGAAGCAGCGTCGGCGTCGTGGACCACGTTCTCGCACTACCGGACGGCGGCGCCTACCTCGCCTTCAACCCGGTCGACGGCAAGCTCATGCCCGCCGGCATGGAGACGGCACGCTCCGCCGCCCACTTCCGCCGCGTGTCCGCGAAGGGTCACGTCAGTCGTCGCGTCCCGCTTGACGGCGTCGAGATTCTCGCACTCGCCAACGGCGGCGATGGCTCGTCCGCCTGGGTTGCCACGACGGCGGGCCTGTATCGCCTGGACTCGAGCTGGGTCGAGAGGTTGGCCGAATACGGCTTCACGCTTTCACGCATCACGGCGGGGGACACCTTTCCGCCTGGCGCCGTGACGCACCTTGCCGTGGATCCGCAGGATCCCGATGGACCGGTTTGGTGCGCGATCGGTGGCGCGGTCGTGGGTTACGACCCCGATGGGGATCGCATTCGCGTCCTCACCGACGCCGACGGTCTGCCGGCCGAGCCGCGCATCGACGCTCTCCAGGCGACGCCCGACGGAGAGATCGTCGTCATGGCGCGTGGCCAGATCGTTCGGGGCCGCGTTCCGTTTCCATCCGCGCCGCTCTCGCTCATGACGGTGTTGTTCGCGTCCGGCGCACTTCTTCTGCTCAGCGGCGGCGTCTACTTCGGAGCCCAACGCCTCGCGGCGCACCGGGCCGAACGCGTGCGGTACGACGCGGTGCTCGACGAAGCCGCAGCGTTCTTTCGCCTCGCCGGGCATCGCGTGGAACGGACGGACGCCCGGACACTCCAAGTTCAGGAGACGGGGTCCGGCTCACACTTTCCCGTTCAAGCGGCGCTGGGCGACTATCTTCCCGTCGAAGAAGTCCAGCACGTCTACAGGACGCTGTCTGCCGAAGCGGACGGTCCGCAGCGCTTCGGTTACGTCGTCTACCCCAAGGACCTCGACCCCGCCGCGACGCGTCAGCTCGACGTCTACCGTCTCCAGCACAACACGGCGTTGATCCCGCTTCCGGTTCCGTTGCTGCAGGCCAAGAACCGCGAGGGGGAGCGCGCCGTGCGATCCGCGCTGAGCGAGCGCAAGGCGCGCTACCTCGGCTCGCCGAACCTTTTCGATGCGCGCAACGCGATCGATGAGACCCGCTTCTTCTTCGGCCGGCGTGGGTTGATCGAGGAGCTTGCGGGATATCTCGGTCGCGGTGAGCAGGTCGCGCTGGTCGGCACGCGCAAGGCGGGGAAGACGAGCTTGCTCTTCCAGCTCCAGCAGCGCTTGGTGTCTCACCCCATCGCGCTCGTGGACCTGCAAGGCTGCGAGCGCTCGGATCCGGACTGGCCGCAGCTCGTGTTCGCGGCGGTCCTTTCCGCCTACGATCGCTGGGGCGAAGCAACGTTCGGCGACCGCTGGGAACCGCCCGCCGTTCCGGACCCTTGCGACGCCGCCGCGTTTCGGGACGCCTTCAACGCGCGCCGCGACGGCCAGCTCCGACTGGGGGATGATGCTCCGCTTCTGGTCCTTCTCGACGAGATGGAGCGCATCTTTCCGCGCGAGATCGGGCCGAATCCCGAACACGCCGGACGCTTCGTCGCCTTTGCGTCCTGTCTGCGCTCCCTCGCCCAGGCCGCCGGCGGCCGTGGGCTCGCGTTGCTCGTCGCCGACTGGCACGCCCGCTACAACGAGGTGAACCGTTTCCCGGCGGAGGAAGCCGACACGAATCCCTTCTTCCGCTTCTTCCAGCCGGTCTATCTGCCGCCCTTGAGCGCGGACGAGTGCACGCAGATGCTCACGGAGATCGGGCACGCGACCGGCGTCGGCGTCGCCGCGGACGTCTGCCGCGCGGTCTTCGCGGACTCGGGCGGGCACGCCGCGCTCGCGAGGCAGCTCGCTTCGGCGGCTTACGAGCTGCGCGATGGCGCCAAGGAGCTTCGCCTCGAGCACTACCGCCGCGGCGTCGAGCGCATGCGCGAGTACGAGAACGACCTCGACGTCTTCTTCGACGAGAACTTCTGGGGCGGCGCGAGCGAAGCGGAGCGCGTCGTCCTCGCGCGGGCGTCTGCCGAAGGTGGCGCGACCCAGAAGATCCTGGAAGTGCCCGACGGCGACTGCGACGCGCCCGCGCTCCGCCACGCGCGGCGCGCGTTGCTCTCAACCGGCTTGCTCGAAAAGACCGATGACATCTTCCGCGTGCGCGGTCTCCTCTTCCGCGCCTGGCTCGCCGAGAACAAGGCCTAGAAGAAGGGCCGGCGGTCTCCCGCCGGCCCTTGCCGAGCAGTTCCCCTCCCCGAGGAAACTCAGGGCTTTGCGTACAGCAACCGCTGGAAGTCGGACGTGAAGTCGCTTCCGTCGGGGTTCGTGACCGTCACCTGGTAGCTGTTCCAGACGTCCGGCGCGAAGTCCGTCGCGACCGGCGGCTCGCTCATCGAGCCGTCGAGCGCCGCCGCGACGCCCGGCGCCGCCGGGCCGCCGAGGAGCAGGCGGTGGAGCTCGAGGATGTCCAGCTCGACCGCCGTCTCCCAGTGGACCGCCGTCCCTGTCCGGCGCGGGAAGATTGGGAAGGTCAGGTTGACGAACTGGTACTGCGCCTCGTCCGGTGTGCCGATCACCGGCGGCGAGCCGATCGGCGGCGGCGGGACGCCCGGAGCGGTGTGTACGTGCAGCGTGACCTTCGCGCCCTCGAGGATGCCCGTTCCGTCGAAGCACAGCCGCCGCGGCGCCTCGTGCGAGTACGGCACGCCCGGAACGACGGTGGGGAACAGGCCGAGCGCCTGCTGGTAGATCCGCGCCGTCTTCAGGGAAAGCGGCTCGTCCGCGGGGAACGGGTCGCCGACGGTGATGAAGTTCGAGAACCAGAAGAAGTCGAAGCCGTTCTCGACCGTCGTCTTGCGCCAGTTCTTCGTCAGGCTCGGGACGTCGACGTAGGCGGTGTTCGGCGTCGTGCCGAGGTTCGTGATGGAGAGCGGCGAGCCCGCCAGGATGGCGCGCACGCCGTCGAGGGCGGCCGTGCGTTGGTCGCTGCCGAGCGGCGTTCCGGTGAACACCAAAACCTCGCCTTCGACGTCGAGCTCGTTGAGAAGAGCGGCTCGCGTGAACGTCGCGTTGCCGGGCGCCACTTCCTGGTACACGCGCGTCGAACCCGTGATCCGGAACCAGAAGCCGCGCTCGACGTCGTCGAGGACCGCGTAGACGGCGATCCCGATGTTGGCGTCGTCGACCTGACCCTCCATGAGGTCGAGCGCGCTGTCCGCACCGGACTTCGTGTCGTGCGTGACGGTCAACGGCAAGCCGGCCGCCGGCGCCAAGCCCCAGTCGAACTGGCGCGTGAACAGGTTCACCGCGTCGAGCTGCTGGTCCGCCAGGAGCTGCGGCGCGTCGTCGAGGAACACCGGCCGGAAGATGCGGTTGAAGTCGTTGATCGAGCGGTCGGTGCCCTCGTGGTTCAGGCCCCAGTCGCCGGAGAACGGCATGTCGTTGGGGAACTCGCCGACGTCGTCGGTCAGCTCGAGGCGGCCCTCCTTCTGAATCAGACCGCGCAAGGCCGCCGTCTCGATCGGTTGCACCGCCGTGCCGACGACCTCGGTGATGCGGTTGTTGCTGCCCTCGGGCAGGAAGTGGCACTGCACGCACGAGCGGCCGCCTTCGGGGTTGAACGGGTTGAGCTCTCCGCCGGGCTGGTCGTGCAGGTCGAGCGCGAAGGTGTGGAAGAGCTTCAGCCCGAAGAGCGCGCCGTCGCCGTCGGTGTCGTCGTCCGGGTCGCCGAGATCGCCGTCGTACTTGCGCGTCAGAGGCTGCTCGGGGTTCGACGGGTAGTGGACCGTGTTGACGAAGGCGAGGTACTTGTTCATGTCCTCGTCGGAGAGCCCCTTCGGGTCGCCGGGCGGACCGATGTCGGGCATCCCCTGGAGGTTGACGAAGGCCTCGTTGAAGTCGGTGAACGCCGGCTTGTCGCCGCGCCAGTGGTAAGGCGCGTTCGTGACGAAGTCCGCGGTCTCGAGGTCGGTCTCGAAGTTGAGCAGGCCCTGGAGCGACTGCGTGATCATCGGACCCTTGTTGACCGGGAACTCGCCGGTGAGGATCAGGTTGGCGTAGACGCCGAGCTGGATGCCGCCGATCTCGAGCGGGAAGTCGGGCAACGGAATGCCGGGCGGCGTGTCGGTCGTGAGCTCCCACTGCTGCTGGTCCGAGCGGCCGTCGACGTGGCACGACGAGCAGGAAACGAAGCCGTTGCCCGAGAAGTTCGTGCTGTAGAGGAACTGCGCGCCCTCGCGGACGACGCCGGGCACCGGGTCGTTCTGAAGCGGGAACTGGTTGACGACCACGGGGATCGGCCCGGTCGGATCGATGACCGCCACCGAGTGGTCGAGCCGGTTCACGACGTACACGCGGTCGCCGGGATCGTTCGGGACGCCCGGGTTGGCGTACTTGATCGCGAGCGCGCGCGGGCCGGCCACCGGATGGGTCAGCGGGATGATGTCGCACCGCTCGATGGTCCACTGGTTTGGGTTCGAGCTGCTCGTGTCGACCACGCCGATGCGGTCGGAGTTGAAGCCGGCGACGATGACCTTCGTCTCGCCGCCGGACTCGTAGACGACGATGTCGGTCGCGTGGGCGAGCGAGTCGGACGGCACGACCGGCCCCCGGTTCAGGTTGCGGCGCAGCTTGGTCTCGTTCGGGCCGCCGGGATCGATGACCTTATGGAGGTTCGTCGTCACGAAGCCGGTCGGCAGCGCGGCGAGCGTCGCCGTGCCCTTCTTGTCGTTGCGCGCGCGCGTGCTGACGATGTAGAGGTCGCCGCCCGACGAGAAGGCCATGTTGAAGTTGGTCGTGCCGATGTCGTCGATGATCGACGTGGCGCCGGACTGGAGGTCGTGGACGAAGACGTCGAGGTCGAACTCGAGCGGCGGGATCGTCATCCCGGGCGACGTCATGCCGCCGCTACCGCCGCCGGGATCGTCGTTTTCGAACGTGGTCAGGTTCTCGGGAGCCCCGCCGCCCTGCTGGCCGAGCACGAAGATGCGATCGCTGCCGGACGGGTCGAACAGCACCGTGTGCGGCTCCTTGACCGCCATGTCCCCCGTGAGGAGCGAGTGGTCGGGGAAGATCCCGTCCTCGGTCATCAGGACTTCGTCGTAGCTGCCGCCCCCGAGCGCGTAGCCCGAACCGGCCGAGAGCCACGCGAATGAGCTCTTCGAGCGCTTGGTCACGATGGCGGTCACCCCGTTCGTGTCGAGCGCCACGTGCACCGGCTCGTCGCCGACGTAGCGCGTCCACTGCACGGCGTAGGTGAAGTTGCCCGCGGTCGCGTCCACGTCCACACGGGTGACCGAGTCGCCGATGAAGTTCGCAGTGAAGAACGCCTGCAGGGGCTCGTGGTAGGTGACCGACACCGGCTCGAAGCCGACCGGGATGCGCGCGACGAAGCCGTCGCCAACCGGGTCGTACACCTCGACCGAGTTGTCCGGCGTGTTGCAGACGAGGACGTAGTCCTTTCCGTCGACCAGACCGGAGGTGATCGACTTCACGTGGGGAGACTCAAAGTTCATGTAATCCCCCGTTCCCTGGGCGAACGGGGCGCTCGCGAGCGCGCAGAGAACGAGGACGTTGCGACGGAACATGGGGACGAACTCCTGTTGAAGGCCATGGGTACGTAGGAGGCCGTCCCGTTCTCTTCCGCCGCGCGGAGGCGGTTCCCCGCTTTGCGCGGAAAAGGTCGCCGTGGAGAGTGACCCTTCACCCCCGGTCGTAATCCGCCGGGCTACTTCTTTCGGTTCTCAGAATCGGGCGTTTTGTTTCACGCGTTACCAAGCGTCGGAGTGCCGGTGGAACCCGATCCGAAACCGGGCCTATAGTGAGCAAGTCCCTTCTCCTTTTTCCCCTCGACTCAGTCCATGACCCGTCCACTCCTTTCGTTTTTCGTCCTCCCCCTCCTCGCTGCTTCAGCGGCGGCGCAATTCACCGAGTTCGGCGTCGGCAAGCGGCGCATCATGGCCGAGAACCCGGTCGGCGAGCTGAACGGGCCGATGACGAAGACCATCGCCCTCGACACGATCGGGGACGCGCGCCCCGACGTGATGATGATGGTCGACGACCGCCTCGTGATCTCGTTCTCGCCGGGGATCTATCACGACTCGCAGATCGTCGTCTCCGGCGGCGAAGACGTCCTGGCCACCGACATCGTCGCGGTCCCCGGCGCCGGTTTCGAGGAGAACGACGCGTTCCTCGTGTCGAGCTCGGATCCCTTCCTGAAGCTCTTTTCCTACAACCTGGACGACTTCGAGTTCACGTTCACTCCGCTGGGAGGGCCGTTCTGGAAGAACGCCCGGCACATGCGCGTCGGCGACGTGGACGGGGATGGAGCGCTCGACCTCGTCGCGGTGAATGCCGGCGGACAGGTCCTGCTCTTCATGTACGACCTAATGGGCATGTTCGGCACGCCGCAGCAGTCGATGAGCATGTACGGCTCGACGATCCACACGTTGAAGCTCGTCGAATGGGACGGCGACGACGGGTTCGAGCTCGCGATCCTCTCCGACGGCGGCATCCAGGTCCGCGAGCACGACGGAAGCGAAGTGCCCATCGATCTGCCGGCCTCCTCGAACGATCGCCTCGCGATCATCAAGCGGGAGGGCCAGGTCGACCGCATCGCCTTCCTTACGCAGATCGCTGTCAACCACTTCCTGTACGCCTTCGACAAGGACCTGTGGGACGGCCAGCTTCTCGTCGGCCCCATCGATCTCGTCGAGGGAGTCTCGGGCGACTGGGACGCGAACAAGCTCGGCGACATTCTCGTCAGCCACAAGACGCAGGGGAATCTGGTCTACCTGCAGAACCAGGGACCGGGTGGAGCGTCGTTCTCGTGGGGAGACGGGATCAGCATGTTCCTCGACCCCACCGAAGACGGCTCCGGCGACGACCCCGCGCCGGAGAACGAGGCGATCCCGACCTTCACCGACCTCGATCTCGACGGCGACAGCGACATCTTTTTTCCGGTGGAGAAGGAGCGCAGCGCCACGATGATCCACAGCGACTTCATAAGTTGGGCGGACAACTGCGTCAACGTCGAGGAGGGCACCTACACCTACACTCCGGGCGCGGGCGGCACGCTCGACCTCAGCGTCATGTTCCCGATGGGACTGCCCGACGAAATGGACGACATCCTCCTCACCGTTTGGGAGCAGCTCGACGGTGAAGGGGTCAACCCGACGGCCTACTACTCGGACGTTCTCAGCAAGGCCGATCCGTACCAGGTTCTGTTCGCGATCGATCAGCCGGAGGACTCCAAGTTCATCTATCACGTCGAGACGCGCCCGGTCGAGCTCGGCGCCGACGGCCGCATCAAGCAGTCCACCAACGCCACGATCTTCTCGTTCACGCTCGACGAGGCCAAGAAGGACGCGCTGGTCGCCTCCAACAACGTCGATCCCAACGACGTGGTCGACATCACGGTCATCATCGACGGCGGTGGTCCCGACGAGGGCGGCTGGACGGTGCCGTTGGTCTGCCTGCCGGACTTCTTCGACGACGACTTCATCCCGCCGAATGACCGCTGACGCCGGGTCGGGGCCGTTGAGCTAATTAGGGGCCCGCCCGCCGCTGCAATCGCGAAGCAGCGCCGAGGAGCGCCAGGGCGACGAGTGCAAGTACGCCGGCGATCCACGGGAAGACGGAGCGGGAGTCGTCGGGCTCCGACTCGCTCGGCGGCGCCGCATCGTCCGCGCCGAGCGGAGCGTTCGAGAGCTCGCGCGCCGGTGCCGGCGCAACCGCCACCTCGACGTCGCGCGGCTCGAAGACCGGCTCGTGGCCGAGGCCGAGGACGTAGATCAGGCCCGCTTCGGTCGGCGAGGCGACAAGGCCGGCTTCGACCAGCTTGCGGCGGGCGTAGGCGGCGGACTCGGCGGGGGATCGGCCGCCGGCGAGGTAGTCGAGGAACCAGATGCTGAAGTGCACGACGTGGCCGAGCAGGAGCTCCTCGTCCGCGAGCAGCACCGCGCGCGCGCCGGCGAAGAGGCACGCTCCGCCGAGATGCCCCGTGCCTTCGTCGCCGAGCCGCGGCGGGCCGATGGCGGAACGGCAGCTCCCGAGCAGGACGAGCGGCGGAAGCGGCAAGGCCTCCATCGCGTCGCAGGTCACGAGGCCGTCGTGCTCCCCGCTCGGCGACAAGACGATCGTCGGCGGGCGCTCGCGGCCGCGGTCGAGCGCGTTGTGGGCGAGCAGGACCAGCCCGCGCGACCGCGCGAGAAGCTCCGCGTCGAGCACGTTCGCGGCGGTCGCCGCGCCGAGGGTGAACGCGCGGCGCGCATCCGGCTCGAAGGGCGCGCCGATGCGCTCCTCCTCGTCCTCCCAGGGCAGAGGGCCGACTTCGCTCCAGCGCGCGCGCGCCTCCGGTCCCGGCGTCGGCGCGGCGCCGAGGACGAGGTTGATCGGCCGTTCGCCCTCGCCGGTCAGCCGGCGCTTCAGGTGTACGCCGAGCGGCAGCGACGGCAAGCGGTCGACCGCGAGCGCGACGCCGAGGTACCCGCCGCCGGGGGCGGGCAGGTACTCGACCGGGAGCCGCCCGAGGAGATCGGTGCCGACGACCGTCAGCCCGCGCCAGGCGGCGAGGCGCGCGCGCACCGCCTCGGGAAAGAGCTCGCGGAGGAGCTCGGCGGCGAGCGCGTCCGCGCGCACCTCTCGGCGGTTCGCGAGCGCCGCGACGTAATCGAGCCGGAGCCGGTTGAGCTCGTGCTCCGGCGCAAGCGTGTCGTGGCGCACGGTGTCGCCCTCGAGCGCGAACGCGTGCGAGCGCATTGGTCCCGGAAGGAACACGACGATGCCGCGCCGCGGCCCGAGGAGCCCGGCCTGCACCTCGGCGAGCGTCGCGTTCGCGCCGCCGAGGCGCCGCAGGAGCGTTCCCTGCGCCTGCGCGAGGAGGACCCAGTCGAGCGCCGTCGCCGCGCCGCCCTCGGGGTCGAGCGCGAGCTCGAGGCGCACGAGCTCGCTCAGCCACGCGCGCTGGTGGGGGTGGTGCAGGAAGCCGAGACCGCCCGCACGCGGCGGGACGAGCTGCCAGAGGTCCACGCGATGGCGGAAGGCGTCGGCGAGCGCGTCGCGTCGCTCGCGCAGCTCGTCCGGACCGACGCCGCCCTCGAGCGCGAGGCGCGCCTCCGACGTCGCGACGTAGATCTCCTCGGGGTTCCGCCGGTCGCCGCCCTCGTCGGCGCGCCAGCTCGCGAGCCGCGCGCGCGCCGACTCGAGGTACGTCGCCGCTTCGTCGAGGCGGCCGCTCGCGATCAGGATCTCGCTCAGCCGGTCCTCGACGCGCAGGCGGTCCTGTTCGGGCAGATCGCCTTCCAGCGCCTCGAGGAGGAACTCCTCCGCGCGCCGCTCGCGCCCGGGATCGGCGCGCTCGAGGAAGACCAGCGACTCGGCCTTGGCCGCGAGGAGAACGCCGCGGCCAAAGGAGCCCTCGGGATACCGCGCCTCGTTCGCGAGCATGGCGTCGACGAGCTCGAGCGCCTGCTCGTGGTTCCCGCTGACGACCGCGAGGTTGGCGCGATGCACGTCGGACGCGATGAAGTCCTTGAACGTCCCGCCGCCGCGCGCGGCGAGGTCGTCGATCCCGCGCGCCTCCTCCTCGATCTGCGGCGCCGCCAGGTCGGGCAGGCCTAGCTCGAGGTAGATCTGCCCGCGCGTGCCCGCCACGCGGAACTTGAGCTTTGCGAGCTTCCCATCGGGATCGACCGCCGCCTCGACCTCGTCGCAGCGTTGGAGCGCCTGGTCGTAGAGCGCCAGCCGCGCCTCGGTCTCGCACAAACCGTAGAGCACGGCCGGCAGCGTCTTCTCCGCCTCCGGCGCGACCTCGAGCGTCTCGAGGAACACCTCGCGCGCCGCGCGTGTGCGCCCGAAGCCGAGCAGGAGCTCGCCCTTCATGAAGCGCGCGTTCGCCATCATCTCGTGGTTGCCGAGGACGTCGGTGCTCCGGATGCCCTCCTCGAACCACCCGAGACGGACGTCGAGCGTTTCGCCGGTGTGGTACGTGCCCAGCGCGCGGTAGGAAAGGAAGCGCGGGAGAGCGTAGCTCTTCGCTTCGTAGTCGCTCGCGGCCTCCTCGATGCGCCCGTCGAGGACGTCGATCAGCTCGAGCAGCTCGGCGAAAGCGAGCGACTGCTCGGCCGCGTTCCCCTGGCGCGCCTGCCGGTCGAGCTGATCGACCTTCGCCATCAGCTCGCTGCGCGTCTGGGCCGCGCTCGGCGCGGCGAGCAAAGCGAGGGCTAGCGCAAGCGTGCCCGCGCGTCGGCCGAGGCCTCGAGCTCGCCCGTCTGGTCGAGCAGGCGCACCTCCCAGAGGATCTCGGCGGGCCACGCGCCCGTGTCTTCCGTCGGAACCCATCGCAACTCCTTCAAGTTCGTCCCGCGCGCGATCGGCGGCGCGGCGGGGTCGTCGCCCCGATAGATCAGGACCTCGTAGCGGCCGCGGCCCGGATCGGGTCCGGTCCACCGGAACTCGCCCCAAGCGTCGACGTCGCCGGCGGGGGCGACGAGCTCGATCTTGCCGTCGCCGAGCACGCTGCCGGGGTCCTCCTCCTTCGCGCCGGGCCAGAGGTAGAGCGCGAGAAGAAGGACCGCGGCGGCCGCCGCGATCCCAGCGAGGACGCGCAGCGTGCGGGCGGTCGCGTCCGCACCGCCGTTTCGGCCTCGGGCCTTGGTACCCAGGATCTCGTCGACGCGGTGCTCCCAGGAAGCCGGTTCCATCTCGCCCACCGCCTCGAGGTCCTCGCGTTCCTCGGCGCCGATCGTGTCGAGCAGGCCGGCGGTGCGGATCAACTCCTCGGCCTCCGCCGGGTCGTCGGCGAGCGAGCGAAGCTCGCGCAAGAGCTCGTCATGGTCTTCGGGTCGGCCGGTCACGTGACCCTCCGCGGGACTCTCCCCCCGGTTGTCTCCCGGAGGAGCCGTTCCAGTTTCTTCAATCCGCGGTAATACCGCGTCTTGGCGGTGTTCGGGGACAGGGCGAGCCGCTCCCCGATGGCTTCGAAGGTCATGTCCTCAAAGTGTTTGAGGCGGATCACGTCCGCCTCCTCGGCGTCCATGCCGTCCAGGGCGGCGAGCACGCGCGCGGTGTCCTCGGGGCTCGGCGGGGGCGGCGCTTGGGGCTCCAGCGTCGAGCCCTCGAGCGGGTCCTCCAACTGCTTCGGCAGGCCGTGTTTCGTGCGCAGGTGGCGCATCAGCTCGAGGTAGCAGAAGCGGTAGGCCCAGGTCTCGAGCGCCGCGGTCCCGTTGTACTGGGGCAGCTTGCGCCAGAGCGCCGCCAGGACTTCCTGCCCGAGGTCCTCGATCTCGTGGTCCGACAGGGGGCGTCCGAGCTGCGCGTTCTTGCGCACCAGGATCCGGGGGACGCATCTCATTCGCTCGACGAAGCGCCGCACGGCTTCGCGATCGCCGGCGAGGACCTGTTCCACGAACGCGCCGTCGGTGTCGCGCTCTCTGGGGGACACACTCCTAATCTACACGCGACTTCGGGTTTTCTCGTAACCCCGGCCGCGGGGCACGCGATCAAGCCTCCGAGCGCGCGGGACGGGCTCGCGCGCCGCGAAGCGGACACACGGAGGCACTTCCATGAAACTCGCACTGTCGGTCGGAGCGCTGGTCCTCGTCGGAGCGGGCCTCGCGGCGGCCCTCCCCCTGGCCTCGGACCACGGCGACGTGCACCGCCGGCTCGTCGAGCTCGTGCACGGCAAGCACGCGAGGCACGGTGACCTGGCCGCGCACCTCGACGCGCTGGCGGATCGATTGGACCTGACGCAGGAGCAGCGGAGCGAGGTGGCGAGCCTGCTCCACTCCAGCAAGATCATCCCGCGCGCGAAGACGCTCGCTGAGGCCTTCGACGAGGAGTTCGCCGCTCTCCACGCGAGGGACCTCGACGAGGCCGGCCTGCGCGCGGCCGGCAAGAAGGTCGGCGCCGCGCAGGAGGAGCTGGCCGTCACGCTCGCGAGGCTGATGCGCGACGTCCACGGCGTCCTGACGCCGGAGCAGCTCGAGAAGGTGCACGCGCTCCATCACGGCGGTCCGCCGCGCCTCGCGGACCATGTGCAAGCGGCCGAGAAGTCTCTCGCGGCCTGGATCGAGCGCCATCGGTAGCTCGCGCGATTGCCGCACGCGCGCTCCCGCCGGACAATCCGCGGGAGCGCGCGCGGCACGAGCCATCGATGCGATCCAGGGAGCCCTCGAACGACGACGAAGCGGTGATCCGCCGCGTGCTCGACGGCGACGTCGACGCGTTCGAGACGCTCGTCGACCGCTACACGGGACACGTTTTGCGCGTCGTCGCGCGCAACGTCCCGCGCGCGCGCGGCGCCGAGGTCGCGCACGAGGTCTTCGTCGCCGCGTACGTCTCGCTCGCGGGCTATGCGGCGACGCACCCCTTCGAGCACTGGCTCACGCGGATCGCGCTGCGCTGTTGCAGCGACTTCTGGCGCAGGGAGTATCGCGAGCGCGACCGAAGCGGCGAGGCGTTGCCCGAGGACGAGCTTCCTCCGGCGGAAGCGGGCGAGCCGTTGGACGACCGCGAGCTCCTCGAGTGGGCCCTCGGCGGGCTCGAGCTTGAGGATCGACAGGTGTTGACGCTGGTATACTTCGAGGGCCTGAGCGTGAAGGAGTCGGCGCAATTGCTCGAGTGGACCGAATCGAAGGTCAAGGTGCGCGCCCACCGCGCGCGCGGCCGTCTCCGCGAGCGCATCGAGCGAGCCCTTCCGGAAGCGAGGAAGCGGCCATGAAGGACGAACGCGAGCTCGACGAGATGGAAGCGCGCCTGATCGAGGCGCGGCAGTCGACTCCACCGGCTTCGCTTCCGGCGGACTGGAAGGACGGTGTGATGGGGGAGGTCCGCGCTCGCGCCGGCGAGGCTCCGGAGGCGCCGCTTTGGTCGTCGAACGAGCGCGCGGTCCGCATCGGCGCCATGGCGGCCGCCGCGCTCGCGCTTCTTTCCCTGCTGTTCTCGGCCGGCATCGGCGCGACCTCGACCGGCGAGCTCTACGCGCTGATGCGCGCCACGCCGGAGTCCTTCCTCGAGCTCTTCCTGGTCTTCTAGATGGCGAAGAAGCGAGGAACCTGGCGCGTCTGGATCGGGATGGTCGCCATCTTCGTGTTCGGCGTCGTCACCGGCCTGGCCGGCGCCTTCGGCTACGTCCACCATCTCATGGGCGCCTTCCACGGACACCCGCACCGCTTCGAAGGCGCGGCGGTTCAGCTCCTCGACTGGGAGCTCGACCTCGACGCGGAGCAAGAGGAAGCGATCGCGGAGATCATCGGCGACGTCCACCTCGACCTGCTGCGCTTCAAGAACGAGCACGTCGAGGAGATCGAGGGCATCGTCGGCGGGGGGTTGGAGCGGATCGAGTCCACGCTCTCCGCGGATCAGCTCGAGGACTGGCAACGGCTTCGCCAACGGATCGAGGAGCACTTGAGGGCCGGCACTCCGCCCGATTAGTACCCTCTTCGGCGCGTGCCGACTCCCCGCCTTGCCACGACGGTCCTGCTCACGGGCCTGACGCTGATCGCGTTCGCCGCGAACTCGATCCTCTGCCGTGCGGCGCTGGCGGAAGAAGCGATCGATCCGGCGAGCTTCACGGCGCTTCGCCTCGCGAGCGGAGCGGTGGCGCTCCTGCCCTTCGCGCGGTTGCGCGGAGCAGGTGTCGCGTGGCGGCCGAGCGCCGCCCTCGCGCTCGTCGCGTACGCGGTGGGGTTCTCGTTCTCCTACGTCACGCTCGACGCGGGAACGGGGGCGCTTCTGCTCTTCGGGTTCGTGCAGCTCACAATGCTCGGCGTCGGGTGGGCGCGAGGAGAGCGGCCGAAGGCGCTCCAGGCCGTCGGCATCGTCGCCGCGCTCGCGGGCGTCGTCTGGCTCGTCGCTCCGGGCGTAACGGCGCCGGACCCCCTGGGCGCGGCGCTGATGGCGGGCGCGGGCGTGGCGTGGGGCGTCTACTCGCTGCTCGGGCGCGGAGCGTCGGAGCCGGCGGTGGCGACGGCGCGCAACTTCCTGATGGCGGCGCCGGTGGGGGCGCTCGCGCTGCTCTTCGTCCGCGAAACGTCGCTTTCCACGGGCGGCGTCGCGCTCGCCGTCACCTCGGGCGCGCTGACCTCGGGCATGGGTTACGTCCTCTGGTACGCGGCGCTGCGCGGACACACGCGCACCAGCGCGGCGGTCGTCCAGCTCCTGGTTCCGGCGATCGCGGCGGTCGGCGGAATCCTGCTGCTCGGCGAGGCATTGACGGCGCGTCTGGTCGTCGCGGCGCTCCTGACTCTTGGGGGCGTGGGGCTCGCGATCCGGCGCTGAATCAGTAGTGCGCCATCTGCAGCCGCAAGGCCTCAGCGCGCGCATCCACGACGCCTTGGGCCTTGGCGAGCGAGCGCTCGTAGTCGAGATCTCCTCGCGGATCGACCCGGAACGACACCTCCCAACCACCTCCTCCGAAGCTGACCATCGTTCCCGGACCCATTTCGTGAATCCGCTGGGAAGGCTCGGAGCCGGGGATGGGACAGAAGGGGCCGGCGGCGTAGAGGCCCTCTTCCCAGACGCGCCGCCGGTAGGCCAGCTCGGCTTGCAACGCTCCCTGGACGGCGTCCTTTAGCTCGGCTTCGAAGGTGTCCGCCAAGGCGTGGAGTTCAGCGAGCTGGTCGGGTGTGAGCTCTTTCCGCTCCGGATTGAGCTTCCCGGAGAGATCCGCTTCGGTGAGCTCGATCGGGAAGCTCGCATAGAGGAACCGCAGTACCTCTTCGCGGTTTCCGAGAACCGCTTGTGCTGCCTGCGCCTCGACTTCCTCCCATGGACGCGGCAAGCCGGCCGTGGCGTGTGAGTCGAGATCGGTGACGCGCTCCTCGATCATGCCTTCCAGCGCTGCCCACTCCGTGCCCCAGTACTCCGCGAGGATCTCGCGCTTCGTTCTTGGCCGCGCCTCGGAAGGCGCGACGGCTTCCGGCTCCGCTGGTACGCGGTGGACCGGGCTCTCGCTGGGCCGTCCCGACGCTCTCAGTCCGATCGGCGGCGCCGAAGCCGAGCTGTCGCGTACGTACCAGGCTTTGGAGAACAACCCGACGACAAGAGCGCCGGCGAACAGGACGGCGAAGAGGACGAGACGCTTTCCCAACGTGGATCCTTGCGAAGTCAGCAACTCGAGGGGCACGAAGTGCAGGAAGCTGCAACGCCGGCGATGGACATGCCAAAGGCGAGTAGCAAAGTCTTCATGTCTCTCCTCGGAAGGGTGAGAAAAGGAGCGTGTCCATGGACGATAGCCTCTCTCCAGCAAACGGGGCAACCGCATCTCCTGGAGCTCCCAAGACAGGGCCACCACCGTTGCCCGAGCGCGTTGGGGGGGGCTTGAACTTGGATGGTGTCGGGTTGGCGATCCGTCGGGCATGATGGTTGGTCCAGGAGGCTTTGCCATGAAGAAGCTCTTTGCCTACACCGCGACGATGGTGCTTCTGTCGGCTGCGAGCGCGGCGCAACTCCCCTGCGGCGCGATTCCCGGCGTGGAGGTCAGCGTCGACCCACCCGTGGCCGGCCTCGGCGAGGAGGTCAAGGTCACGCTGACGAACAACTCGGGGCAGCTCATCCAGCTCTCGTCGAGCTGCACCTATCAATCGGTGCACCCGTTCGCCTGCGGAGGCCTCGCCGTGTTCAGCCCGTTCTGCCTGACGGTCATCACGCCGATTCCGCCGGGCTCCAGCCACACCACGTCGTGGTTCCAGAACGACGACAACGGGAACCAGGTCCCGCCGGGGCAGTACGCCTTCGAGGTGAGGTACTTCGACGGCTCCTTCGCCACGTTCAACTGCTGTCCGACGGTCCAGGTCTGCTCCTCGCCGCCCACGGCGGCGGCGGAGGTCGTGCGGCTCGGGTCGCCGCCGAACCCGCCGGCCTTCCTGCCCGGCGTTTCCGGCGGCCCCGTCATCGGCACGACGTGGGATCCGGTCGTCGACCACACCACCTTCCAGCCGACGGCCGTCCTGGACTTCGTCGGCATCTCGGGCGTCTTCTCGAACGTGCCGAGCGTCGTGGGAACGATCCTCTGCGGTACGTCGCCGCCGATCGTGGCCACGTCACCCGCGGGAGCGCCCTTCGCGATCGCCGTTCCCGCGGACTGCAGCGCGATCGGCGCGGCGCTTTGCGCGCAGGGAGGATCGATCGACGCGATTGGCGCGATCGCGCTCGCCAATGGGCTCGACATCACGATTGGGACGTTTTGATGTGAGTGGATGCGGACCATACCGCGCCGGAATCGCGCTTGCTCTGAGGGCGCACCGTCCACCATAGTGAGGCTGGTCCCGACGCGACGTCATGCCTGGATCAACCATCCTCTTTACGGACATCGTCGGTTTCTCGCGCGTGAGCAGCGAGCGACAGGTCCAGCTTGCGTCCGAGCTGCAGGCGACCGCGCGAGAGATGGTCGCCGCGTGGCTCACTCCGCCAACCGGCTCGCCGGAGCTCGTTGCGCTCCCGACCGGAGACGGAGTGGCCTTGATCTTCCTGAGCGGCGAACGACCGAGCTGGACCTTCGCAGACGTTCTTCGGGCTACGACCCGTCTGACTCGGTGGGCGAGCCAGAGGGACGTGGAGCTCTGCGTCGGCCTTCATGCGGGCAACGTCGAGATCATCACCGACGTCAACACGAAACCCAACATCTGCGGCGATGCGATCAACATGGCGCAGCGCGTGCTGAGCGCCGCGGACGACGGGCAGGTGCTGTTCTCCGAAACGATCATTCGCGAGCGGTTGGGCGATGGTCGTCGGCTGGAGTTCGACCTGGACGGCGAGAAGATGGTCCTCGAGGCGGGGGAAGAGGTAACGGTCTACGCCAAGCACGATCGGCCCCATCAGGTCGTTCCGGTCGCGCTCCGCAAAGAAGGGGGCGATGAAGAACCCGGCTGGTCCAGCCGCGAGCCGAGATCAGCATCCGTGCTTCCCGTCTCGCTGACCGAGCTACCCAAGGACGTCGAGGGCTTCGGAGTCACGCTGGGTGAGGCCCACTCGGTCGCTCTGGTCCAATTGACCGGGGAGAATCTGCTGGCGGCATTGGAGAGCGGACAGGCCGCGTTTTCGGACGAGCTTCGGAAGCTGTGGGTCCTCATGCCCGACCCCGACGCCCCTGGAGATTCGACGGACGGGCCGCCGCTCGCGCAGCTTCGAACGCTCCGCGACTGCGTCGAGCGCTGGAAGGCGCGGTTGGCCAAGGAGAAGGCGCAACGGCCCGCAGCCGACGTCAGGCTGTTCCTCTTCCAGGAACCGCCCTTCCTCGGAGGCTCCTTCCTGAACTGGGAGGAGCCCGGCGGGCGTGTGCACGTCAGCCCGTACGTATGGGGGTTGGCGGCGAGGGAATGTCCCGGATTCGATCTCACCTGGCGGAGCCGCAAGCGGCACCCGGTCTACGAGCGTTACGTCCGCGGCTTGGAGACCCTGACCAAGCTCGGTCGCGAAGTGGATCTCTAGACGGAGCTATCGCGCTCCGCGCACGGGCTTCGCCCGCTCCGCCGCGATCGGGTTGACCGAGATGATCCCGTGAAGGACTTTGAGCTGGTGTTCGAAAGTCCGGATGTTGGCGTGATAGTCGTCGATACCCGGCTTCGACGCGGCGCCCACCTTCTTGACCACCTTGGCGTCGATGCGAAACGCCACGTCGAATTCAACCCCACCGTTCTCCTCTCCCAGCATCCAGCCGCCATAGGACGCTCGCCGGCGATCGTCAAAGTTCAAGTAGACGATGCTGCCCCCGTAGGCGGCGATCAGAGTAGCCACCGACCAGAGAATGCCGGGCAGGTTGATCGCCAGGATCGTGTAGGCCCGGATCGGGTTGACGGAGCCCTTCCGTGAATGAACCGGCCGCGCGGGCCCCATGGGGTCGTACGGCTTTCCGGATACCTCGATCTTCGGTGGCTTGATCATGTGGCGCACCGGGGCCAGCTCGCGCGAGAGGGCGGTGCGAAGCTCCCGGCGGACTTCGCGCAGTCGCGCGCCTTGAATCGGGACGCCCCGAAACGCCAGCGCTTGACAGTAGATGCCCGGTTGAGTCTTGGCTGGGGTCTTGACATAGCGGCCTCCGACGAACAACTGCTTGATGGTGAAGCCCGCCTGGAAGAGCTCGCGCAAGAGCGGATAGAGGACACCGGGCCCGTGGTTCCGCTTCGGCCTGCGCAGCAGCTCTATGCGGATCGATGCCGCGTTCTTGCGCGGCATCACATGAGCGGGTTCACGGGCACGGAGCTCCCTGTACAGCTCTTCAAAGAGCTGAGCGTGTGCAGGGAAGAAGTGATGATCGCCGGGCCGAGCAGTGCTGAGCACCGTCGTGCGCACCTCGCGCAAGTAGGGTCGAAGCGGTAGGAGGAACTCCTGAAGGTCGTAAGAGAGCTGAGTCCTCGCGCCGGGGCTCTTCTTGAAATAGAAGAGACAGCGCTGGTCGAGGAGAGAGTGGACCTGTTCGATCTCGCCCTTCTCTTTCTTGACTGGCGTACCCATCAAGATGCGGCGCAGGTAGGCGATGTGCTCGGCGTCGCGCATCTTGTCGTTGAGCTTCTCTCGCTGTTTGGGCGTCAACGGCCGCCATGGTTCGAGTCGGATCGGGCCGGTCTGGTACCCGGCGTAGTCCTTGACGCGGCGGATGCACAGAATCCGAGTCAGAAAGCGTAGAAGCTCGTACTCGATCCACGTCAACCAGCGGATCGAGTAGTCCGGGATGCCCGCGAGGGTCCCGTAGACTCCCACGAAGAAGTCCGCTGAGTCCACGAGCGCGTCCACTTGCGTACGCAGGCTCCGCTTGCCGGAGAATCTTCTGTCATCGCTCTCGGCGGTGCCTCGAGGAAAGGCGCCGTCGGTCAGCTTGTTCAGCGCCGTATCCAGCATGATCGGGATCTTCCCCGCCAGACCGATCGCCTCATACACCGAGTTTCGTTCCAGCCACAGCTCCTCGGTGCGCGAGCTCACGAAGACGGTTTCGGCCAAGCCTGTGTCTGATCCCAAGGTCTCTACTCCAGCGTTGGGCCCCTTGGATTGGGCCATCCTCAGCGTGCGAGCGAAAACGCTGGCGATCATCATAACTCCACGCGGGAATCCACCGCTTTGCAGGCGGGGCTACGGTTCCCAGCCCGGCGCGAACGAGGGATAGAATGGTGTCCATGAAGTCGCCGGGCACGGTCACCGCCTCGAGACGAGCGAGGGATGACGGCAAGGTCGTCCGCTGGCTCCTGGACGGCGACCCTGCAATTCGGTGGCAGGCGCTGCGCGACGTCGTCGGCGCGACCGACGCGGCCGTCGAGCGCGAACAGTGCAGGGTCGCTCGCGAAGGTTGGGGCGCCCGATTGCTCGCGAAGATGGGCGACGGAGGCCTTTGGTCGGCCGGGCGCTCGACGGACGGCGGGTTGTATTCGCCGAAGTGGGTCTCGACGACGTACACGCTGCTCCTCCTGCGCGACCTCGGCCTGCCGCGGCGGAACCGCAGGGTCCGCAAGGCCTGCCGTACGATGCTCGACGAGGGTCTGCGCAAGGACGGCGGCGTCAACTACGGAAGCTGGGGCAACCGCGGCGAGACCTGCATCACCGGGATGGTGCTCTCGATCCTCTCGTGGTTCGAGCTCGACGACGAGCGGCTCGACGTGATCGCCGATCACCTGCTCGAGCAACAGATGAAGGACGGCGGCTGGAACTGCCGGCGCTTCCAGGGCGCGACGCACTCGTCCGTACACACGACGATCAGCGCGCTGGAAGGATTGCATCTCTACGAGAAACACCGGGGAAGGAAGATGCGCGCCGTCCGCGCGGCGCAACTCAGCGGGCGCGAGTTCCTGCTCGCGCACCGGATGTTCCGCTCGCACCGCACCGGCGAGATCATCAACCCGGTTTTCCTGCGCATGGCCTTCCCGCCGCGCTGGCACTACGACGTGCTGCGCGGACTGGACTACTTCCGCGCGGTGCGCGCGCCCCGCGACGAACGCCTCGCCGAGGCGATCGAGCTCATCCGCGGCAAGCGCGACGAGGACGGCCGCTGGCCGCTCGAGCACGAGTTCCGCGGCAAGACCTGGTTCCGGCTCGAATCGCTGGGCAAACCGAGCCGGTGGAACACGCTGCGTGCGCTGCGGGTGCTCAAGTGGTGGGAGCCGCGGGCACGAATGGTCTAATCGTCGGGTGGCCTCCCGCCAGGACTTTCCCGCGGACGATCCGTTCCGCGACACCTTCGAGCTCGTCGAGCGCGCCAAGCGCGGCGATCGGGTCGCCGTCGAGGAGGTTCTCGCCCGCTACTACCCGCGCGTGCTTTCGGTGGTTCGCACGCGACTCGGGCCGAAGCTGCGGGAGCACGTCGAGTCGGACGACCTCGTCCAGGAAACCATGATCGAGGTCGTGAAGAGTCTCGACGACTTCGACATGCGCGACGAGCGGGCGCTGATCCGGTGGATGTCCTACCTGGTCGAGAACCGCATCCGCGACACGGCCAAGTTCTTCGGCGCGAAGAAGCGCGACGCGCACCGCGTGCGGCTGCGCGAGCGCGCGGGGCTCGATTCGGGCGACGGGCCGCTCGACGAGCCGCTCGTCGACTCCGACCCTTCGCCGGTCGAGGCGGCCGAGTCGCTGGAGTTCTCGGACCGGGTCAAGGAAGGGCTCGCGCTGCTCGAGCCGCGCTACCGCGAGGTGGTCGAGCGCTACGCCGCGAACGAGAGCTGGGCGCAGATCGCCGCCGCGATGGAGTTTCCCACGCCGGGAGCCGCGCGCCGCATGCACGCCCGCGCGCGGGTGAAGCTCGCGCGCATCCTGTCGCAGGACTCCCCGGGCGAGGAGGGCTGAAGCCGCTTGGGGGCGACGTGGCCGGACTCGCCGGAGGCCGAGGAGGCCTACGTCGAATACCTCGACCGGCGAAGCGCCGGCGAGCCCGTGGAGTTCGAGGCCTTCTGCGCCGAGCGGCCGGAGCTCGCGCCGGCGCTCCGCGACATCCACGCGTTGAGCTCGCACCTCGAGAAGGAGCTCCTCCCGCACGACGTGCCGGACGATCCGCGCTTCGAGGTCCGCCGCGAGCTCGGCCGCGGCGGTATGGGCGTCGTCTACGAGGTGTTCGACAACGACCTCGGCCGCGCGCTCGCGATGAAGGTCGTGCGGGCCGGCAGTGGCACGACGAGCGAGCAGCGGTCCGCGCTCCGGCGGCTCTCGCGCTTCGTCGAGGAGGCGGAGATCACCGGCCGCTTGAGCCACCCCGGCATCGTCCCCATCCACGAGCGCGGCGTGGATGCGGAGGGGCGCGTGTTCTTCACGATGCCGCTCGTCGAGGGCCAGGGGTTCGACGAGATCCTGGACGAGCTGCAACGCCCGGATGCCGCCTGGACGCTCGCCGGAGCGCTCGAGGTGATCCGCAAGGTCTGCGACACGATGGCCTTCGCCCACGACCGCGGCGTGGTGCACCGCGACCTCAAGCCGTCCAACGTGCGCGTCGGGAGATTCGGCGAGGTGTACGTCATGGACTGGGGCCTCGCCCGCGCCCTGGATCGCGCGGACGAGCGCGACCTCCGGCTCGACGAGAGCGGCGGAGACGACGGCGCGCTCCTGACGATGGAAGGCGACGTCGTCGGCACGCCGGCCTACATGTCGCCGGAGCAGGCCTTCGGCGAGCTCGAGCGCCTGAGTCCGCAAAGCGACGTCTATTCGGTCGGAGCGCTGCTCTACCACTTGCTCGCCGGCCGCGCTCCGTACGCCGATGGCGGAGGGACGCCGACCGCGCGGGCGACGCTGGAGCGCCTGCGCGCGGGCCCACCCGAACCGCTCGCGGACGCGCCCCCCGAGCTCATCGCCGTGTGCGAGCGTTCGATGGCCCGGCGGCCCGAATCGCGCTACGCCGGCATGCAGGCGATGGCGCGGGATCTGAGCGCCTACGTGGAAGGGCGCGTGGTCGCCGCTTACGAGAGCGGCGGCTGGGCGGAGCTCAAGAAATGGATCGGGCGAAACAGGCGTTTCGCGGTCGCGCTCGCCGCAGCGGTACTGATCGCGTTCGTCGGCCTCGTCCTGCTCTTGTGGCAGCAGGCGGAGCGCAACCGGGAGGAGCGCCTGGCCGCCGATCGCTTTCGCCTCGAGAGCTTCCTCGAGGAGCTGGACGAGCTCTGGCCGCTGACGCCGGAACAAGTGCCGCGGCTGGAAGCGTGGCTGCGCGACGCGCGCGAGCTGGCTTCGCGCGAGGGGGCGCACCGCGCACGTCTCGCACGCCTTGAAGGGACGGAGAGCGCCGAGGACGCGCGGCGCAGCCTCGCGGAGTTTCGCGTGTCGCTGGACCGGCTGGTCGCAGAGGGCGGCGCGATCGCGGAGATCGCGGAGCGGCTCGAGTTCGCCCGCTCCGTTCGCGCCAGGACCGTCGACGCGCACGCCGGCGCCTGGCGCGCCGCCGCCGAGCATTACCGTGAACGCTACCCCTCCGATTCGCCTCCGCTCAATCCCCAGGTCGGGCTCATCCCGCTCGGCGCGGATGTCGCATCGGGCCTGTTGGAGTTCGCGCACCTGCAGAGCGGCGCGCCCGCGACGCGCGGCTCCGACGGCGCGCTCGCGATCGGTCCCGAGACGGGGCTCGTCCTCGTCCTGATCCCGGGTGGAACGGCGCGCATCGGCGCGGAGCCTCCGCATGGGGACGCCCAAGACGGTCGCGACCACGCCGATGCGCGCGCGGATGGACGCGAAGGTCCCGTGCACGAAGTCGCGCTCGCGCCCTACTTCCTGTCGAAGTTCGAGATGACGGGCGCCCAGTGGCACCGCATCGCGGGCGGCGAGCCGCCGACGTCGCCGCGCGCGCCGGTTGGCGCGGTCTCGTGGGAGGAGGCGACGCGGCAGGCCAGGCGCCTCGCGCTCGAGCTCCCGACCGAGGCGCAGTGGGAGCACGCCGCGCGCGCGGGGACGGACAGCCCGTGGTGGTGGGGGCCGGACCCGTCGCGCATTCGCGAGTTCGTCCGCGTCGACGCCGGCGAGGGTCCGCTCGCCGTCGGCTCACTTCCGGCCAACCCGTTCGGTCTGCACGACGTGCTGGGAAACGTGTCGGAATGGTGTCGCGACGTCTACGGCGTCTACGGCGACGTGCGCGGTCACGCAGATCCGGCGCTGCTCGACGCAAACGGTCGCTGGCCCATCCGCCCGGGAAGCGGCGAGCGCCTCGTCGACGGCGTCCAACGCGTTTACCGCGGCGGTCACTTCAACCTAGCCGACCTGCCGGTCGCGGGCGGCGACTTCACGGTGCGGCTGACGCGCGCGTCCTTCCGCTTCGACGCCTTCCCGACCGAGGCGCGCGAGTACCACGGGCTGCGGCCGTCGCGCGCGTTGGATCTCTCTCGAGAGTCCGTAAAGTCGTCACTCCGATAACAAGTGCCGCTCGACTGGTGAGTTACGCACGCGCGTCCGCGTCTCCCGGGAGGCGCGTGAGATTTTCCTGTAACCCGCCCACGAGCCGTGGCTTTCTCCCTCAGGGCGCGTTGAGAGTGTCCGTTGTTCTTGGCCGGAGCCTTTGGGCTCTGTCCCGCAGTTACATCGAGGCTTATGAGTACTTCGAGCGCAACTCTGTTTCTGCCCGTTCTCCTGGGCACCGCCGTTCCTGCCTTGCCGTCGTTGCAGCAATCCGGATCGGAGCGGCTGCTCTCTCACGCCGACATCCCCTGGGTCATCCGCAAGGCGAGCACTGGGGGATCCAAACTACGTGAGGGTAGCCAGGCGGGTGTCGTCTGGGTTCACGCGCGCGACCGCAGCGTTCGCATCGACTGGGAGGCGAGCGGGATCCTCAATCAACCTCCCGATTATTCGCTCGTACCCGACTTCGCAAACAATGCGCTTGGTGTCTACAAGACGGCCATGGACGGGCAGGAACTCCTCACGGAGTACCTTCCAACGGCCTGTGGGCTTGTGGACAGCGACACGCTGTTGATCGGCGGCGTCACCACGGGCGGAGCAACGATCGTGGAGCGATGGACGTTCCAATGGCCACCGAGCATGCCCGTACCCGCGGTCGATCCAACAAGCGGGCTCGTCGAGGTGGACGTGGTGCTTCCTCGCGTCACGCGAGAGCAGGTGTTGATCATTCCCGCGGCGGGACCACACAAGCTCGTAAGCGGAATCGTCGGGCTGAAGCGGTCTGCGGGAGCTCCGACGGACGCGCTCGTACAGTTCCACGAGCCCAACGACATCATGAAGCTCCGGTTGAGCGATGGAGCTCTCACTCTCATTGCCAGCGAAACCGATCCAAGCGGACCGTTAGGCACCGTCCAGGCGCTAGTAGCCAAGGACTACGCCGGCATCGACGCTCTCGAGCGTCAGAGCGTTGGGTACGTGTACAGCTTCAGGCGCGGGGGCGGCGATTTCTTCGCGGCGGGCACAGACCCCGTGCCGATTCTCGTCTTGGTGGACAACACCTACGACGGCACGCCGAACGTCGCGTTTGAGCTGTCGGAGACCGACTACCGAGACCAGGGCTGGCACGACCTCGACAACTACGTGGACTGGTGGCTGCAGTAGCGTCGCCTTCGCTGTCGCTGACAGCCTCCTCTTGGAGGCCGCTGGCCGAGCCGGTCAGGGAATCGCGAAGACTTCGACCGAAGTGTCGAGCGGACCGCCCGCTCCGGGAATGAGCGTCCGGATGTCGTCCAGGAGCGCCACCTCCGAGTGGCCGCGGAACGTCATCGTTCCGCCCACGAGCTTCCACGCGCCGCCCTTCACCGGCGAGCCGAGGATCTCGAGCGGCGCAAGCGGCGCCGGCGGCGTGGTGGTGAACTGCGGGCAGGGGATGACGATGTAGTCGTAGCCGCCCTGCGGTTGTTCCAGGCACAACACGCTGCCGCGCAGCGCCGGAACGGGTACCGCCTGGTCCATCTGCCAGGTGGGTGTATCGGCCGGCCCCAGATCCTCGAACCGGATGGAGTCGAGGTACGGACTGACCTTCCGGGTGGCCGGATCGAGAAAGCCGCCGCCGAAGACCATCGCGCCGCCCGTCGCCGTCGACGAGAAGCCGTGCAGCGCGCGCGGCGCGGGGAGCACAGGCGCCGCGACGAACTTGTCCTCGCTCGGCTCGTAGAACCAGACCTCGTCGGTCGTCTTCGGCGGCGCGGGACCCACGGCCGCGAGGACGCCGCCGCTCAGAAGGATGCGACCGTCGCCGAGGAGGCTCGCGCCGTGCATCGTCACGCCGCGGGGCAGGTCGGCGGGCGCGGACCAGGCGTTGGACACGGGGTCGTACACGTCCGCGGCGGTGGCCAGACCGCCCCAGACGGAAGCCGGCAGTCCGGCGACGTCTCCGGGCGTGAAGTCCGACGAGCCGCCGAGGACCACGACCCGCCCGTCGGGCACCGCCGTCGCCGTGTGGAACACCCGCGCGGTCGACATGGTCCCCGGAACCGGGCTCACCGTTCCGGTGCACGGATCGAGCACCACGCCGGTCGCGAGCGGCGCGGAGCCGTCGCCGAGTCCGCCGGCCAGAAGCACGCGCCCGTCGGGCAGCAAGGTCCCCGTGTGCATCGCGCGTCCGCCGCCGATGGGGCCTTCAGCGACGAAGTCCTGGATCGTCGGATCGAAGATCTCGAAGGAGTCCAGCGTGAGCGTCGGGTTCTCGAGGTTAACGCCGCCGGCGATGAGGACGCGGCCGTCGGCGAGCGTCGTCGCGGTTGCCATCTCGCGCGGGAACGTCAGCTCGCCCAGCGCGAGCTGCGACTCCGCTTTCAGCGACAGCACGAAACGCGTCGGGTTGCTGACGTCCAGCGCCGCGGAGAAGTCGGGGACGACGGTGAGCGCCTGCGCGTAGAGGCCGAAGCCGGAGAGCGCGGGCACAGGGGGGATCGGGTAGCGGACCTCCGCCTCGCCGGTCGGGTCGAGCGGGCCGGCCCAGAGGAGCCCGACGAGGTCGAGGCCGACTTCGAGCTCGCGTGGATCCCCCGGAAAGACGACGGCCAGCGGCAGCGGTCCGGAGGAGGTCGAAGGGATGAGGATCGCAAGATCGCCTGGCGTCCCGTGGAGCGCGTAGTGCACGTCCCCTCCGATGAAGCCTTGGGACCAGGAAAGCTCGAGCGGAAGGCTTGCGCATTGCGCGCTCGCGGCGGGTGTACAGAGGAGAAGTAGCGCCGAAGCTGCAAGAACGTGTGCGTTCACGTCGGATCTCCTGAGAGCGAAGCTCTCGTTCAAGGGCGTTCCCGTGCCTGCCGGTGAGCGTTGGAACGCCAGCGGACCGAGGGATGAAGCAGCATCGTACCGTCGATTCGCGCGTTGTTGGCGGAAACAGAGTGCGCAGAAAACGCGATCTTCTCTTCGTCTTATGGCGCGTTGTTGCGTGTCGGAATCGGCGCAGTGGCGTGAACGCTTCGGCCCGTTTCCTGCGCGTTTCAAAGTACGGCTCGGTCAGCGACTTCTCTCACGAGGAGAGACGACGATCGTCCGAAGCCGACCTGCTCGACGGTTCCCTCGAGCCGGAAGCGGGCAAGCTCCCCGCCTCGGGGGGTGCTCCCCGTCCCCCGAAGGGACCGGCGGCGCGTCGACCGGCGCCGGTCCCGTTTTCCCGCGTGCGTGCTGCTAGCTCATTGCGTCCGGGAAGTCCGCCGTGGGTCCGTACGTGGGCGGCACCGGTGCGCCGGCCAGCCGCAGATACACCGAAAGCTGGCCGCGATGGTGGATCGTGTGGTGAACCGCGATCATGCGGATCGCCTCGTGGCGCGGCTCCTGCATCATGACCGTGTCGCCGTTCTTCATGGTCCAGGTCTCCTGCATGAAGGCGTCGTCGCGTCCGCCCAGCGCCGCCTTCACGCCGCCCGCGACTTCGTCGAACTTGGCCAGGAGCGCTTCCTTGCTCTCCGGGACGAAGGGCTTCCACTCCTCGGGCATCGCGGCGAAGTCGAGCTCCGCTTCCATCATGCCGTGCACCCAGGACGGCCCCTCGGCGACGTGACCCGCGAGCGCGGCCAGGTCAAACGACTTCTCGTGGGGCTTCCAGGAGAAGCTCTCTTCGGGCACCGCTTCGAGCATCTTGCGCGTGCGCTCCGCCTCGGCTTCGAAATCGGCGATCAGTCTCTCGCTCAACGACATGGTCCCTCCTCTTGCGTTGTGGACTCCATCCCCCGCAGGCTATCCCAGCAGCGATCGCGCAGCCCTGCAACCCGGAGAAGAGAGGTGGCAGCAAGTCGTCAGGATTGGGAAACGAAGGTCGAACGCGTGGGCGCGGGCACGCGGCGTTTCCACCTCGCCGCGAGCTATGCGGAGGTGATCGACCTCTGGGCGAGCGATGCGACGTTCCGCCGGTTCTTCGGCTCGCTGCTCGCGGAGGCGCCCTTCGACGCCTACTTCTGGGAGACTCCGCCCGCCACGGTTGCGACCGCGGAACAGCCGTTCGAGTTCGTTCTGGTCGAGAGCCCGGCGCTCGCGCGGATGCACCCGGAGCCCGAAGCCTTTGCGGAGCACTTCGCCGGCGCCGAAGCGGTCGCCGACTTCCCGAACCTCGGGGGGGACGCGCACCTCGTCGCCCCTTGTCCGGAGGCTCAGCTCGACGCCTACCCGCACCTCGCCGTCTTCGTTCGGAGCGCGCCGGAATCGCAGCGAGGCGCCCTGTGGCAGCGCGTGGGTGCGTGCATGCGGGAGCGGATCGGCGAGCGACCGATCTGGCTCAGCACCGCGGGGCTCGGCGTCGGGTGGGTGCACGTGCGACTTGACGAGCGGCCGAAGTACTACAGCTTCGCCGAGTACCGTTAGGGGCTCAGGCCTGGCGCGTGCGGGCGACCTGCGATACTTTCGCGCGCCCAAAACGGAGAGCCAGCCATCATGCCGCGACGTATCGACACGTACCTGAAGGATCTGATCCCCGAGGAGAAGATGGACTTCTACTCGGTCGTCCGGGACTTCTCGGACAACGAGATCGCCCCGATGCTCCTCGCGTGGGAGCGCGACCACGTGCTGGTGCCCGACGAGTGCATCGCGAAGATGGGAGAGCTCGGTCTCTTCGGTCTCCCCATCGCCGAGGAATACGGCGGACAGGGTGGGGATCACACCGACCTGGTCCTCATGGGGCTCGCGATCGGCTACCACAGCCAGTCCGTGGCGATCACGCCCGGAGCGGCGATCTCTCTCGGCGCCAAGCCCGTTCAGCTCTTCGGCACCGAAGAGCAGAAGCGGGAACACCTGCCGGATCTCGCGGCCGGCAAGCGGATGTTCGTGTTCGGCCTTTCCGAGCCGGGACGCGGTTCCGACGCCGCGAACCCCGAGGTCACGGCGGAGAAGAAGGGAGACCGCTGGGTCATCAACGGCGAGAAGTGCTGGTCGACGAACGCGCGCTGGGCGAGCCACGTCGTCGTCCACGCCCTGTCGAACGCCGGCGGGTCCCACGCCAAACGGTCGACCTGTGTCATCGTCCCGATGGACGCGCCGGGCGTCAGCTACCAGGAGATGAGCGGGAAGCGCGTCTGGGAGCAGTCCAGCACCGGCTCGATCATCTTCGACGGCGTCGAGGTTCCCTTGGACGACACGCTCGGCGAGGAGGACAACGGCTTCAAGGTGATGGTGAACACGCTCAACGGCGGGCGTCTTTTCATCGCCGGCCTGGCGCTCGCGTCGCTGGCCTTCGCTCTGGACAAGACGCGGGTCTACGCCGAGGAGCGGATCCAGTTCAACGACAAGCCGATCGGCCGGTTCCAGCGCGTCCAGGACGTCGTCATCGACATGGACATCGCGCTGGAGCGCAACCTGACCTGGCTGATGCACCTCTGTCGGCTCTACGACGAGGGCACTCTAACGCGCGAGCAGGCGGCGAAGGTCAAGGTCGATTCGAGCCGCGCGGCGAGCGACCTGTTGGTGCTCGCCATGGAGGTGTGCGGCGGCGTCGCGTGCCTGGACGAGTTCGGCTTGATCCGCCACCACAACGATCTGTTCGTGACCCGCGTCGGAGAGGGAAGCAACTTCGCTCTCAAGGACCTGATCGTCCGCCCGCTGCGCGAGCAGGGCTGAGCGAAGGCGAAAGGCTGGCGCCCTCCTCCCGTCGGCGCGACCGGCGTGCGGGATAAGTCGTCCAGGTGTTTTTCTGGATCCATCGCGGTCGCAGGGGCGAACCACTCCCCGATGGACTCCCGAGCTCGCCGGACCGACGACCCGGTCTCCATCGGGCGATTGGCGGCCGAAACCGGCCTCACCCCGGACCGCCTCCGGGTCTGGGAGCGGCGGTACGGCCGCCCGAAGCCGCTTCGGCTGCCCTCCGGGCACCGGCGCTACCCCTGGACAGAGGTAGTTCAGCTCCGCCGCGTCGCGGACTTGCTCTCGCGTGGCGAGCGCGCCCGGAACCTCCTGGCTCTTCCGCCGGAGGAGCTCGACGCCCGCCACGCCGAGTTCTGCGCGGAGGCCGCGACGTTCCCGGAGATGGAGACCTGGCAGGCTCTGACCCGCGGGCTCCGGGAGCCGGACCTCGCGAATGCCCTGATCGACAGCGGCGAGTCGATGGAGCTCGTCGATTTCCTGGAGGATCGCGTGGCGCCCTTCCTGGTGGAGGTTGGGGTTCGCTGGCTCGACGGGCGCCTCGACATCCGCCACGAGCACTTCGCCGCCCTGGCCGTGGAGCGCGTCCTCACCATGCTGCGCCGGCGGCTAGCGGTACCGGCGGGTGGCCGGTCCGCCCTGCTGGCGACGCTCCCGGAAGAGCTGCACGGCCTCGGCCTCTCGATGTCGGCTTGCGTCTTGGAGGAGCTGGGAATCCGGGCCTTCGTCCTCGGAGTCGACACGCCGGTCCGCGAGATCGCGCGCGCCTCCACGGAAGCGAAGGTCGACCTGGTGTGCGTCAGCGTTTCCTCGGCGAACGGCGGTCCCAAGTCCGTCGAGCACCTCCGCGAGCTTCGCGCGGGACTTCCCAAGAGCACGCTTCTGGTCGTCGGTGGGGCGGGCGTGCGCCGCGGACAGCGCGCTCCGCGCGGAGTGCGCGCGTTCGACGATCTGCGCTTCTTCCGCGCGTGGCTGATGCGGACCTTCGCGAAGCGCCCGGGAGGGGAGTCGTGACGGTGATCCCGTTCCCCCTCCGCGGTTCCTTGCACGGTTTCCCGCCCTTCGTTCAAGCGGGCGGCTGGTTCACCAAGCTCGGTAGGCGTACGGGCAAGTTTGAGAGACACGCCTTCGAGGACCGTGGCAACGTAGCCGACGCCTTCTCCTCTCCGGTCCTCACCGAGCTGAACGGCCGCCCGCTGTTTCTCCAGCGCGCCTCGCGGGAGCGCGGCCGGTCGCGGTCGCGACGATGAAGGTTCTGATGACCGGGGCGGGCGGCCTCGTCGGCCGTGCGACGGGGGCCCTGCTCGAGAGAACGGTGGCACAAGGTGGTCCGCCTGGTCCGCCGGAAGCCGAACGGCCCCGGCGAGATCTTCTGGGATCCGGCCGCGGGCATCCTGAGCTCCGACGAGCTCGTGGGGGAAGCCGTGGTGCACCTCGCCGGCGAGAACATCGCGGACGGCCGGTGGACGCGCGCGAAGAAGCAACGGATCCGCGATAGCCGCGTGAAGGGAACGCGGCTCCTCTGCGAGCGGCTCGCCGAGCGCGCCGTGAAGCCCGAGGTGCTGGTCAGCGCCTCGGCGATCGGCTTCTACATCGACGGCGCGGTCACCGATCTCGACGAGTACGCGCCGAGCGGCGAGGACTTCCTGTCCGAGGTCTGCGAGGAATGGGAAGCGGCGACCGCGCCGGCCACCGAGGCAGGGATCCGCACGGTTCTCCTGCGCATCGGCGTCGTCCTTTCGTGCCAGGGAGGCGCGCTCGCGAAGATGCTGCGGCCGTTCCAGCTCGGCCTCGCCGGCCGCATCGGCCCGGGCACCCAGGCGATGAGCTGGATCACGAACGACGACCTGGCGCGAATCATCCTCTACGCGATCGAGGATCGAACCATCGTCGGCCCGGTCAACGCCGTGGCGCCGAATCCCGTCACCAACGCGGAGTTCACGAGGTCCCTCGGACGCGCGCTGCGCCGGCCGACGGTCCTGCCGATGCCGGCCTTCGCGGCCAGGCTCGCCTTCGGCCAGATGGCGGACGAGCTTCTGCTCGCAAGCCTGCGCGTGGTGCCGGGCGTGCTCGAGCGCCGGGGCTTCGAGTTCCGCCATCCGGAAATCCAGGGCGCGCTGCGCCACGTGCTGGCCCAGTGCTGAGCCGAACGGCTCTCGGTCGGTAAGGATTCCTCGACGCGCGCATCCGGGCTCGAGCGGGCCGCGAACTCCGGGGCATGCGGCGAACGGCAACTCGGCCGACCGCAACACCACCAAGGAAAAGAAGACCATGAAATCTTTCTTCGTCGTCACTCCGGTGGTCGCTTTGGCCCTCGCCGCGACCTCCACCGCCACGGTCTCCGATCAGTGCTCGTCCAAGTCGGCGAAGTCGGCCGCCTGGCACGCTCCCAAGGACATCGTCGACACCGCGCTCGAGGCCGGAAGCTTCAAAACGCTGACGACCGCTCTGACCAAGGCCGGGCTGGTCGAAGCTCTGAAGGGCGACGGGCCCTTCACCGTCTTCGCGCCCACCGACGAGGCCTTCGCGAAGATCCCGAAGGAGACGCTGGCGGACCTGTTAAGGCCCGAGAACCGCGGAACGCTTCAGTCGATCCTCACCTACCACGTCGTCGCCGGTGACGTGCGCGCGGCCGACGTCGTCAAGCTCAACTTCGCGAGCACGCTGAACGGGCAGCGGGTCGACATCGTGGTCGACGAAGGCACCGTCATGATCGATGGCGCCACCGTCCAGACGACCGACATCGTCTGCAAGAACGGCGTCATCCACGTGATCGACAGCGTGATCCTTCCGAACACCAACGACGTCGTCGAGACCGCGGTCGAGAACGGCAACTTCAAGACGCTCGCCGCGGCGCTCGAGGCGGCCAACCTGGTCGCGACGCTCCAAGGCGAAGGACCCTTCACGGTCTTCGCGCCGACCGACGCCGCTTTCGCCGCGCTTCCGAAGGGGACGGTCGAGAACCTCCTCAAGCCGGAGAACCGCGAGAAGCTGACCGCGATCCTGAAGTACCACGTCGTCTCCGGGCGTGTCTACGCCAAGGACGCCATCGCCGCGGGACGGGCCGCCACGCTCCAAGGCTCGGAGATCAAGGCGCGCATCGCCGACGGCAAGTTGATGATCGGCGACGCCAAGGTGGCGGCGACCGACATCGAGACCTCGAACGGCGTCATCCACGTGATCGACAAGGTCCTGATCCCGTAGGAGCGAACGGGGCTGGGACCCAGAGCCGCCGGCGGGGCCATTCGGCGTCGCCGGCGTGCTTGTGTTAAGCGGCCGGCCGCTCTCCTCTACGATGTACGCGGGATGAGTCGCGAAGCGTGATGGCGAGACACGCGCTCCTCGTCGCGGTGTTGGCCGCCGGGTGCACGGCCTCGGACGTGCTGGTCCTCTCCGACGTCCACGTGGTCGACGTCGAGAACGGCGTCCTGCTCCCCGGTCGCACCGTCGTCGTCGCCGGCGACCGCATCCGCGCGATCGAAGACGACTTCACGGCGGCCCCGCGAGGTGCGCAGCACTTGGACGGTGCCGGTTGCTACCTGATTCCCGGCCTTTGGGACATGCACGTGCACGACGTCGCCGTGAAGACCAACCTTCCGTTCTTTCTGGCGCACGGCGTAACCGGCGTGCGCGACATGGGCGGCGATCCGGAGGGCGTTCTGGACGTCCGCGAGCGAATCGAGCGCGGCGAGCTCCGCGGTCCGACGGTCGTCGCGGCCGGACCCTTCGTCGACGGGCCCAAGGACGCCGCGCACCGACTCGTCGTGGAAACGGCCGAGGACGGCCGGCGGGCGGTGCGCGAGCTCGAGGCGCTCGGCGTCGACTTCATCAAGGTGCACAGCAACGTTTCCCCGGAGGCGTACTTCGCTCTCGCCGACGAAGCGCGGGCCCGCGGCATCGCCTTCGCCGGTCACGTGCCCCGCGGGATGAGCTGGGTGGAGGCGGCCGAGGCCGGCGCGGCGAGCCTGGAGCACGCGCTCACGCTCGGCGAGCAGGCGCTGACCCGGGAGGCGTTGGAGTCCGACGAGGCCTTCGAACGAAGGATGACGGAGTACCTCGGCGGGCGCGGAGCCGAGCTCACCGCCGCCCTCCGCGAGCACGGCACCGCGATCTGCCCGACGCTGGTGGGCGGCGAGGCCATTGCGGTCGGCTCCCCCGATTTCGTCGCCGAGCGCCGGGCCGTGAACCGAGCGGCGAAGCGGATCGTCGCCGCGCTTCACGACGCCGGCGTGACGATTCTCGCCGGCACCGACACCGGGATTGAGGGCGTCCCGCCCGGCGAGAGCCTGCTCGACGAGCTCGCGCTGCTCGTCGAAGCGGGCTTGACGCCGGCCGAAGCCTTGCGCACCGCGACGCTCGCTCCCGCGAGGTTCCTCGGCCGCGACGACGTGGGACGGGTGTCGGTCGGACGCCGCGCGGACCTGGTGCTGCTCGACGCGAACCCACTGGAGGACGTTACATCCCTGCGCCGGATCCGCGCGGTCGTCGTCGGCGGCGAGCTGCTAACCTCCGCGCATGGAACTGCGCGAGCTGCAATACCCGATCGGTGAGTTCGTCGCCCCCGACGTCGTCAGCGACGAACAGCTCGCGGCCTGGATCGACGAGATCGAGCGCTTTCCGTCCGAGCTTCGCCCGGTCGTACAGGATCTACCGGACGACGTCCTGGACACCCGGTATCGCCCCGGCGGCTGGACGGTGCGCCAGGTGGTCCACCACCTCGCCGACAGCCACCTGAACAGCTACGTGCGGTTCAAGTGGGCGCTCACCGAGGACAAGCCGTTGATCAAGGCGTACTTCGAGGAGCGCTGGGCCGAGCTTCCCGACTACAAGCGGCCGGTCGCGTCGTCGCTCGACTTCCTCGACGTGCTCCACGCGTGCTGGGTGCCGTTCCTTCGCTCGTTGAATGCCGAGCAGTTCGGTCGGGAGTTCCAACACCCCGATGCCGACTCGCCTACGAAGCTCAGCGTCAACGCCGGCATCTACGCGTGGCACGGGCGCCACCACCTTGCGCACGTCACCGGGCTCCTGTCGCGGCTCGAGCGCTAGCGCCAGTTCCGTTTCCCGAGCCCGAACGGCAGGTCGGACTGGAAGCGGTTCAGGATCACGCCGGCGAGCTGAGCCTCCGACTCCTCAATGACGCGGATGGCGTGCTTCGCGCCGGCCTTCGACGTGTGGCGCGCCTGCAGAACGAGCACGACCTTCGACGCGTATTGCAGGAGGTGACGCGCGTCCGCCGGGTGGGGGAGGATGGGCGGGGCGTCGATCACGGTGAAGCGCGTGCCGCGGGTCGCGCGCTCGAGCAGCTCGCGCGCGTTCGGAGTGGCGAGCTCGCCGGAAGAGCGCTGCACGATGCTCCCGGCGGTCAGCGCGTAGAGCCCCTTCACCTGCGAGTTGCGAACCGCGCGGTGGTGCGAGGCTCCGCTGGCGAGCACGTCGGTGATCCCGGGCGAGGGCGGCAGGCCGAGGTAGCCCGCCATCGCCGGCGTGTAGCAGTTGGCCTCGATCAGCGCGACCTCCTCGCCGAGGTTGCGCGCGAGGCCGAGGGCCGTCGCGGTGGCGAGCGTCGTCGTTCCCGCGCCGTGCTCGGGGCTGATGAAGAGGATGCGCTCGCGGCGGTTGTCGCGCGACGCGTGGGCGAGGTCGGACCAGAGCGCGTCCAGGACGGGCTGGATCGAGGTGAGGCCCTCCTCGAGGGGGATCGGCTGCTTCTTCGGAGCCTTCTTCTTCATCGTGCCGAACCGGCCAGGGCCTTCTTCTTGAGCTTGCCGCCGCGGCTCTTCCACCGCCGCTCCTCGGGAACCACGCTGAGCAGGCGCACGCCGAGTTGTGCCTCGAGCGTGTCGGGGTAGCGCACGCGGCTGTCGAGCATCTGGCGCAGGACGGCCAGGCCGACGCCGGCGAAGATTCCGCCGACCAGGCCGAGGAAGACGTAGCGCCAGCGGTCGGGCCCGGACTTCGTCAAGGGATAGGTCGGCGTCTGGATCACCGCCAGGTTGCTCATCTGCTCGTCGCGGTCGATCGCGCCGAGCTGCTCCGCGCGGTCCAGGGCGCTCGAGAGCTCGTGGACCTTCTGCTCCGCGCTCGAGACCTCGAGCTCGAGCAGCCGGTGCGTGGCGTCGCAGGCCAGGACGGCGTCGAGGGCCTCGTGGCGGTTCCGGAGCGTCTCCTTGCGCGTCTCGACGGCGATGGCGAGGCCTTCCCGCTCGCGCTCGAGCTCCGCCATCTTGACGGTCAGCTCCTCGATCAGCGGGTTCTCGACGATGCCGGGGCGAGCCTCGCCGAACTCCTTGTAGTAGTCCGTCTTGCCGAGCTCCGCCTCGACGCGCTTGATGCGCTCCTTCAGGTTCGCTTCCTGACTGAGGAAGGAGGGTGAGCCCTCCTTGTACGTCGAGCCGAGGTTGGTGAGGTCGTTGTTCAGGTTCTCGAGCTGCTTGATGAGCGACGTGTAGCGCGGGTTCTGGACCCTCTCCGGCGGGAGGATGCGCTCGACCATCGCGTCGGCGCCGCTGAGCTGCTCCTCCGCCTTGGCGAGCTCCTTCTTGATCTCATCCAAACGGATCTTGGCGCGCTCGTTCTCGAGCTCTAGTTCGGCGACCTGCGTCAGCAGCGTGCTCCGCTGCGCTTGCAGGTCGATGAAGCCGCAGTCCTGGCGGTGGTCCTTGTACCGGTCGGAGGTGAGCTTCACCTCCTCCATCGCGTCTCCCAAGCGGTCGGTGATGAAGGGCAGGTTCTTCTCGGCCGCGTAGGTCTCCTGGTGCCACTCCTGGCTGACCTCCATGTAGGCGGTCGCGATGTCCTGCGCGAGCTGGGGGTCGTGCGCGTCCGTCCAGAAGATGAGGATGTTCGTGCGGCTCGCGTTGAAGATGTTCGTCGTCGAAGCCGCGACCATCGCAGCGCCCTCGGTCGCCAGCGGCGAGGTCGGGTCGAAGTTCGTACTCCGCGTCGGGTCGTCGCTCCCGAACCACCAGGCCTGGAGGTCGTGCAGCCGGCGGTAGATCCACGGCGTGTTCGGGCCGTCGTTCCTCCGCGGGTCGTAGGCGGCGAGCAGGCGCTCCGGGCCGATTCGCTCGGCGACGCGGCGGTCGACCTCGGGGTTCTGTAGGAGCTCCATCTCCTCGCGGACGCCGATGCGCTGCTTGCGCGCGTCGAAGTCCTCGTCGACCGAGGCCTCGGGCGTCAGGTTCTCCCGCGCGCCGAGCGTGAGGAGGATCTTGCCGACCGACGTGTACTGGTTGGGCAGCGTGAGCGAATAGGCGAGCCCGCCGATCACGCCGAGCAGCGTGAGCCCGACGACGATGAGCCTCGACCGCGCCACTCCGTAGAGCAGGAGCGAACGGACGTCGAAGGGTCCGGCGGCGCCGCCGGTCTCCTCGAAGTCGCTGTCGAAGTCCTCTGCCATCTCTGTGCTAGATCAGGAAGATCTGCGGGAAGGGGATGAGCTGCCGGATGTATTGGGAGACCCACGTGTCGACCTTCACGATCGTCTTGCTCGACACGAAGACGAGGTCGTACGGCTGCAAGAGGATCGGCGTGGGCGAGCCCCACTCTTCCTCGCTGGCGTCGATCAGCCACTGGCGCTGGCGCCCTTCCTTCGCGTCCCACCGGACGAGCACGGTGTGCCCGAGCTTCGCGCGCGAGAGCGAGTGGCCGCCGGCGATGCCGATCGCTTCGACCAGCGTGCGCCGTCCCGAGTTGAGCTCCTGCGCGCCGCCGTCGTTGACCTCGCCCCAGACCGTGACGTAGCGTGCCGCGAGCTGGGCGACGTTGACCGTGAGGTCCGGCGTCTGCAGCGTGCGGCCATAGTACTCCTCGAGCTTTTCGTCGAGCTGCTCCACGGTCAGTCCGGCCACCAGCACGTCGTCCAGGCCCTTGAACGACGCGTAGCCGTCCGGCCGCACCTGGATCTCCTGGTCCCATTGCTCCGGAGGCATCTGGGTGAAGGAGATCTGGAGCTGGTCGCCGGGCGCGAGCACGGTGGTGCCCATGGTCAGCGTCGCGTTGATCTCGTCGGCGAGCTCGGAAATCGGGTCGCCGGTCGAGACGCAGCTCGCGAGCGGGGCGGTCAGGAGGCCGACGAGGGCCAGTCGGAACGGGGTTCGGTGTGCCAAGGCACCTCCTCCGGGGACGAGAACCTGGGAGAGTACGGGGTCCAGGGTTATCGGCTCCATGGGGGAATCTCCGAAGAGCTTCCCCGGCGAGGTGCGGATCGAGAGGAGGGCTCCGGAGCCTTTGGTCGGGCTGTCCTAAGCCTGGACATCCTAGCGGGTTAGGGGGCCGGGGCGAAATGCGGCTTCAAGGGCGCGGGTTTTCCCGCCCGTGCTAATCGCCCCGGGTCTCCCCGGGATCCCCTTCGGCGACCATCCCCTGGATGAGCCGCCAGGCGGCGGCGTCGGCTGCTTCCTGGCCCGCGGCGCCCCCCCGGTTGCAGGACACGAGGACGGCGAAGTCCTCCTCCGGCGCCATCCACAGGTAGGCGAACCAGGCCATGTTCGAGCCGTCGTGCATCAGGATCTCGCCCTGGGACCACGGCCTCTCGGTATGGACCCAGCCGAAGCCGTAGCTCGTTCCCGGCTCGGGGGTGTGGAGCTCCGCGAAGGTCTCGGGCTTCAGCAGGAGCCCCTCCTCGCCGCGCGCGCCGCGCAGGTGAAGGCGGACGTACTTCGCCCAGTCCGCGAGCGTGCAGTGCACCGTGCCGGCGGGGCCGAGCGCGGGCGGGTTGTCGAAGCGCTTGGCGACCTTGCCGTTCGGGAAGTGGCCGCGCGGTTGCCGTGCGCCGCTCTGCCCTTCTTCGGGCTCGGCGTCGTCCTGCTCGACGAAGTAGGGCGCCTCCGGAGGCCCGAAGCCGGCGCTCGCCATGCCCAGCGGCTCGAGCAGCCGGGCGCGGATCAGTTCCTCCCAGGGCTTCTCCTCGATCCGCTCGAGCATCGCGCCGGCCGTGACGTAGCCGAAGTTCGAGTAGAGATACGCCGTGCCCGGCTGCGCCAGCGGCGGCTTCGCGCAGATCCCTTCGACCGCCTTGCGGCGGACCATCGGCATCGGCTTCGTGCGCGAGAGGAAGGCGAGGCCGAGGTTGCCGTAGTCCAGCAGGTTCTCCGGCATGCCCGCCGTGTGGGCGAGGAGCTGCGTCAACGTCGCGCCCAGCCAGGCCTCGTCCATCGCCTTCGCCAGGTCGGGAAGCCCTTCGGCGATCGTCGTGTCCCAGCGGAGCTTCTCCGCTTCGACGGACATCGCGAGGAGCGTCGCCGTCATCGACTTCGTGCACGAGCCGATGTGAAAGAGGTCGTCGCGCTGGATCTTCGCGTCCGAGCCGCGCTCGCGCACGCCGGCGACGCCCAGCGCGACGAGGCCCTCGCTCGTGACGACCGCGCCGCCGATCCCCGGCACCTCGGTCCCGGCGAGCACCTCTTCGAGGACGGGGCCGAGATCGCGCGGTGCAGAAGCCTCCTGCGGCGCGACAGGACTGGCGAGGAGAACGAGGGGGAGGAGCTTCATCTCGACAGCGGGGCACCATACCGGAGCGGCGCCCGAAGTGCCCCGAGAAGCCCTCCGTTCGACGATTCGCGGCCGTCGCAAACGCGGGCTATTCGCAGGTTGCGGCGATCCACCGGGTGCCGGAGGGGAACCCGGTGCTGCCGCGCGAGCACAACCCCGCTATCGCTCCGTTGCCGGAGAGCTTCTCCCTGAAGGCGATGGCGCGCCGACCGAGCAGGCGCCACGCCCCGGTTGCCGAGTTGGCCACCTGGGCGTTTCTGCACGAGTTGGACGAGGACGGCGTCGCGAGCGTCGACCAGGTAGGGGACTTCGGCCGCCGCGCTCGCTCACCAAAACGGGGATGGGCTGCCGCCCAGGCTCCAGCAGCGTTCGAAGTAGTGCTTCGCGAACGGCAGTTCCTTCGAAGGGTTGCGACGTACGCCGTCGAGCAGCTTCTGTTCCCATGCTCGACGGAAGTTGTCCTTGACGTGCGCAAAGCGGTGAGCGACGCGGACCTGGAGGTCGAACCGCCGGACTCGCTCAGCGAACCATCCGCGCAACTGCAACCACCGGGTGTAATTGCGGGGAGCGAAGTCGAGCAGCGGCTCCAGGACGTCGGGAAGCCACCGTGCGGCGTTCCGGCCGACACCGTGATTGGCACACCACCTTGTGTCGAAGCCGTGCACGATGGCGTTGAGAATGCCCCGATTCGCCGACGCGCCTCGGGTCAGTGACGCACGGACGAGAGCGCGGGTGGCCAGCGCGGCGAGGTGAGCGGTTTCCGACTCGGCCTCGAAGCTCTCGGACGCCGCGGCGAGGCGGTCTTCCATGGCGCGCCGGACGTTCGCCGCCATCGCCGGCTCGAAGTTCTCGCGATACTCGGCGAGGACGTCGGCTGCGTGCGCGGAGGGCTCGGCCATCGGACGGGGAAGCCGCGTCGCGTCCGCGTCGCCGCCGCTCTGCCCCTCGAGGGCGGCGAGGTGCAACGCGTCGGTCAGAGGCCCCGGCGTTTCGCCGAGCTCGGTCGCCAGAACGGTCGAGAGCTCGCGCGTCCGTCCGAGACCGGCGAGATCGCGCAGCGTTCGGACCTGCCAGGCCGCCGCCCGTGGATCGGACGCAGCGGTGCACAGCTCCAGAAACCGTCGCTGAAACAGGTCGAGAACCTGCGTGTTTGCCGCCTGGACCCCGAGCGGGACCAAGACGTCGCTGAGTCCCGCGGCCGGATCCTCCTCCGGAACGGGCTGGCGAGCGAGATCGATCAGGGCGTCGAAAGCAGCGTCCAACGCGGTCTCGCGGCGTTCGATGATCAGGTTGACATCCCCCGACGGCGCTGCGTGGTGAAGGACCATGGCCGGCAGGTGGGCGCTGTTGTAGCCCCGCAGACCGGGCGCATTCGTCCAGAACCGGTGCGGAAGCGTCGCGCGATAGAGCTCGGACTGGCGCGTCCGCGAGAAGCTCGCGACGCGCTGAAGCTCGTTGGCGAGCGCTTCGCGCTCGGACGGATCTCGCATCAGGAGCTCGATCAGCTCCATCAGCTCAGGGGTTGTCGTTGGCGCCGTAGTTGTGTCGTCGTCGGCAAGCTCTCCGGACGAGTTCTGTGCGCGCTGGACGACCGGTCTGAGATGCTGGAGTCGCCGTTGGAGGTCGGTGTCGCCGACGCGCGCCGCATACTCATCGAACGCGTCGAGAAACGGGACACACCATGCCTGGCGCGGGTGACGACTGATTTCGTAGAGGAACGATGGAATGCTCTCGATCTCCTCCTCGGACAGATCACCCGTCTTTCCTCCTTCGATCATCCGGGTCGTTTCGTCCAGTCGCGGGCGCGTCCAGGTCGTGTCCTTGGACTCCGGGAGAAACCAGAGCGCCATGTCGAAAAGGACATCTTCGGGCACTCCCGCGCCGGGATGTCGGGGCTCGTCCTTTGAGGATCGATGCTTGGGATTCATGGGATCAGACCTCACTCTTTTCTGAAGTTGCAGACAACACCCGGGGCCCGGTCTTGCTTTCCGGGCCCCGGGAGACGTTCTCAGGGTGTTTTGATCGGTGTGTCATGGGGATGAGCTGGGATGGGTGGTTCCAGGACCTTCGGAAGGGGAGTCGAGGTTCTCCAACGCTCGCCGTAGTTCGGCGCTGGTGAACACGATGCCCCACTCGTCCTGAAGACGTTTCTTCGCCCGCGACCTGCGCCGCTCTACGGCGCCTTCCGTTCTCCCAAGGCGTTTGGCGATCGCGGACCTGGTGAGCTGCTCTCGGTAGTAGAAGTCCAGGATCTGGCGGTCCGCGAAGGACAGTTCCTTGAGCGCCTCGGGCAGCGCGCTCAAAGCGCGCTCGATGAGGTCTTTCGCAATGACGGCGTCGTCCGGTGAGAGCTCCTTGCTCACCAGATCGTCCAGTTCGTCGTGTTCATCGCCATTCTGTGAATGGCGTTGATTCTTGAGGCGTTCGAACTCGTCCTTCAGTCTGCGGTCTAGAGAGGTGAAGACGAACGCCGACCACTTCTCCCTGGGGATTCTATGGCCGTCCGCGTAGCAGGGACCGCGCTTGCGCAACTTGTGAAACACGGCGTCCAGGACGATCGGGATCAGGGCGGAATTCGTAGTCTTGGACCTCAGGTGTCGGCACCCGCGTGTGAGCCGGGGCTCCGGCGAGCTCGTGGCTTCGGCCTCGAAGTAGCTGGGAATCTCCTCGCCACTCACCGATTCGAACAGTGCTTCGAACCACTGAACCTCTCGTCTCACGTCTTCGAGGATCAGGTTGGGTGCTTCCGTCGTTGGGCGCGAACCGGTCAGGGGCTGCGGATTCGTCAGGCGAGCTCCTTCGCGCCAACGCTTGAAGACCCGTTCCACCGCGGCCGACGCGAGCTCGTCGTCGGGATGCGTGAGAGTCTCAAGTGCGGCGGCCAGGGCGCGTTCATGGAGTTCCGCCTGGAGGTGCAGATCCACTTCCTTGATCCAGCGTCCGGCGGCAAGTGTTCGCTCCGCCAGGAAGCCGACCCACTTCCGGTGGGGGAGAAGCGAATCGGTGTCTTCAAAGGGCAGCAAGCGGATGGCGTCCTTCCGCAGGTCTTCGCGGAGTTGGCCGCTTAGCGACGGGTCCAAGCGCACTTCGCGGAGAAGTCCATCGAGGGTGACCGCCTTCGGCGGTTCGCCCGACGAATCCTCGAGCTCGATGGCGTCGCCCGCGTAGAGGCGTGCGGCGGTCTCATACGCGGCGATGATGCGCTCGACGGTGAGGCGGACCCGAGCGTCACGCTCCTCGTCGGAACGAGCCGTCGCGAGCCCCTGCGGCACCCAATCCAGGATTCGCTTACGCAGGATCCGCATACCCTCTTCCTCTTTGGCAAGGCCACCGCCGACGAGCAGGCCATGCCACGTTCCCCCGTTTCTCAATTCCTGGCGAACTTCGTCCCGCCACCGGTCGCTGCCCATGCTAGGAGTCCTCATTCCCTGGACCCATTCCGAACGCCCCCGCCCCCCGGGGCGAACATCTCGCGGGTCTGTGGTTCTTTCGCGGAGCGACTTGCGCGTCTCCGGAAAATGGCACGTGAACACTCTCACGGGAGAGACACGGGGACGCGCGGGGGCGACGACGCGCAACTTCCGATTTTCTTTGAGACTCCCGCATCGGACGGGTGGCCGTCGTTCCGCTCGGCCGCGAAAAACAAACGAAATTGCTGTCCGCCCCCTACCGGCCTCCCCTTCAAGGCGATGTCAGCGCTTCAAACCCAAACGGAGGGCCCTATGACGTCTCGACCGGTCACAAGTCCCACGCCCAGCACAGCTCCCTTCCCGCTTCCGGACATCCGCAACCTGTCCCCGGAAAGCGTTGGGGCCAGCCTTGAGGCGGCGGCCAAGTTCCTTGCTACCCACGGCATCGGCGCCACGCCCCTCCGCGACTACCGCATCGGCAACCGTCGGATCGTTCTCAAAGAGGAGCAACTGAACCCAACGGGCGCCTACAAGGAACGCGGGGCGGCGACCGCGGTCGGGTACGCGCGGCGCGTGCTCGGTGCCCAACGAGGGATCTGCGCCTCGACGGGCAACTTCGCCAAGGGCGTCAAGAAAGCCTGTCAGCTCGAGGGCCTGACGGCCGACATCTTCGTGCCGGTGACGACGCCCAAGGAAAAGCTGCGGGCACTACAAGGCGGGAACGCTTCCCTGGAACGCCTCCCCGGATTCGACAAGCGCTACCTGCCCGTGATCCACAAGCAAGGTCGTGACTTCGGCGAGGCCCAGGCGGCCGCGGAGCGCTACGCGGCGGAGACGTCCGCGCAGGGGGGAGCCGGCGGTCGGACCGTGCTGCTTGAGCCCTACGACGACATGGCGACGATCGTCGGCCAGGCGACGATCGGCGTCGAGATGATCGTGCAGCAGCCCCCGGAGTTCGACATCGTCCTCGTTCCCCTGGGCGGCGGCGGCATCGCCGCCGGCATGTGCCTGGCCATCAAGCTCCTGTTGAAGCTCAACTCCGGCCACCCGGTGCGCGTGATCGGCGTCGCGAGCGAAGGAGCAACGGCGCTGTATCACTCGCTACGCTCGGGCCGCTACCAGACGAAGAAGACCACGCCGAGCGTTGCTCAGGGCGTGAGCGTCGAGCGCCCGGGGCGTCGCTTCTGCTGGAAGATCCTCCACAACCTGATGGACGACGTCGTCCTCGTTTCCGACGACGACGTCCACAAGGCCATGTTCCTGCTTCATGAAAAGGGCGTGCGCGCGGAAGGAGCCGGGGCCCTGGCGACCGCCGCTTACCTCGCCGGCAAGATCGATCCGTTGGACGAATCCAGGAGCGCCCGGGTCGCCGCCGTCGTCACGGGCGGGAACGTGGGAGAGGAAGACTTCAGCAGGTGCTGCGAGCGCGGCAAATCCCTCATTGACTCAAAAAGGCGTGCTTCTCGCGCTGGAAGCAGGCCCTCCCTAATTCGCTGACACCAAGTCGAGAGGGAAGGAGAAGCTCCCTGGAACTACGCCGGGGAGCTTCTTCTGCAACACGGGCTCAGGCTCGCTCAAAGTACTTGCGTAGAACTTCGACGACGCGCGGGGCCGCCTTCCCGTCGCCGTAGGGGTTCACCGCTGTCGCCATAGCCGCGTAGGCGACCGGATCCTCGACGAGCTCGCGCACGCCCGCGACGATCATCTCGCGGTCCGCGCCGACGAGCTTGACGGTCCCGGCCGCGACGCCCTCCGGGCGCTCGGTGGTATCGCGCATGACGAGGACCGGCTTGCCGAGGCCCGGCGCTTCCTCCTGGATCCCGCCGGAGTCGGACAGGACGAGGTGGGCGACCTGCATGAGCCGAACAAACGCCGGGTAGTCCTGCGGCGGCAGAAGATGGACGTTGGCGCGCCCGCCGAGCGCGTCGTGCACCGGCTTCTGCACGTTGGGATTGAGGTGAACGGGGTACACGAAGCCGTGCCCGGGGAGCGCGTCGGCAAGCTCCGCGATCGCGCCGCAGATCGCCTCGAAGCCGCCGCCGAAGTTCTCCCGGCGGTGCCCGGTGATCAGGACGAAGGGTCGATCGCGCCACCGGGCGCCGAGGTGCGTCGCGAGCTCAGCGTCGAGCGCTGCCGCGGCGCCGGTTGACTCTTGACGCGCGAGCTCGAGGTGCAGCGCGTCGATGACGGTGTTCCCGGTGACCTCGATCGCCGCGTCGTCCACGCCCTCTTGGAGCAGATTGGCGCGCGCCTCCTGGGTCGGCGCGAAGTGCAGCCGCGCGAGCGCGCTGACGAGCTTTCGGTTCGCCTCCTCGGGAAAGGGTGCGGAGAGATCGCCCGTGCGGAGCCCCGCTTCGACGTGGCCGACGGGCACCTCGCGATAGAACGAAGCGAGCGCGCCGACGAAGGCCGTGGTCGTGTCCCCCTGGACGATGCTGAAGTCGACGGGGCGGGCGCCGAGCACCTCGTCGATCGCCCCCGTCAGCCTCGCGGTGAGCGACGCGAGCGTCTGGTCCGGCTGCATCACGTCGAGGTCGAAGTCGGGCTCGATCCCGAAGAGCTCGAGCACCGGGTGCAGCATCTCGCGATGTTGCCCCGTCGCCACGACGACCGGTTGGAACTCCTCCACCTCGGCGAGCGCGCGGATCACCGGCGCCATCTTGATCGCCTCGGGCCGCGTGCCGACGAAGCACGCGATTTGTCGCGCTTTTTGCGTCACCGGCTTGCTCTCGCCCAAGTCACGGGGGCGGGGCTTCCCCCGAACGATCCCCAGGGTGGGTGGGGGCTAGGGATGGTGCGTGCCGAGGGACGACCCCCGACCCTCGAAGTGGGGATTCCCATCACCTGAAGAGCCCGCACACGTCGACCACGCTCTTCTCCTCCATCAGCTTGCGAGGAATCTTCTTGAACGGCGTGTGCGCCACGAGCAACACGACGATGTCCGCGTCGACCAGCGCCTTCTCCGCGGGGATCAGGTCGAACTCCTCGTGCCGTTCGAGGAACGGCTCGACGACCCGCACCTCGCCGATGTCGGCCTCGACGAGACCCCGCACGACTTCGACCGCCGGCGACTCGCGCAGGTCGTCGACGTTGGGCTTGTAGGCCAGCCCGAGGCACGCGATGCGCGGGTTCTTGAATCGTTCGGCGCGCCGCTTGACGCGTTCGACGACCCAGCGGGGCTTCGAGTCGTTCACCTCGCGCGCCGTGCGGATGAGCTTCGTCGTCGTGGGCGAGCGGGACACGAGGAACCACGGGTCGACCGCGATGCAGTGGCCGCCGACGCCGGGACCCGGTCGCAGGATGTCGACGCGGGGATGCTTGTTCGCGAGGTCGACGAGCTCCCAAACGTCGATCTCGAGGTCGTCCGACAGCCGCGAGATCTCGTTCGCGAAGGCGATGTTGACGTCGCGGAAAGCGTTCTCGACGAGCTTCGCCGTCTCCGCGGTGCGCGCGTTGGTCAGGTGCAGCTCGCCGGAGACGAACGTGCGGTAGAACTCGGCGGCTGCTTCGGTCGAGGGCTCGTCGATCCCACCGATCAGCCGATCGTTCTCGACCACCTCGCGCAGGATGCGGCCGGGGAGCACGCGCTCGGGCGCGTGCGCGACGTTCAGGCCCGACGGGAACCCGGTCTCCTCGTACAGGACGTCGGCGATTTGCTCCGTCGTGCCCGGCGGGCTCGTCGACTCGAGGATGATCAGGTTGCCGACTTCCACGAACGGCGCGATCGAACGCGTCGCCTGCATCACGTAGTCGAGATCCGGCTCGTGCTCCTCGGTGCACGGAGTGGGCACGCAGAGGATGAACGCGTCCGCCTTCGCGGGCTCGGCGTGCGCGCGCAGCTTGCCGGTGTTGACGGCGGCCTGGACCAGCATGTCGAGCTCGGGCTCGACGATGTGCGCCTTGCCGGCGTTGATCGTCTCGATCGCCTGCGCATTGACCTCGACGCCGTGGACCTCGTAGCCGCGCGAGGCGAGCACGGCGGCGGTCGGCAGCCCGGTGTAGCCGAGCCCGACGACACAGACCTTCTTGACCGGAGGAGGTGTCACGTTCGTTCTCCTTCCATGGGCTCCAGGCCGGATTCCGCGAGATGCGCGAGCATACGCTCCCCGCGCGACGTCCACGACTCCTCGCTGACCCGCGCGCGCAGGCGCTCCGGGTCGGAGCCGTCGGCGAGCGCGGCGCGCACCTGGGCGGCGAAGGCATCGGCGTCCGCGCCGACGCGCACGTAGCCGTCGTACTTGGCGAGCTCGGGAAAGGGCGTGCTCACGACCGGGCGGCCGACGGCGAGGTATTCCTTGAGCTTCACGGGATTGCAGGCCTTGATCCACTCGTTCCGGTTCCAAGGCATGATCAGAACGTCACAGGCCGCCATGGCATCGGCAACCTCGGCGTAGTCCTTTTGCCCGAGCAGGTGCACGTTCTCGAGCCGGCACCAGCCATCGGGGAGCGAACAGGCCCCGACCAGCACGAAGACGGCCTCCGGTAGCGCCTTCGCGACGGCGAGGAAGAGCTCGGGGTCGAACGTGTGGCTGTCGATCCCGCCGACGAAGCCAACGCGCGGCCGGCCCAGTGCGGCCACGTCGGCCGGCTCGTTCCGCGCGCGGCCGGCGGCGGAGAACCGCTCGAAATCGACGCCGTGGTCGACGAAGACCGCCTTGCGGCAGCCCGGCGCCTCCTCTTCGTAGAGCAGCCCCGAGCAGAACACGGTGACGTCGGCGGCGTCCTTCAACCTGCGGTCGTAGCCGCGGATCTCGTCCCCGTCGACGCCGGGGAAGGCTTCAAAGCGGTCGGTGCGCTGGTAGACGAGCCCGACCGGATCCAGGGCGTCGATCGCCGTCGCGCCCGGCGGACACGCGACCCAGACCAGGGGACTCCGCATCCCGAGGATCTTCGTCGCGCGCTTGAGCTGCAACGGCAAGAGCCTTTGGCTCAGCGCCATCCCCGGCTTCCCGGGCACGACGAACGGGCTGTACACGATGAAGTTCTCGCGCACGCGCACGAGCCCGCGCGCGAGGCTCTTCAGCTTGCGCCGCACGCGCCGGAAGAACATCGTGCCCTCGGCCACCTTCGGTGCGCGCATGCCGATCGAGTTGACGTAGAGGACCGGAACGTGCGCGGAGAGCTCGCGCATCATCTGCATGTCGTAGTGGCCCCGGTTGTGGTACCACCAGTCCTCGCCGCCGAAGCAGAGGACGCCGTCGAAGCGTCTGGGCTCCATCGCCTCTAGCTGTCGACCGCCAGGGTAGGCGTTCAGTAGCTCAAAGCCAGCTCGACGGGCTCCACCAGGGCTTGTCGGGCGGCGAGTCGGGAATCTCCTTCAGCGAGTGCCCGTGCCGCTGCAGCTCCTCGCTCAAGAGCCGGGACAGGCTGCTGAGGACCCGCACGCCGAGCCGCAGGCGCCGCTGCGCGAGCTCCATCAGGTCCTCGCCGTGGATCCAGATGATCCGGCCGCTCTCGGTGGCGGTCATCTTCCGGCGGGCCTTGCGGGGCACGAGGAGGCTCGTCAGCCCGATCGGGTCGCCCGGCCCGATCTTCTGATCGCGGCCGTCGCCCTCGAGCACGTAGGAGCCCGTCACGGGGACGTAGACGCCGGTGAGGTCATGGCCTGCCTCGTAGACCACGTTGCCGGCATCCACGTCGATGGCCCGGGCGATGTTGTAGATCCGCACGAAGTCGACGAAGCGCAGGCCCTTGAACGGCTCGAGCTCCCGCAGGATGGAAAGGCCGCTCCGCACGCCCAGCGCAAACGCGCCGAGCTTGGCCTGCTCCTCGTGGGAAGCCGTCGCGGCGATGGTGACGACGGTGATGTTGTCCTCGCCCCCTCGCTTGTTGGCGAGCTCGACGAGCTGGCCCGGGATCGACGGCAGGTCCTCGGAGCCGAGGAAGGTGTTGAGCTCGGCCAACCCCTCGATCTTGTTCGTCAGGCCGTCCGTGCAGAGCAGGAAGCGGTCGTCCGGCAGGATGTCGAGGATCAGCTTGTCGGAGTCCACGAACTCCTGCATCCCGAGCGCGCGGCTCAGCGCGTTGGAGTAGTGGTGATCCCGCATCGCCTCCGGCGTCATCAGGCCGCGCCGGACCATGTCGGCGGCCATCGTGTGGTCGCGCGAGAGCTGCCAGGTTGCCCCGTCGCGCTGGAGATAGAGCCGCGAGTCGCCCACGTGGGCCATCGCCCCCTTGCTGCCCGACACCAGGAGGACGGTGAGCGTACACCCCATCCCGGACAGCTCCGGATCGCCCTTCGCCATCTTCCAGACCGCCTGACCGGCCTTCTCCACCGCGCGCCGGACCACCTCGCGGAGGATCTTGTGCTCGTCCTCGCTCCCGACGGCGGTGGTCACCTCGTCGCCGGCCTCCTTGAGCGCCGCCTGCACGGTCTCGATCGCGATCCGGGCCGCCGTCTCGCCGGCCCGGTGGCCGCCGAGGCCGTCGCACACGGCGTAGGCGCCCAGCTCGTCGTCGATCAGGAAGGCGTCCTCGTTGTTCTGGCGGACGCGCCCGATGTCCGTGAGCCCGTGGGCCTGAATCTCCATTCGTCTCCCTCCTTCGATCACGGACGGGACATCTTAGCGGTCTTGAGCACGGCGTGCAGGTGTCCCAGACTGGGCCCGTGTTCGGCAACTTCGTGAACGCCCACGATTTCCGCAAGCTCGCCGCGAAGGCACGCCGGGGGAACTGGGGGCGGATCGCGGCGGTCCTCTCGCCCAACGGGAAGCGCAAGGTCAAGGAGGCCTGGAAGCACACCGAGGCGAAGCCGACGCACTGGTGGGACGTGCCGGGCATCCAGCGGCGCTGGAACGAGCTCGTCTCGGGAGAACCCGACGTCGACGCGCGCGCCTATCTCGCGGCGAAGTACCTCGCGGGGCGCGAAGGGCTGGTCGCGATGTCGCTAGCCTGCGGCACCGGGCACCGGGAGATCGAGTGGGCCAAGCTCGGCGTCTTCGAGCGGCTCGACGGCTTCGATCTCTCCGAGACGCGGATCGAGCACGCCAAGCGACGGGCCCGCGAGGAGGGGCTCGACGGCGTGCTCGATTTTCGCGTCGCCGACGTCTACGAGCTCGCGGGGGACAAGGGGAGCTACGACGTCGTCATCGCGGAGCAGTCGCTGCACCACTTCGCGCCGATGCGGAAGATCCTCGGCGCGATCGACGACCTCCTGCGCGAGGAGGGGCTCTTCCTGATCGACGAGTACGTCGGGCCGACGCGCTTCCAGTGGACGGACGACCAGCTCGCGCAGACCAACCGGCTGCTCGGCGAGCTGCCCGAGCGCTACCGCGTGCAGTGGCACGACGGGCGCGTGCGCGAGGCGGCGGTCCGCCCCAGCAAGCTCAGCATGATCCTCCAGGATCCCTCCGAGGCGGTCGACTCGGCCGAGATTCTGCCCGGTTTGCGGGAGGTGTTCGACGTGCTCGAAGTGCGCGAGTACGGCGGGACGCTCCTCCACCTCCTGTTCGAGAACATCGCGCACAACTTCCGCGGCGACGACGGCGAGACGCGCGAGCTGCTCCGCCGGTGCTACGCGGCGGAGGACGAGCTCCTGTCCGACGGAAAACTCCCCAGCGATTTCGTGGTGGCCGCATGCCGCAAGCGACGAAAGTAGCGACGTCCACGCCCGACCTGCCGTTGATCACGGTCGTGATGTCCGCGTACAACGCGAAGGACACGCTGCGTGCATCAGTCGAGAGCATCCTCAACCAGACCTGGGAGAACTTCGAGCTCCACGTGGTCGACGACGGCTCGGTCGACGGCTCGCTCAAGGCCATCGCGGACGTCAAGGATCCGCGCCTGCACACCCGGCGGCAGGAGAACGCGGGCAAGTCGGTCGCGATCAACCGCACGCTCGACGAGACGCGCGGCGAGTTCTTCGCGGTGCAGGACGCCGACGACCTCAGCCACCCGGAACGGCTGGAACGCCAGGCGACGGCGCTGATGGAGAACCCCGACCTCGCGGCGGTCTTTTCCGGTCACGACTTGATTCTAGAGGGCCGCCACATCGCGCCGCGCACGCGCGCGCTCGACCGCGAACAGTGCCGCGCCGCGATCGAACGCATGCGCATGCCCGCGCACGATCCGACCGCGATGTACCGGCGCTCGCTTCTGATCGGGATGCGCTTTCAGGAGTCGCTCTTCATCGGGCAGGGCTTCGACTTCAACCTTCGCGTCGGCGAGGAGCATCCGATGATGGTCCTGGGGGAGTGCCTCTACTCCTACCGCGTCAGCGCCGGCTCGCGCACGCGCGCCGACGTCGAGCGGCGGCAGCGCGACGTCCACGAGGTCTGCGCGCGCGCCTGCGCCCGCCGCGGCATCGACGAGTCGCGCGCGGCGGAGTTCTACCAGCCGGCCTCCGCGCTCGGGCGCAACCGCCTGCGCGACAACAACCTGGCCGCCCACTTCATGGAGAGCGTCGTCGACCAGCGCCGCGCGGGGAAGCTCGCCTCCGCGATCCGCACCGGGCTCGCCTGCTCCGCGCTGCACCCGCTGGACCCGCACTACCACAAGGCCCTGCTCTTCAGCCTGCTCCCGCAGGGGCTCGTAGCGCGCCTTCGCGGCCGCTAAACCGTATTAATACTCGTTCAGGCCGATCCTCCATCGGCCGAGGTAGGGGGAAGGTGCAACCCGAAACGGCACAATCCGACGCGCGACCCGCCGCCGGGGGCGGCAGGCGCCGGCGCATCCTGAAGCGGCTCGTGGCCGTGGCGATCGGCCTCGTCGCGGTCTGCTTCGTCTTCGAGGGGCTGGTGCTCCTCGTCTTCGGGGAGCAGCCGAAATTCCCGCGCTGCGTCGTGGAGTCCGACTTCGGGCTGCGGATCAACCTGCCCGGCTCGCGGTACCGCCACAAGTCTGCCGACGTCGAGGTCTGGTTCGACATCAACGAGCAGGGGATGCGGGCCGACCGGGACTACGCCTACGCGAAGCCCGCGGGCACGAAGCGGATCGTCTCTCTCGGCGACTCGTTCACGATCGGCTACGAGGTCGACTTCGAGGAATGCTTCTCCTCGGTGCTCGAGCGCGAGCTGCGCGCGGCGGGGCACGACGTCCAGGTGCTCAACGCGGGCGTCTCCGGTTACTCGAACGCCGAGGAGTACCTTTACCTCGAGCGCGAGCTCTTCAAGTACGACCCCGACGTGGTCCTCGTCTCGTTCTACGCGAACGACCTGGTCGACAACGTGCGCTCGGGGCTCTTCGCGCTGCAGGACGGGGAGCTGGTGCAGCTCGCCGAGCGTTACGTTCCGCTCGGGACGATGGGCAATCTCCTGAACACGAACTGGTTCCTGATCCGGCTGTCTGAACGGTCGAACGCCTTCGCGCTGCTGAAGGAGAGCATCACCACCGCGCTCAAGGGCGAGATGGTGGAGGAGAACCTGCGCAACCTCGACGCCGGCGAGGGCGCGACGCCGCCGGAGGCCGGCGACGAGCGCTCCGCCGCCCAGCGCAGGCTCGCGGGGTCGATCTTCGAACGCATCTACGCCGCCTGCCGCGAGCGGAACGTGCCGCTCGTGATCCACAGCATCCCGGCCTACCGCGAGGATCCGAAGCGGCTCGTGGACATGTTCCCGTTCGACGACTTCGATCTCGAGCGCGAGGGCGTGCACTACGTGAAGTCGGAAGACCTGCTCGAGCCGCGTCTCGCCACGGAGCAGATCTACTTCATGCGCTCGCACTATCACTGGACGCCGGTGGCGCACGAGATCGCGGGCAAAGCGATCGCGGCGAAGGTCCTCGACGGGCGCCTGTTCGACGGAGGCCGCGCGGCGGACTGATCCATGTCGCTCGCGGCCGTTCAGCTTGGCGTCGAGTTCAACCAGACGTCGCTGCACCCGCTCGGGCTCGTGGCGACGATCGTGCTGGGGCTCGCGGTGTTTCTGCTCCCGCGTCGCTACGCGGGGTTGCCCGTGCTCGCGATGGCGTGCCTGATCGCGCCGGGACAGCGCCTCGTCCTCGCCGGCTTCGACTTCAACCTGATGCGCCTGATCATCCTGTTCGGGCTGGGGCGCATCTTCCTGCGCGGCGAGCTCGGCGGCTTCCGCTGGAAGCGCATCGACACCGCGATCGTCGCGTGGTCGATCGTCGGCTCCGTCGCGTACGTATGGCTTTGGGGCGACCGCGCCGCGGTCGTGACCAAGCTGGGGCGCATGTACGACGCGCTCGGGATGTACTTCTTCTTCCGCTGCGTCGTGCGCAACTGGGCCGACCTCGACCGGACGATCACGAGCGTGATCATTCTCGCGGTTCCGGTCGCGCTCGCCTTCGTCGTCGAGCGCGTCACGCAGCGCAACCCCTTCGCGCTCCTCGGCGGGGTTCCCGCCGTCACGGACGTGCGCGAGGGGAGGCTCCGCTGCCAGGGGCCTTTCCCGCACGCCATCCTCGCGGGCTGCTTCTGGGCGGCGCTCCTGCCGCTGATCGTCGCGAAGTGGTGGCACGGGCCGAAGGCCCGCCGGCAGGCGGTGGTCGGCGCGGGGAGCGCGCTTCTGATCATCCTGCTCTGCGCTTCCAGCACGCCGGTCGCCGGCGTCATGGCGGCCGCGGCGGGCGGAGCGGCGTTCTTCCTGCGCCGCAACATGCGCGCGGTGCGCTGGACCATCGTCGTGATGCTCGTCACGCTGCACATGGTGATGAAGGCGCCGGTCTGGCACCTGATCGCCCGCATCGACCTCGTCGGCGGGTCGACGGGGTGGCACCGCTACTACCTGATCGATCGCTCGATCCACTACTTCGGCGAGTGGTGGCTGGTCGGCACGGAATCCACGCGCCATTGGGGGCGCGGGCTGAACGACGTCACGAACCAGTACATCCTCGAGGGCGTGCGCGGCGGCGTCTTCTCGATGCTGCTCTTCATCCTCATCATCGCGCTCGCCTTCGGCGGCGTGGGCCGCTCGTGGCGCAAGTTCTCGGCCAGCAGGTACAAGGTGGCGATCTGCTGGGCTCTCGGCGTCTCGCTCCTGACGCACGCGGCGATGTTCATCGCGATCGCGATCACGTACGCCCACCAGAACCTGATCGTGTGGTACTTCCTGCTCGCGGCGATCGCGGGCGTGGCCCCGGAACGGCTCGCCTCGCGACGCTCGCGCGCGCGGGAAAAGGTGGAGCCCGCGCTTCAGCCGTGAAGGTCTCGATCGTCGTCGTCAGCTACAACACGCGCGATCTGACGCTCGCCTGCCTGCGTTCGGTCTTCGCCGAGACGACGGCGTTCCCCTTCGAGGTGATCGTCGTCGACAACGCCTCGAGCGACGGCTCGGCCGACGCGATCGCCGCGGAGCTTCCCGGCGTGAAGCTCGTCGCGCTCGAGGAAAACGTCGGCTTCGCGCGCGCGAACAACCTGGCGTCGGGTCACGCGACCGGGGAGTACCTCCTGCTCCTGAACCCCGACACCGAGGTGCTCGACCGCGCGGTCGAGGAGCTCGTCGCCTTCGCCGACGCGCACCCCGAGGCGAGCGTGTGGGGCGGCCGCACTCTCTTCGCCGACCGGAGCCTGAACCGCGGCTCGTGCTGGGGCGCGCCGACCCCGTGGAGCCTCTTCTGCCACGGCAGCGGCCTCGCGTCGCTCTTCCGCCACAGCAGGCTCTTCGATCCCGAATCGCTCGGACGCTGGCCGCGCGACACGGAGCGCGACGTCGACGTCGTGTCCGGGTGCTTCCTCCTCGTGCGGCGCACGACGTGGACGGAGCTCGGCGGCTTCGACCCGGCGTTCTTCATGTACGGCGAGGACGCGGACCTCTGCCTGCGCGCCGGACGCTGCCGCGTCACGCCGCGCGCGGCGATCGTGCACCACGGCGGCGCGTCGGAGCCGGTGCGCGCCGACAAGATGGTGCGGCTCTTCAGCGCGAAGGCACTGCTCTTCAAGAAGCACTGGAGCCGCGCGTCCGCGCGCTTCGGCGTGCGGATGCTCGACGCGTGGGCGTTCACGCGGATGGCGGCCTTCGGGCTCTTCGGCTGGGCGCGTCCCGGCGGCCGCCGGTCGTTCGAGGAATGGCGCAGCGTGTGGCGCCGGCGCCGCGCGTGGCGCGAGGCCTTCGAGGGCGAGGCGTGAAGAAGCTCCTCGCGGTGGCCTCCGGCGGCGGACATTGGGTGCAGCTCCAGCGCCTCCGGCCGGCCTTCGAGGGGCTCGACGTCTGCTACCTGACGACGGACGAGGGCTACCGCAACCACGTCGCCGGCGCACGCTTCCGCACGGTTCACGACGCGTCGCGCTGGAACAAGCTCGCGCTCCTGCTCCAGGCTCTGCGCGTCCTCTGGGTCGTCGCGCGCGAGCGTCCGGACTTCGTCCTCTCGACGGGGGCCGCGGTCGGCTACTTCGCGCTGCGCTTCGGAAAGCTCCTGGGCGCGCGCACCGTGTGGATCGACTCGATCGCCAACGCCGAGGAGCTCTCGCTCTCCGGTCAAAAGGCGGGCGCCTGCGCCGACCTGTGGCTGACGCAGTGGGAGCATCTCGCGCGCGAGGGTGGCCCGCGGTTCGCGGGGGCGGTGCTGTGATCTTCGTCACCGTCGGCACGCAGGGTCCCTTCGACCGCTTGGTCAACACGGTCGACGCCTGGGCGGGCTCGACGGGCCGCGACGACGTCTTCGCGCAGGTCGGGCCGACCGACTCGCCCCCGCGCGCGATCGACTGGGTGCGCTCGCTCACGCCCGACGAGTTCCGCGACAAGGTCCACGCCGCGCGCGTCGTCGTTTCACACGCCGGGATGGGCACGATCCTGACAGCGCTCGAGCTGGAGAAGCCCGTGCTCGTGCTGCCGCGCCTCGCGCGCATGCACGAGCAACGAAACGACCACCAGACCGCGACGGCCCGCCACCTGGCCGAGCGCGGCCTCGTCACCGCGACGTTCGACGAAGAGGAGCTGCTCGCGCGACTGGAGAAGCTGGACTCGCTCGCCCGGGGTCCGGCGCTGCCGGAAGCGGCCGACGCGGGTCTGCTCGAGGAGCTCCGCAACTTCTTTCGCTGAGGAACGACATGCGCATCGGGCCCTTGAAGATCACGGAGATCGAGCAGCTCACCGGCATCGCCGGCCGGACGATGGGCGGTGACGATTCGTACGCCTACATCCGCCGCTGGCGCATCGACGAGCCGGACGGCGCGCAGCTCGTCGTCGGCCGCTACTTCTGGCGCAACGACGAGCAGGACATCCGCCTCATCGAGACCGACCCGCCGCTTCCCGACGAGTTTCATTCGCTCCACGAACCGATGCGGGTCCGCGGACACGAGCGCGGCAACCTGATGACGCTGGACCTCGCCGTCCTCGCGGGAACGCCCGACGACCGGCGAATGGAGCTGCGCACCGAGGTGAGCTTCAAGGACGTCGCGCTGCGGTCCGGCCTCGACCTCAAGCAGGAGCTTCCCGGGCTGGGCGGGGTCTGCGGGACCCGCCGCGAGGTCCTCGGCGAGACGGGGCCGAACAAGGACAGGCTCTGCGTGCTCTTCTCGATGGAGAACCAGCACGTTGCTCTCGTCGTGCTCGCGGCCTGCCGCCTTCTGCCGATCCTGCAACCGGCGGGCGGAGCGTGAACCGCCGGGAGGAGTTCTGCCGGCTCTTCGCCCGCGTCTACGCCGGCGACGAGGAGGGCGAGGCGTTCCACGGGCCCTGCACGCGCGCGATCCTCACCGGCATCCCGGCCGAGATTGCCGCCGCGCGCCCGATCGCCGGCGGGCACACGATCTGGGAGCTCGTCCTCCATCTCCTCGCCTGGCGCGAGTTCGCGTGCGACCGGCTGGAGCTCCGCATGGCGAATCCCGACGCGAGCCTCCCGCCGAGCGGGCCGGAGGTCGACTTCCCCGAGCCGCCCCGGGCCTCCGAAGAGGCGTGGAAGGCCGCACTCGAGCGGCTCGACGCCAACCAGGCGCGGCTCCTCGCGACCATCCCGCGGATGGACGACGCGGCGTTCGACGAGCGCTTCGCCAGCCTGCGCTTCCTCCTGCACCACGACCTCTACCACGGCGGGCAGATCGGGATCCTTCGAAAGGCGGTGCCCTGAGCCGTGAATGGGCGCGGGTTATCAGGACTGAAATTTGGTAGGACCGGGCCATGAGCGCCGGATCGCCCGCCGCCATCGCCACGCGCGCCGTCGTGTTCGAGGGTCCGGCTCGTCCGCTCGAGCTGCGCGAGACCAGCGTGCGCGCGCTCGCGGACGGCGAGGTTCTGGTCCGCATCCGCTGTTGCACGCTCTGCCGGAACGACCTGAACGCCTGGCGCGGCGAACGCGCGGCGGCCGTGCCGACGATTCTCGGGCACGAGATCCTGGGCGAGGTCGAGGCGACGGCCGGCCAGGTGCGCTACTGGGATTCCGAGCGCGAGATCCGGGTCGGCGACCGCGTCACGTGGTCGCTCACCGTCTCGTGCGAGCGCTGCTTCTTCTGCGAGCGCGGCATGCCGCAGAAGTGCGAGCGGCTCTTCAAGTACGGCCACGAGATCGAGGTCGCCGGCTCCGAGCTGAGCGGCGGGCTCGCCGATCACTGCCTCCTGCGCCAGGGCACCGCGATCGTTCCGGTTCCGGAAGGGCTCTCCGACGCGGTCGCCGCTCCGGCGAGCTGCGCGACCGCCACCGCCGCGGCCGCGCTTCGCACGGCCGGCGATCTGTCCGGCCAGGTCGTCCTCGTGCAAGGCGCGGGGCTGCTCGGGCTGACCGCGAGCGCGTGGGCCTCCAAGCGGGGCGCCCGCGTCGTCGTTGCCGAGCCCGACCGCCTGCGGCGCGAGCGCAGCCTGCGCTTCGGCGCCGTCGCCGCCTTCGATCCCGAGCGCGAGCGCGGGAAGCTGGAGCACGAGCTCACCTCGGCCACCGACGGACGCGGCGCCGACGTGGGCTTCGAGCTCACCGGCCAGCGCGCCGCCGTCGAGCAGGCGCCGTTCCTGCTGCGCACCGGGGCGACGTACGTCCTGGTGGGCGCGGTCAACCCGACCGGCCCGTGCCTCGAGCCCGAGACGATCGTGCGGCGCATGCTGACCGTGCGCGGCGTGCACGACTACGCTCCGGAGGACCTGGGCGCGGCGCTCGAGTTCCTCGGCGGCGAGGGAAGCGAATTCCCCTTCGCCGAAGCCGTCGGCGCGGAGTTTCCGCTCCAGCGGGTGGAGGAGGCGTTCCGCTTCGCGTCGCAGCGGACGGCGTTGCGCGTCGCCGTCCGGCCCGACTGATCACTCGTAGGCGCCGACGCTCGTCGGGTCGCTGCGCGGGTCGTTGTTCAGGTCGCCCGCGACGACCGGCGACATCCGGTCCTTGAGCGGGGACGACGCCGACGGCGAATAGTCGTCGCCGGCGGAGTCCTTGAATCCCGCGCTGCCCGTGGTGGCGTCGGTTCCCTTGACGAGCGAGGCCGAGTCGATGAAGTGGTTGTCCTCGAACCACGCGTCGTCGACCGAATCGCCCCCGCCCGCGATCGACATCTTGTTGAAGACCGTGCCGCGGACCGAGATGTTCGTGAGCGTCGACTGCGGCGTGCGCCAGTTGTAGCTGTGCTCTGCCAGCGTCGTGTTCCAGAGCAGCAGGTGGTTGGAGGGTACCTCCCACTGGCTCGCGTGGCCGCCGATCTCGAACAGGCAGTTGATGAACGCCGAGTTGTCGACCGAGCCCACCTCGTCCGCGGAGAAGATGCCCTGCGCGTTGCAGTTCGTCGCCGTCAGGCCGTAGATCAGGTAGTTGTCGAAGTTGTTCCCGGCCGCGCCGAAGTCGTACACGTCGGGGTGCCAGCTCGTCTGGGAACCGCGGTCGACGTCGTCGACGATGCAGTTGACGACCAGCTTCGTCTGTCCGAACACGTCGCTGCCGAGGCGGAGCGCCTGGACGTTCCGGCAGATGTTCGTGTTTTCGAAGCCGAGCTTGTCGTCGCTGACGATCGTGTCGGTGAGGTACTCCGCCGCGAAGCCGGTGAACCAGCCGACCGGGTGTACCGACGTCTCCTGCCCGTTGCCCTCGAAGTGACAGTTGTCGGCCCAGATCTTCTGACCCTTGCCCGACTCGGAGTAGAGGATGTCCTTGATCGTGAGGTCGTAGAGCCGCACGCGCCCGGTCTTCAAGCCCGGGTTGATCCCGTCGGTGATGCGGCAGTCCGCCTTGGTGAGGCCCGGCCCCGGCTGGACCGTGAGCCAGAGGTTCGCCGTGTTCAGCGAGCTCGGCGGCGCGGAGTGGTCGTAGTCGCCCGCCGCGAGGTAGACGAAGCCGCCGTCCGCGAGCCCGCCCTGCGCCGCGGCGACCTCGACCGCCGCCTTGCCGATCGTCCGGTACGGGTTGCCCTGCGAGCCGTCGCCCGAGCTGTCGCTACCGAACGGCGCGGCCCACTTCACGACGTGTTGGAGCTGGTCGTCGCGGTCGACGTAGACGAAGAGCGAATCGAGCAGCCGCGGCTTGCCCACGACCGGATACGCGATGGCGCGCACCTCGATCTCGTCGTTCTGGGAGTAGTCGCTCTCGCGGAGGATCGCCGTGTACTCCCACGTCTGCGTCCTGGTGTTGAACGTCATCTGCGTCACCGGCGTCCACGGTCCGCCCTCGACCGCCATCTCGACGCGGTCGATGCCGTTGACGTGGAAGGCGGGGACGCCGATGAAGAAGTCGCCCTGGATCTGCTGGTGCGGCACGACGTTCCAGCGCGCGACCACTTTCGCGTCGTCGCCGGGGCCGCTGCCGACCTGCGGCGGCTCGTTCGTCGAACCGCTCCAACCGGGGCCGGGGGGCAACACCGGAGCTCCGCCGCCCGAGGTCGACGTCACCTCGAGCGAGACGTTTCGCGTCGTGCTGCCCGCGCCGGTCGTCGTGTTCGTGAACGACACGAGACCGTTGTAGAGCCCGGTCGGAAGCGTCGCCGCGAAGCCCTGGTCGACGGCGACCACCACGGCGGTGGAGCCTCCGGGCGCGAGCGTGCCGCCGGGGCTCGAGACCGTGGCCCAAAGGGCGGTGGAGAGCGCCGTCCAAGCGAGCGTCTGGCCGCCGGTGTTGGAGAGGGTGTAGGTCATCGAGGCCGGTGCGAACGGGCCGCCTTCGGGTCCCACGCTGTCGAAGTCGCCGTTCGGATCGACGCTCAGGGTACCGGGAGCGGACTGCAAGGTCAGGACGACGTTGCGGGTGTCGTTCCCGAGCCCGTTGGTGAGGTTGGTGAAGCTGACCGTGTCGTTGTAGACGCCGTCGAGGAACGACGCGGTCGCCCCCGCGTTGATCGACACGGTCACGGTCTCCTGCGCGCCGGCCGCCAGCGTGCCGGACGTCTTCGAGAGCGAGACCCAGCTCTGCGTCGCGGAAGCGCTCCACGCGATCTGCGTGTCCCCGGTGTTCGTCAGCACGTATCCCTGCGACGGCGGCGCGAAGGGTCCGCCGGGCGGTCCGAGCGGCGTGAAGTCGAGGGCCGGAGTGACCGCGAGGGTGCCCTCTTCCTTGACGTCGAGCGCGACCACGATGACCGTGTCCGCCTCGGTGCTGGACTCGTTGACGAACGTGATCGCCGCGGGATAGAGACCCGCGGAGAAGGTCGCGGCGGCGCCCTGATCGATCGCGATCGTCACCACCTGCTGCTGCCCCGGAGAGAGGGTTCCGCCGGTGAGCGAAGCCGAGAGCCAGGAGTGCGAGGACGTCGCCGACCAGGTCAGGTCCACGCCGCCGGCGTTCTCGAGCGTGTAGTCCGCGCTGTCCGGCGTGAACGGCCCTCCGACGAGGCCCGCGGCGAGGAAGCCCGTCGAGGGCGTGACGCTCAGCGAGCCGAGCTCGTTGACGGTGAGCTCCACCGCGACGTTGAGGTCGCCGACGCCGTTGGTCTGATTGAGGAAGGAGAGGTTCGCGACGAAGAGCCCGGGTGGCAGCAGGTCGACGACCGCGGGGTCTAAGCCGACGGTCACGAGCTCGAACTCCCCGGGCCCGAGGACGCCAGCGGGCGTCGAGAAGGTGAGGCCCAAACCGGCGGCCGACCAGACGAGATCCTCATCGCCGGTGTTCGTCACGGTGTAGACCTGGCTGTCCGGCGCGAACGGTCCGCCCTCCGGGCCGGAGCTGATCCAGCCCGCCGGCGGATCGACGGTCATCTCGGCGCCGGTGGCACCGTCGGGCGGCGTGCCGCCGCCGCTCCCGCCGCCCCCGCCGCCGCAACCGGCGATCAGGGACGCGACGAGCATCCATGCCGCCGCACGACCCGCGTTGGATCGCCCGGCGTCGTACGTTTCCCTCCCCCTCGGACGGGACGGGGCGAATGGCCCGCCCGAAGCCGCTTCCACCGTGACCATGAACTGCTCCCGAAAAGGCCTGTGGGGCAGCCCGTCGATCGACGAGGCGGATGGGGAAGCTTGAGATGGACCCCCGGGTTCGAGGCGTTGTTACGCTCTTTCGACCGCGAAAGGTTTTCGTGGAGAACCCGTGGATAACTCGGGAGCGCGGCGTGGAAAGCTGGGACGAACGAGAGCTCTAGTCCCGGTGCCGGAGATGGATCAAGAAGGCGCCCGCGAGACCGGCCAGGCCACCCGCTCCTAGCATCGCGCCGATCCACCCGCCAGCGACGATGGCTCCGCCAAGCGCGCCGGCGGAAAGAACGAATCCGAGGACTATTCCCCACATTCGCTCGCGGTGGGCAGCCGTTGCGATTCGAGCGCTGATCCGAAGCCGACCGGAATCGAAGTCCTGGCGGTGACGCAACTGTCTCTCGGCGAGCGCGAGGATCCTCTCGGCGGCGCCGGGCAGAACGGCTTCGTAGCCTTGCAGGGAGCTCGGTGGCGGCAGCAGGCCCATGTAGGTCGTTGTGATCGTGACGCTCGTCGGCTCAGGGGACAGGTGACTCGGCGTCTCTCCGTCCAGCGTCTCTCCGGGCATCGTTGTCGTCCCCCCATCCCTGTTCGCGTTCGAAGGCACCCATAGCGGCCCATAGGCTCTGGCCGACCGCCTCCCAGGCGGCCCGCAAGGCCTCCTCGTCCGTCTTGTGCTCGAGCTCGGGAAGCTGAACCGGCACGGGCGTTCCCGCGGCGGACCAGGCACCCCAGAGCATTCCCCATCCCTCGAAGAGGTTGGCGAGGACGCTTTTGCGGCGGCGCGGCATCGGTTTGGAAGAAGGGACTTCCAAGAACCAGTATCGGTTGCACTCTTTCTCTTTGCCAGCCCTCCCGCGCGATCCAGCCCTCAGCTCAGAGCCGGTGCGCGGGTCGTCGCCGCGCTGGCGCTTAAGCAGGCCAACGCGCGCAGGACGCCTCCGCGGGGTCGCTTGCGCAAGACGGCAAAATCCCCAACTTCGATGGCGTTGAGCGCCGCGGCGTGCCAGCGCAGGAAGAAGGCGAGCTGGCGGCCGTGCCAGGGACCGAGCTCCTCCGCGAGCGGCCAGCCGCGGGCGAGCCACTCCCGGGCGCGCGCGATCTGGTGCGCCATCAGCCTTCGAAACGCGTCGTCGTGCCGCGCTTCGCCGAGTTGCTTCAGGCCGACGCCGAACCGCGTCAGGTCCTCCATGGGGATGGGGAGGCGGCCGCGCGACCAGACGGCGGGCAGGTCCACGAGCCAGGCGGTGAGCTGCACGCCGTTGGCGAGCGCGTCGGCGAGAACCTCGGTGCGCTCGTCGGCGCGTCCCAGAAGACGGAGGCACACGCGACCCGTGGGATGGACGAGACGCTTCAGGAAGGCCAGAAGCTCCTCGCGCGTCGCGTAGGCGTGGACGTCGAGATGCCGAAGGCGCGTTTCGACGGGACCCCGGAGCAGAAAGGGGGGGAGCCGGTGTCGGCGGATCGTCAAGGCAAGGGCCATGCCGAGAACCGTATTCGGCTGTTCCGCAAGGCTCGCGTCGAGCGCGTGCGCGAGCTCTTGCAAGCCGCTCCGCGGGTCCTCTCCGCACTCGATCTCGCGGGCGATCTCGTCGAACGCACCATAGGCAGCGAAGTTATCCACATCTGTGGATGATCGCAGCGAGAGAGCAAGCCACCACGCGCGCCGCCGACGGAGATAAGCCCGGCAACGGAGCGCCGCTTCGTGCGGTGAGACGTCCGCGGGCTTCAGCAACTCGTGCACGCGCGGATTCTAAGTCGTGGGAATCGGCGAAAGGAGGAAAGGGAAGTGCTTGCGAATTCCACGCGATACGCGGAGCATCGTGGCTGAGAGGGAGGGGATTCCTGCAAGGTGTGGGATCCACTCAGTCGTCTCCGAGTCCGCGCGGAGCCAACAACACGATCGCCATGCCGTTACGAATGTTCCGTCTGGCGCCGGGACAGTCCGCACGTTATCGCGTGCGGCCCGTGGGAGGTCTTCCCCGTCCCGAGCTCCAGCTCGAAGTGACGCGCCCCGACGAGGGGCGCAGCACGCAGCTCGAGCTCTGTCTCTACGATGCCGGCGGCACGATGGTCGATTCCGGACGCGTGCCGATCGACGCGGGCTACATGGCGGTGCTGAAGGCCCTTCGGGACCAGTTCAACAGCGTTTCCAACTGGCGTGAGGACAAGGAGTTCGACCTGATCCCCGAGGAAGGCGAGATCACGATGGGGCGGGCGAGGGAATCCTGACCCCGTTGCCTCGTTTGGGGCGGAAGGGGTATTCTTCCGGCCATGGCTAGCTTTCGACTGGAGCTCGACGAGCCCAATAACATCGTCCTCGTCATGGTCACCGAGGACGACGGTAGCGAGCACGATTATCAGTTTGACTTCGATGCTCGCTCGGGCCGCTGGGAGTTCTCCGAGAAAGACCTGCTCGAGCGCGACTTCGGCGAAGACTGGGTCGAAGAGATGGAGAGCGCCATCCAGAACACGATCGACCAAGCCGTGGCCAAGGCGGCCAGCAGCGAATAGGTCGCCCATGTTCCGGCGCCGCATCGCGGCGGCCCTCCTCCTGGTCGTTTTGCCGCTCGCGGCCGCCTGCGAGGACGCTACGCCGAAGTACAGCCTGCACGGGGTGATGCTCCAGATGGACTGGGAGACGAAGCAGGTGGAGCGCAACCTCGGCTCGCCCTCCACGGCCTTGAGCTCCCTCGAGTCGCTCAAGCGGTGGGGGACGGATCCCGCCTTCGAGCGGCACCTCGCGCGCTCCTCGTTTCAGGGCGACCCGGCGGAGTTTCGCAACCTTCACAAGCTCTTTCTGCAGCGACTCGACGCGTCGCTGATGGCCGCGCGCGCGAACGATCCGGCCCGGGTGGCGAGCACCTACGCCCCGCTGCGGATGTCGTGCGAGCTCTGCCACGCGAAGTTCCAGCCGAAACCGCGCTGAGCGAGAGCGGGACGCCCGCGATCCCGCGACCGGGTTAGGATGCTCCCAGACCTGTCTCTGGAGCGGAGTCCATCATGCGAGTGCTCAAGACCTTCGTCGCCCTTCCCGTCCTCGCGCTGTCCGCCGGGGCGCAGATCATCACGGTCCAGGTGGGACCGGACCCCGCGCCGCTCGGCTGTCCCGTCTACTTCTCCGTCACGAACAACACCGACCTGATCGGCGGCTTCGCGGGTTGCCCGTGGAAGGTGTTCGACGATTCGGGCGGCCTCGTGTTCGACGCGGACTGCTTGATCCAGGAAGTCCTCGTCGGTCCGCTCGGCACGCTCAACTACAAGTGGGACCAGGTCGACCAAAGCGGCGCGCAGGTTCCACCGGGCGACTACGTCGTCGAGATCGGAACGCTCGGCGGCTTGTTCCAGATTCCGTTCCAGGTCGGAGGAACGGAGGCCAACCTGCACTTGAAAGGCACGCCGGCGATCGGGACCGACGTGATCGGTTTCGGCGGGCGCAACTTCTCGCTTTGCGCGCCCGGGGATCCGGGAGGCCTGTACTGGCTCTTGGCGGCGTACGCCCAGACGACGGGGATCCCGACCTGCGCGGGAACCGTGCCGCTGGACTTCGACGCGCTGTTGCAGATTCACCTCGCGAGCCCGATCTTCACGAACACGGTCGGATCGCTCGACGCCGCGGGGCTCTCGGAGGACCCGCTTTTCCCGATCCCGGACAACTCCGCGCTGATCGGGCTCTCGCTCGTGACCTCCTTCGTCGTGTTCGATCCGAGCGCGCCGTGTCCGGTCACGCGGATCTCGGACTCGCTCCCCCTGACGATCGTCCAGGGCGCGATTCCGTTCCCCTGAGCCGTCCGGCGACGGGTTCCCGGCCGCCGGGGCTTTCGCTCCATTCGGCTCTCGCCGGGAACCGATGAGAGGGACATGCCCCTTTTCGTGCTCGTCTTCGGCACGGCCCTTTGGGCGTGCGGCGGGTTCTTCGGGACGCTGTTTCAGATCCAGCGCGGCGAAGCGCGGATCGAGAAGCTCCTCCGGCTCGCGCAGAACCACCGCGTACCGCTTCTTCTCGGAGGACTCGCAAGCGCTCTCGTCGCCCTCGCCATCGCCGGCTTCTCCCTGCGCTCGCTCGCGGAGATGCAGGGGCCGCCCATGGTGCTCGGCCTGATCGGTCCGTTCGCGCTCGTCGCGGGCGCGTCGTTCGCCGCCGTGATCGCGGCGTCCCGCGCCGAGTCCTAGAGCGGCTTCAAGCTCTGCAGCGTCGTCGGTAGGAGCTCCGCCACCGTCGGGTGGATGTGCACCGCGCGCGACACCACGGTGTACGGCGCCTTCGCGTACATCACGTCGAGCAGCGTGTGCACGACCTCGTCGCCGCCGATGCCGAGGATGGCCGCGCCGAGGATCTCCTTCGTGTCTCCGTCGACCAGGATCTTGATGAAGCCGTCGGTCTCGCTGCGCTCCTTGGCGCGCCCGACGTGCTTCATCAGGCGCTTGCCCATCAGGACGTTGCGGCCGGACTCGCGCGCCTGCCCTTCGGTCATGCCGATCCGCCCGAGCGGCGGGTCGACGAAGAGGCCGTAGCACAGGATGCGGTCGCTCACGCGCCGCGGATCGTCGTCGAACAGGTTCGCCGCGACGATCTCGTAGTCGTTGTACGACGTGTGCGTGAACGCACCCTCGCCGTTGCAGTCGCCCATGGCCCAGATGCCGGGCACGTTGGTGCGGAGCTGATCGTCGACCTGGACGTAGCCGCGCTCGTTCACCGCGACGCCGGCTTCCTCCAGACCGAGCGTGTCCGTGTTCGGCTGCCGCCCGACGGCGAGCAAGAGATGCGACCCGACGACCTCCGGCGGCCCCTCGTCGCAATCGACGTTGGCCGCGACGGAGTCGCCGGCCTTGCCGAAGCCGATGCAGTCCGCGTTGAGCCGGAAGCGCACGCCTTCGGCCTCGAGAATCTGCTGCACGCACTCGGACACGTCGGGGTCGTCCCGCGCGATCAGGCGCGGCCCGCGCTCGATCACGGTGACCTCGCTGCCGAAGCGCCGGTACATCTGCGCGAACTCCAGGCCAATGTAGCTCCCGCCCACGACGACGAGGTGCTCGGGGACGAAGTCGACCTCCATGATGCTCACGTTGGTGAGGAAGGGGACCTCGTCGATGCCGGGAAAGTCCGGAACCACTGCGCGCCCGCCGACGTTCAGAAAGATCTTCTCCGCCTCGAGCACGTCGCCGTTCACGCCGACGGACGTCGGGCCGAGCAGCCGCGCGTCGCCGCGGATCAGGTCGACGTTCTCCATCCCCTCGAGCCACGACGTGACGCCCTGGTTGGACTGGCCCGAGATCGCCTTCATGCGCTCCTTCACGCGCTTCATGTCCACGCGGACGAGCCCGCTCACGTCGACGCCGAAGTCGGCGCCCCGGCGCGCCATGTGCGCGGCGCGCGCGCTGGCGACGAGCGTCTTCGTCGGGATGCACCCGACGTTGACGCAGGTTCCGCCGACGCGGTCGCGCTCGATCACGGCGACCTTCATCCCCTCCGCGTGCATCCGACCGGCGAGCGACGGCCCCGACTGGCCGGTGCCGATCACGATCGCGTCATAGCGCTTGACCATGATCTCCTCCTTGGTTTTGCGTCGTCGCGGCAGGCCGCTTCGACGATGTCCCTCATGGCTGGGCCACTGTAGCTCAAGGATTCCCGCGGCGCGGCCGATTCCATCGGACGTACCCCGGACCAGGAGTTCGCAATGGGATCCCGCCGCTTCGTTCTCGTTCCCGCGCTGTTTCTCGGTTGTGCCGCGCCGCTCACGACGCCGGCGCCCGGATCGATCGTCGACGAGGGGATCTCGGTCACCGCTCGCGTCGAGGCCTGGGAGGAGAGCGACTCCTTCCTGACGGTCTTGAACGTGCAGGAGATCGCCGCCGACGGAACGCTCTCCACGCTGACGATGCCCCGCGTCGTCGTTTGCGCGGGGCAGGAGGCCGAGCTCGTGCTCGCCGCGGAGCCCGGCCAGCGCGGCGTTCGCGCTCGCGTCCAGATGCCGTCGCTCGACGACCTCGAGCACGGCGCGTGGGTCGAGGTGCAGGTGTTCCGGGACGACGAGCTGATCGCCGCGCCGTCGATCATCGTCGACGTGCCGTGCCCCGACGACGACGACCCCGCCGGGAGAACGATCTCGTGCCTCTTCGAGAGCGAGGACGTACACGCCGTGCTCGACCACTTCGCGAAACGTCTGGGCCTCGACATCGTCGCGCCTCGCGATCTGGAGGGGACCATTACTCTGAGACTGGACGCCGTCGAGGGTCGTCTCGGACTCGCCAGCGCGCTCGAGCCCCTGGGCTTCACGTTCGAGGAGGACGGCACGACGGTCCGCGTCGTCCCGCTGAGCGAGGAGAACGGGGCGAGCGCCATCGAGAGCGGCATGCCCCTGGGCAACTCGCGACCGGCCGAGCTGCGGCATCGGTCCAGGTGCTCGCCCGATCGCTACCTGTGACGTCGAGCGAGGCGGATACCGAGCACCGCGAAGACCGCCGCAAGAGCGTCGAAGGTCCAACGCAACGGGGCGGTGACTCCACCTGAGCGATCGGCGCCGGTCGCTTTCGATCCCTTGGGAGCGGCAGCCGCCGTGTCGGTCGTTTCCGCTACGTTACGTTCACCGCGTTCCGGACCTTCGGTGGCCAGCTCTCGGGATCCGCGCCGAGGTAGTCGAGCGCGGCGTCCTTGCGGTAGAGCCCGGTGTTCGCCCCCACGCTGAGCTTGACGCCCTCCGGGCTCAAGGGCTTCCAGTCCGTACAGCCGAACCTTCGGTAGATCGCCCGATCTGCGGGCAGGAGAATCAACTGGCGAATCTCGAAGGGAGAACCGTCGCCGTAATCGACGCAGGTGCTGGCGGTCCGAGCCTCGGATTCCTGGAAGATCCAAGCCGGACGAGACTCTTCATCGAGAGCGAGGACCGTGGTGGAGGACTCCGTCGATGCGCGGTAGGCGTGGAGGGTACGGCCGGATTGGTCGGCGAACGCGCTGTCCAGCTCCTCCCAGCGCAGCTCGCCGAGCTGCACGGCTCCGCGCTCACCGGCCGGCATCGGATGAAGGAGGACGTCCATCGTGAGGCGGAAGAGCCCGTGCTCGTCGGGCAGGATCAAGAGCTGCCCAACGGCCGGCAGGTACTGCATGCAGAGACCCGGCGAGTGGAACAGATGCGGGATGTGGTCCCCCGCGTCGACAGGTCGGTGGCTGTAACGGACGTCACCCGCCGTGCGACTCACGGCGTAGATTCTCTGAAGGTGTCGGTTCCCTTGCTCGCTCGCCGCCCGCGGATTCCGATGAACCCTCTTGAGAGCCGCGTCGACCAGCGACCTGGCATCGTCGCCGAAGGTGCGCAGGGGGAGCGAGGCTGCGGTCATGGTCGCGCTTGCTTCCCGGTCCGTATCCACCCACTCCGAAGCGCTGGCGTTCAGATCCTCGATCTGAACGAGGAAGCTCGCACCGGAATCCAGGCCGCGCAGGTAGTCCGCGCAGGCCGCAAGTCTCTTCGCGTCCACTTCGGTGGTCTCGATCGAGGGTGCCCGTACGACCGCCGTCGGATGGTAGCCCGCTCCCGTGCAGACTGTCCAATGGAGGCAGAGCCCGATCACTGCGGCAACTCCGCAGTGACCAGCATGGAATGGGGGATTCGATGACCTTCCTCGCCATCGGAGGGCGCCCCGACGCCCGGTTACCCTAGGATGCTCCTCCCATGCCCTCCCGCCGCGTCTTCCTCATCGTCCTCGACTCGCTCGGCGTCGGCGCTTTGCCCGACGCCGCCGAGTTCGGCGACGGCGGCACGCACACGCTCGACCATCTCGTCGAAGCGGCCGGCGGGCTCGACGCGCCGCGTTTGATCGAGCTCGGGCTCGGGAACATCCCCGGCGTCAACGCGGTCCCGCGTGCCGGCGAGCCGCGGGGGAATTTCGGCCGCTGTGCCGAGCGCTCCGCCGGAAAGGACACGTCGACCGGGCACTGGGAGATGATGGGCTGCGTCCTGCCGGAGAAGTTTCCGGTCTACCCCGACGGTTTCCCCGACGCGATCATCGGCGAGTTCCTCGAGCGCACCGGCCTCCCGGGCGTCCTCGAGAACAAGCCCGCGTCGGGCACCGAGGTGCTCGAACGGCTCGGCGAGGAGCACCTCGCGAGCGGCAAGCCGATCGTCTACACCTCGGCCGACAGCGTCTTCCAGGTGGCGGCGCACGAGGAACACTTCGGGCTCGAGCGGCTGTACGCGGTTTGCGAGGTCGCGCGCGAGATCCTGACCCCGCACGGCGTCGGACGCGTGATCGCGCGGCCCTTCGTCGGCGAGCCGGGCTCGTTCCAGCGCACGTACAACCGGCGCGACTACTCCCTCCAGCCGCCGTGCGAGACCTCGCTCGACCGCCTCGGCGCCGCCGGCGTGCCGGTGATCGGCGTCGGGAAGATCGAGGACATCTTCGCCGGGCAGGGCATCGACGAGTCGATCCACACCGAGGGCAACCGCGACGGCATGCGCGCGATGACGGAGTGCGCCGCGAACGTCGAGCGGGGGCTCGTGTTCTGCAACCTGGTCGACTTCGACATGCTCTACGGGCACCGGCGCGATCCGAAGGGCTACCGCGGGGCGCTCGAGGCGTTCGACGAGGACCTCGGCGCGTTCGAGCCGAACCTGCGCGACGGCGACTGCGTGATGTTCACCGCCGACCACGGCAACGACCCGACTTTCGCGGAGGGAACCGACCACACGCGCGAATACGTGCCGCTGATCGCCTACGGGCCTTCGCTCGCGAGAGGCGTCGACCTCGGAACGCGCGAGAGCTTCGCGGACATCGGCGCGACGATCGAAGAGCTCTTCGGCCTCCCCGCGCCCGGTGGCGCCGGGCGGTCGTTCAAGGACGCGATCACGACCTGATGGACGCCCGTTCCGTCCTGCAGACCAAGCGCGACGGCGGCGAGCTCTCGGAGGAGGAGATCCGCTTCTTCCTGGAGGGATACGTCGCCGGCGCGATTCCCGACTACCAGGCCTCGGCGCTCCTGATGGCGATCTTCGTCCACGGCATGGAGGCGGACGAGCTCGTGAGCTGGACGCGCGCGATGCTCGAGTCGGGAAGCGTCTTCCGTTTCGACGACGTCGCGCGCAAGAAGGCCGACAAGCATTCGACGGGCGGCGTCGGCGACAAGGTGTCGATCCCGCTGGCGCCGGCGGTCGCCGCCTGCGGGCTCGCGGTGCCGATGATCTCGGGCCGCGGGCTGGGTCACACCGGCGGAACGCTGGACAAGCTCGAGTCGATCCCGGGGTTCCGCACGCAGCTCGGCGAGGACGAGTTCGCGCGAACGCTCGCCGCGACCGGCGTCGCCTTCGGCGGGCAAACCGAGGAGCTCGTACCGGCGGACCGCAAGCTGTACGCGTTGCGCGACGTCACCGGCCTGATCGAATCCGTGCCGCTGATCGCGAGCTCGATCCTCTCCAAGAAGCTCGCCGAGGGAATCGACGCGTTGGTGCTCGACGTGAAGTTCGGCTCCGGAGGCTTCCTGCCCGACCCCGCCGACGGAGCGGAGCTCGCGCGCACGATGCTCGACGTCGCCGGAAGGCTCGGCCTCTCCGCGGTCGCCTTCCAGACCGCGATGGACCGGCCGCTCGGCACGGCGGCGGGCCACACGCTTGAGATCGCCGAGTCGATCGAGTGCCTGAAGGGGCGCGGACCGGCCGACCTGCGGGAGCTCGTGACGACGCTCGGCGGCGCGATGCTCGAGGCGGTGGGCGAGAAGGACGGCGCCGAGCGGGTCGAACGCGCCCTCGACGGCGGCGGCGCGCTCGAGGTCTTCGCCAGCGTGGTCGAGTCGCAGGGCGGCGACGCGCGCTGCGTCGAGAACCCCGGCGTGCTGCCGAGCTCCGGAGCCATCGAGCACGTCACGGCGGAGCGCGACGGCTTCTTCGTGTACGCCGACGTGCAGGAGGTCGGTCGCGCGATCGCCGCGCTCGGCGGCGGCCGGCAGAAGCTCGAGGACGAGATCGACCCGACGGTCGGCGTCGCCTTCCTCCGCCCGGCGGGCTCGCGCGTCGAGGCGGGCGACGAGCTCTTCCTGATCCACCACCGCGACGGCCGCGGGCTCGAACAAGCGAAAGAGCACCTCGCGCGCGCCGTCGAGATCGGGCCGGTCGAGTCGCTCGCGCCGCTCGTGCTGGCGCGACTCGGCTAGGGGATCGCGTCGTCGAGCACGGTGACCGCCGACGCGTCGCCGAGCCTCGCGGTACCCGCGGTGTCGACGTAGGCGAACTGGGCGTAGAAGACGGCGGACTCGAGGCCGGGAGGGAGCGTCGAGAGCGGCACGGAGGCGGCGAGGCTTCCGGCGGCGTCGAGGGCGCCGAGCGCGAGCACGCTGTACGGCCCGGCTCCGACGAGGACTCCGCCCAGCGCGGCGACGAGCAGCGGCTGCGGAACGAGCGCGACTCCCAGGAACGCGCTCGCGTCGGAGGGGCCGTCGGAGAGGTGGATCGTCAGGTCGGTGTTCTCGCGCACCGGCGAGATCGCCGTGACGGCTAGGAAGTCCCCGGCGAGGAACGTCGGCGTGCCGAGCGCGAAGTCTGTCCCGCTCGGTCCGCCGGGGCAGATGAGGCCCAGGGGAGTGACAAGGTCGGGCGAAACGCCTCCCACGACGACGCTGTCGATAACGATCGGATCGACTCCGCTGTAGGCGTCGCCGCCGAGTCCTGCGACACAGCCGAACCCGAAGTCATCGGCCGCCGAGTCCCCGCCGCGAACCTCGGACCCCGCGATCACGACTGTCGAGTCGCCGACGGATTCGATCCCGGTTCCGCCGTTGATGATCCCGCAGAAGGACGAGGTGAAACACCACTTCGATCCCGTCCCCCCGGTCACGTTGCTCTCGAGCAGCGTGACGAAGGAGTCCTCGACGAAGATCCCGGTTCCGCCCGCCGTCGGGGTAGGCAGTGTGGAACAGAAGAACACGCAGAAAGCCCGGTCGCCCGTTGCAGTGATGTCGCTCAAGACGACGCTCGCGGAATCCTGGATCGCGACGGCTGGATCGAGCGGGCCGGTCGACGCCAGCTCCTCGTTCACTACGCAGTCTTCGAACCACACGCTGCCGGCGCAGTTCGACACGTCGATGCCGAAGCCGTTCAGTCCGCGCACGACCACGCCCTGGCCGGGCGCCAGACCCGCGACGGTGATTCGGTCCACGTTCGCACTCGGGTCTGCCTGGACCGTGAGCGACGTGCCGTTGACCGTGAGGGCGCCGTAGTCGCCCGGCTTGATCAGGACCGTGTCGCCGTCGCTCACGGCGGCGAGAGCCGGCGCAAGCGCCGTGAAGTCGCCGCCGCCGGTCTCGTCGACGACGATCACGTGGCCTTGAGGTAACGCGGGATAACCGAGAAGAACTGCCGCGGTGAGAGAGAGGGCCGGTTGCAAGGGATTCCTCCTGGTGGATGGGGGCGGATCTGTCACGGGTAGCGGGCGAGGCTGATCCGGAGACTGGCCTCGCAAAGGGCGTACCCTTAGCCTGCCCGCCCATGGTCTTCCTCCGCGCCGCCCTGGGGATCGCGTTCTTCGTCCTCGTCGCCTGGTGCCTTTCGAGCCATAAGCGCCGTTTCCCCCTGCGCGTCGTGATCTTCGGGCTGGTGCTCCAGTTCGGCCTCGGGCTCTTGATCCTGGGCACCGACGTCGGACGGCGGTTCTTCGAGGGGATCGCGGCCTTCGTCCAGGAGGCGATCGCGCGCACGGCGCCGGGTGCGGAGCTCGTCTTCGGCGACCTCGCCAGGGACCAAGGCACCGTCGGGTACATCTTCGCCTTCGCCAGCTCCGGGCTGATCGTCATCATCGTCTTCTCGGCGCTGATGGCGGTGCTCTACCACCTCGGCATCATGCAGCTCCTGATCTGGCTGCTCGCGCGCGTGATGAGCGTGACGATGGGCGTGTCGGGTGCCGAGGCCATGGCGATGGCGGCGAACGTGTTCGTCGGCCAGACCGAGGCGCCGCTCGTCGTGAAGCCGTACATCCCGCGGATGACGATGTCGGAGCTCAACGCGCTCATGACCGGCGGCTTCGCCACGATCGCGGGATCCGTGCTCGCGGTGTACATGGGCATCCTCGGGCCGGACATCGGCCCCCACCTGCTCACCGCGTCGGTCATGTCCGCGCCGGCGGCGTTCCTGGTCGCGAAGATCATGCAGCCCGAGCGCGAGGAGTCCGTCACCGGCGGCAAGGTCGAGCTGAAGTTCGACCGCACCGCGTCGAATCTGGTCGAGGCCGCGGCCACCGGCACGCAGGACGGGCTCAAGCTCTGGCTCAACGTGTGCGCCATGCTGATCGCGTTCGTCGCGCTCGTGAAGCTCGTCGACTGGCCGCTCGACTGGCTCGGCACGAAGATGGCGCTCGAGGGGGGCCTCTCGTTGGCGCGGATCTTCGGCTGGGTCTTCGCGCCGGTCGCCTGGGTCATGGGCATCGAGGGCTGGCACGACAGCCAGCTCTTCGGCTCCCTGCTCGGCACGAAGATCGCGATCAACGAGTTCGTCGCCTTCTCGGCGATGATGGACACGGCGAGCGCGTTCGAGCACCAGCGCTCCGCCAAGATGGCTGCCTATGCGCTCTGCGGCTTCGCGAACTTCGGCTCGATCGGCATCCAGATCGGCGGCATCTCCCCGATCGCGCCGGGCCGGAGACCCGACATCTCGCGCCTCGCCGTGCGCGCGATGCTCGGGGGCGCTTTCGCCTCGTGGATGACGGCGACCGTGGCCGGGGTGTTCATCGATTGAACGCGCCCTACGAGCAGCTCGCCGCCGAGCTGGAGGAGCGGGGCTTCGGCGGCGCGGACGTGGCGCTCGTCCTCGGTTCGGGCCTCGGCGCGTTCGCCGAGCGGCTGAGGGACGCGCGTTCGGTCTCCTATGAAGACCTGGACCGCATGCCCGCGAGCGGCGTCCCGGGCCACGCCGGCCGGCTCGTGCTCGGCGAGCTCGACGGCTGCCGGGTCCTGATCCAGCAGGGCCGCGTCCACCTGTACGAGGGCTGGAGCGTGGAGGACGTCACCCGCGCGGCGCGCGCGTTCGTCCAGCTCGGCTGTCGGGCGGTGGTCCTGACCAACGCGGCGGGCGGGCTGCACGCGGACTGGCCTCCGGGAACCCTGATGCGCCTCACCGACCACCTCAACCTGACCGGGCGCACTCCGCTCACGGCGCCGGAGCGGGCCGCCGGGTCCCCCTACGACGCCGAGGTGGGGGCCGCGATCGACGCCGCGGCCGAGGAAGCGGGCGTCGAGCTCCGCCGGGGCGTGTACGCGGGGCTCCTCGGCCCCTCCTACGAGACGGCGGCCGTGATCCGCAAGTCGGGT
>JANQEJ010000303.1 GCA_028278425.1 Planctomycetota bacterium | reverse complement strand
TGCCGGTGAGGTAGAGCAGCCAGACGCTCTGCAGCGACGTCGAGCCCGCCACGACCTCGGGATTGCCGTCGCCGTCGAGGTCGCCGAGGTTCGCAACCGCGTCGCCGAAGCCGAAGAGGTCCGTCGGCGGGATCTTGCCGAGGAAGCCGCCCTGGTTCTGGCTGATGCGCGTGGCGCCCTGCACCGTGCCGTTGGGATTCAGGAAGAGGCAGTCGAGCGAGCTCTCGATCAGGGTCGTGGGCGCCGTGCCCACGACGAGGTCGGTCACGCCGTCGCCGTTCAAGTCGCCGAGCGGCGCGACGCTCGCGCCCAGGCGCTCCTGGGGACTGAGCACGAAGGGATACCCGCCCTGGGTCTGGCTGATCGCCTGGAAGCCCGAGATCGAGCCGTTCGCCGTCAGGAGCAGCACGAGGATCTGCCCCATGCCCGCGTCGGCGTCCGGGTCGCCGACCGCGAGATCCATGACGCCGTCGTTGTTCAGGTCGCCGATCGCCGCGACGGACTCGCCGCCCGAGATCTGATCGAGCTTCAACTGGCCTTTCACCGTCCCGTTCGGCCGGAGCAGCACGAGCCAGAGCGCGCCGTCGCCGTCGCCGGGCGCGCCGACCGCGAGGTCGTTCGTCCCGTTGCCGTCGAAGTCGCCGATCGACGCCACCGAGTCGCCGAAGCGGTCGCCGTCCCCGAGCCCTCCGGTGAAGTCGCCCGCGAGGTCGCTGACGAGCTGCTGCCCCTTGACCGTGCCGTCGGGATTCAGGAGCAGGATCCAAAGCGCACCGCGGTCGAGACCGCCGTCGTCGTCGCGCGCGCCGACGGCGAGGTCGTTGACGCCGTTTCCGTCGAGGTCGCCGATGCTCGCGAGGGCCTGTCCGAAGCGGTCGCCGTTCTCGAGCGCGCCGCCGAAGCCGCCGGCCACCTGGCTGATCTTGATCTGGTTCTTGACGGCGAACTCCGAGTTCAGGAACAGGATCCAGACCGCGCCGCGGTCCCCGCCGCCGTCGTCGCTGAACGGCGCGCCGACCGCGACGTCGCCGATGCCGTCGCCGTCCACGTCACCGAGCGAAGCGACGGCCGCGCCGAAGAGATCACCGACGTTGAGCGCGCCGCCGAAACCACCCTGGCCGTCGTCGCCGATGCGGCGCTGTCCCTGGGCCTCGCCGGGAGACTGCGCCTCCATGTTCGCGGCGAACGTGCAGACCGATAGAAACGCGAGCCCTAGGGGAAGGGGGTGACCGAACATGAGGAGGCTCCTGGTGCAGTGGTACGTAGCGGCTTCGGCGGGCAACCGCGCTCGCGACCTTCACCCTAAGGTTTGTGTGAAGGCTCCGCAAAGCCTGGACCGCTACCCCTAATCCTATCCCCTGCGGTGGAGGGCACGCGTGACCATTGGCCCGACGAGGCCGCCCACCGCGAGAATCACGATCAGGAGCACCGCGAGGCGCACGAAACCGCCCCAGCCGCGCGGCATCGCGCCCACCAGGAAAAAAAGGCCGAACGTGCCGAACAGGAAGAGGCCGGTCAGGAGGATCCAGCCCTCGCGGAAGAAGAGGCGCAAGTCGCGGTGAGCGTGGAGGTTGTCGTCGTCGAGGGCCCAGCCGCGCGGAAGCGCCTCCCGCAGCTCCCGGGGCGTCGGCGGACGGTCGCCGGGGCCGACCCGCTCGACGTCGATCAAGTCGGAGAGCGGCACCCGCGCGCGGCCGGCCAAGTCAGTGCTCCTCGGCGACGAGGCGCAGGACGGTCTCGCGCACCAGGCCGGGATTCGCGCGCCCGCCGGACGCCTTCATCACCGGGCCGATGATCGCGCCGATCGCCTTCGTGTTGCCCGCCTTGATGTCGGCCACGGCCTTCTCCTGTCCCGCGAGGGCATCCCTCACCCAGCGTTCGACCTCGCCCGTGTCGCTCACCTGCTCGAGTCCCATTTCGGAGACGAGCGTCGCCGCGTCCTTGCCCGTCTCGAGCATCGCGCGCAGGCACTTCCGCGCCGCGGCGACGTTGAGGGTGCCCTTCGCGACGAGACCGATCAGCTCGGCGAGCCCCTCGGGCCGGACGCGAAGCGTTCCCAGATCGCGCGGCGCGCTCCCGGAGGCATCGGCCTCGCCGAGCGCGGCCATGAGGTCGTTGGCCACCCAGTTCGCCGCCGCCTTCGGATCGCCGCAGGCGCTCGCCGTCACCTCGAAGAAGTCCGCGACGTCGAGCGCGGACGTGAGAACGCCGGCGTCGTACTCCGAAAGCCCGAGCTCCGCGACGTAGCGCGCGCGCCGAGCGGCCGGGAGCTCGGGCAGCGACGCGCGGATCGCGGCGACGGTCTCGGCGTCGACGTAGACCGGCGGGAGGTCGGGCTCGGGGAAGTAGCGGTAGTCGTGCTCGTCTTCCTTGCTGCGCATGGTGCGCGTCGTCCCGCGCTCGGCGTCGAAGAGCCGCGTCTCCTGGACGACCTCGCCGCCCGACTCGATCACGTCGATCTGGCGTTCGACCTCGTGCTCGATCGCGTCGCGCACGTTGCGGAACGAGTTCAGGTTCTTGAGCTCGACCTTCGTGCCCCAGGGCTCGCCCTCGCGGTGCACCGAGACGTTGACGTCGCAGCGCAGGCTGCCCTTCTCCATGTCGCAGTCGGAGACGCCGGCGAAGCGGAAGATCTCCTTGATCGCGGTCAGGTAGGCGTACGCCTCGTCCGCGGAGCGCATGTCCGCCTCGGTGACCGACTCGATCAGCGGCACCCCGGCGCGGTTCAGGTCGACAAGCGTCGAGTCGCCCCGGTCGTGGATCGCCTTGCCGGCGTCCTCCTCGAGGTGGATGCGCGTCAGGCGCACGAAGCGTCCTTCCCCGACGTCGATGCCGCCGCCGGTGCAGTAGGGCTCGTCGTACTGCGAAACCTGGTAGCCCTTCGGCAGGTCGCAGTAGAAGTAGTTCTTGCGGTCGAACTTGGAGCGCGGCGCGACGTCGCAGCCCAGCGCGACCGCGGCGCGCAGCGCGAGCGCGAGCGCCTCCTCGTTGAGCACCGGCAGCGCGCCGGGCTGGCCGGTGCACACCGGACAGGTGTGCGAGTTCGGCGGCGCGCCGAACTCGTTGCGGCAGCCGCAGAAGAGCTTCGTCCGCGTCTTGAGCTGGCAGTGGACCTCCAGCCCGATGATCGTCTCCCACGCGCTCACGCCGGCACTCCCTGCGGGCGCGCGAGGTGGTGCTCCGTCGCCTCCTGATACGTCCGCGCCGCCGCCAGCAGCTCCGCGTCCGCGAGCCGCCGGCCGACGAGCTGCAGTCCCACCGGCAACGCGACGTCGGTCGTTCCGCACGGAACGCTGACCGCGGGCAGCCCGGCCAGGCTGACCGGCACGGTGAGGACGTCCGACAGGTACATCGCCACCGGGTCCTCGATGAGCTCGCCGAGGCGGAACGCCGGGGTGGGGGAGGTGGGGCCCGCCACGAAGTCGACCTCTTCGAAGGCGCGGGCGAAGTCGCGCGCGATCAGCCCGCGGACGCGCTGCGCGCGCCCGTACCAGGCGTCGTAGTAGCCGCTCGAGAGCACGTAGGTCCCGAGGAGGATGCGCCGCTTCACCTCGTCGCCGAAGCCGGCGTCGCGCGTGGCGGCGATCATGCCCTGGAGGCTCCCGTCGCCCGGCGCGCGCAGGCCGTAGCGCACGCCGTCGTAGCGCGCCAGGTTGCTCGACGCCTCGGCGGTGGCGACGACGTAGTAGGCCGGGACCGCGTGCTCGGTGTGCGGGAGCGAAACCGGCACGACCTCCGCGCCGAGCTGGCCGAGCGTCTCCAGCGCCGCGTCGACGCGGGCGCGCACGCCGGCGTCGAGATCGTCGGAGAGGTACTCGCGCGGGACGCCGACGCGCTTTCCCGCCAAGCCCTCGCCCTCGAGCGGGCGCACCGGGTCGTCGTCGATGCACGTGGAGTCGAGCGGATCGCGGCCGCTGATCGCCTCGAAGAGGAGCTCGAGATCGCGCACGCTGCGCGCCAGCGGCGCGACCTGGTCGAGCGACGATCCGTACGCGATGAGCCCGTAGCGCGACACCCGCCCGTACGTCGGCTTGAAGCCGCTGATGCCGCAGAACGACGCGGGCTGGCGCACGGAGCCCCCGGTGTCCGAACCGAGCGCGAGCGGCACGAAACCCGCCGCCACCGCGGCCGCGCTCCCCGCCGAGGAACCGCCGGGCGTGCGCTCGGGATCCCAGGGGTTGCGCGCCACGCCGTAGGCGGAGTTCTCGCCGGACGAGCCCATGGCGAACTCGTCCATGTTCGTCATGCCGACGACGACCGCGCCGGCGTCGAGGAGCCGCCGCACGAAGGTCGCCGTGTACGGCGGGCGGTAGCCGGCGAGCACGCGGCTCCCGCAGTGCGCCTCGGATCCCTCGAGGCACATGTTGCCCTTGAGCGCGACCGGGACCCCGGCGAGCGGACCGACGTCCTCGCCGGCCGCCACGCGCGCGTCGAGCGCCTCGGCCCGCGCGAGGGCCGCGTCGCGGTCCACGCGATAGAAGGCGCGCACCGCGTCGTCGCCCGCCTCGATCCGCTCGAGCGCCTCGGCGACGACCGAGCGAGCGCCGCGCTCGCCGCGGGCGACCGCGGCGGCGAGGGTGGCCGCGTCGGCGCTCATCCATCGCCCCCGATGGTCTTCGGCACGCCGTAGAAGTCGTCGACCCGCCGCGGCGCGTTCGAGAGCGCGGCGTCGACCGGCAGCGAAGGACGCTCCTCGTCGGCGCGCAGGACGCTCTCCTCTCCGCTCGCGTGCGTCATGGCCTCGGCGCCCTCGACGTCGAGGCTCGCGAGCACGCGGAAGGCCGCCAGGATCCGCGCGAACTGCGGCCCCAGGCGTTCCGCTTCCTCGTCGGTGATCTCGAGCCGCGCCAGGGCGGCGGTGCGGCGCACGGTTTCGACGTCGGAGTCCATGGAAGGCGGCGGCAAACGGGCGCGAGATTGTAGGCGCCTTGCACGGCCAGGAGGAGACCCCTACCGTTGGCTCGCGATGGCTCTTTCCCTTCCCATCCCGATCGCCCCGCAGGCCTCGCTCGGGGACACCGACTGGTTCGGCGTCGGGTTGGTGCTCGCCATCATCGGCAGCTTCCTGCTCGCCAACGCGATCCTCTTCCGCCACCCCCGGAGCCTGGTCCAGGAGCACTTCCGCGGCGCGCGGCCCAGGCTGCAGTCGATCCGCGACTACGTCTTCCACCGGGTGCAGGTGCACCTCGGCTTCCTGTTCCTGCTGGTCGGCTTCGGGTTGCAGCTCTACGGGCACTACCGCCCGCGCGCACCGCTCGAGTCGCCGGAGTTCCCGGTGTTCGCCGTCGGCGTCGTGGTGCTCCTGGTGGTCGCGTTCGAGATCGCCGGCTGGTGGCTCTCGCACGCGCTCTTCCGGCGCTACGTGCGCGACTACTTCCTGCGGCACCCCCCGGACTTCGACACCGACATCGAGCTCGCGCGCGAGGTCGGCGGCCTTTTCGGGATGCGCTCGAGCGGGGACGAGACCGTCCAGTCGTACGTGGCGCGCCTGCGGCGAGAGCTGGGGCTGCCGGAGCCGGGCCGGCGCGGGCGCCCGCCGGTCGTCGAGGGAGAGCCCGAGGAGGATCTCGCCTGATTTTTCCGCCACCGGCGCGGGGACGGCCCGGTCCAGCGCGCGGATGGAGTGGCTCCTGGCGGAGCTTCGCGACGCGGTCTTTCCGCCGCGCTGCTTCGTCTGCGGCGCGCACGCGCCCGACGGGCGCGCGTGCGCGGAGCACGCGCTCCCCGCGGAGCCGTGCGGTCCGCGGTGCGCGACGTGCTGCGCGGCGCTTCCCGCGAGCTTGCCGGACGGCGAGCGGTGCCCCGACTGCCGCGAGAAGCGACCGGGCTTCCGGCGCGTCGTCGCGCTGGCCGACTACCGCGCGCAGCCGGCGGCGCGCGCGTGGCTGCTTCCTTTCAAACACGGCGGGAGGCGCGAGCTCGCCGCGCCGCTCGGCGCCGCGCTGAGCGCGCGGCTCGACGTCGCGGCGCCGGGTCCGCGCTGGCCGCGCGTGCTCGTGCCGGTGCCGCTCCACGTCCTGCGTCGGTTCGAGCGCGGCTACGACCAGGCGTGGCTCCTCGCCCGCGCGATCGCCGCCGCCGGCGGACCGCCGGCCGTGCGCGCGCTGCGCCGCGTGCGGGCGACGCCCGCCCAGGGCGCGCCCGGTGCGTCGTCGCGCTCCGCCAACGTCCGCGGTGCCTTCGCGCCGTCGCCGCGGGCGGCGGAGCGGGTCGCCGACGCCGAGGTCTGGCTGGTCGACGACGTCGTGACCTCCGGCGCGACCGCGGCGGCCTGCGCGCGCGAGCTCCGCCGGATGGGAGCCCGCAACGTGTCCGTGCTCTGCGTCGCGCGGGCCGGGGAGACTACAATTCCGCCGTGAGCACGCTCTACGTCGAACCCTTCGGCGGCATGGCGGGGGATATGTTCCTCGCCGCGCTCCTCGACCTGGGGGATCCGCGCTTCCGCCTGGCCGACCTCGAGCGGCTGGCGGACGCGCTCGTGCCCGGCGAGGCACGGCTCGCGGTCGCGGAGACCAAGCGCGGGTCCCTGCGGGCGCTCCAGCTTCGCGTCGAGACGCCGGAGACCGAGCGCCCTCCGCACCGGCACCTCTCCGACCTCCTGGGGCTGGTCGACCGGGCGCCGCTGGGCGGCCCCGCGCGCGATCGCGCCGGCGGCGTGCTGCGGCGTATCGCGGTTGCCGAGGGCGAGGTGCACGGAACTTCGCCCGAGGCGGTGCACTTCCACGAGGTCGGCGCGGTCGACACCCTCGTCGACGTGTGCGGCGCGGCCCTCGCGCTCGAGCGCCTCGAGGTCGAGCGCGTCCACGCGTCGCCGCCGCTCGCCGGATCCGGGACGGTGACCTGCGCGCACGGGGAGATGCCCGTTCCCGCGCCCGGGACGGCCGGGATCATGCGCGGGCTTCCGATGAGCCTCGGCGGCGGGGGCGAGCGGCTCACGCCGACGGGCGCGGCCGTGCTCGCGGAGCTCGTCGACGCCTTCGAGCCGCCGCCGGTGTTTCGCTCGGCGACCGTCGGCTACGGCGCGGGGACCCGCGACCCCGCGACCGGGCCGCCGAACCTGCTCCGGGTACAGCTCGGGGACTCGGACCGGGCCGCCCCGCGGCGCGTGGCGTGGTGCCTTCAGTGCAACCTGGACGACGCGACCGGCGAGGAGGTCGGTTTCCTTCTGCAGGAGCTTCGCGCCGCGGGCGCCCTCGAGGCGTGGAGCGAGCCGGTGCAGATGAAGAAGGACCGCCCCGGCGTCGTCGTGTCGGCGCTCTGCCGCGAGGACGCGCGCGACGCGCTCGAGCGGATCTGCTTCGACCACACCCCGACCCTCGGCGTTCGCTGGGCGCGGTTCGAGCGCGCGGAGTGCGAGCGCGAGGCGATCGAGGTCTCGCTCGACGGCGCCGCGGTGCGCGTCAAGGTCCGCCGCCGGCCGGGCGCTTCCGCCCCGACGCCGCTCGACGTCTCGCCGGAGCACGACGACCTCGCCGTGCTCGCCCGGGCGAGCGGCCGGCCGCTCCGCGAGCTGGAGCGGCGCGCGGTCGACGCCGCGCTCGCGGCCCTTGGCGAGGCTCGTTAAAGGGAATTGGCCCCGCGCGTTTTCTCCGCGGAGCCAATCCGATCCCGCGCCTTTTAGGCGGGGAGGACCTTGCGGTCCGGCCCCATCTTACCCGGGGTTTTCGGGGGCGGCGGCGCGGAAGGCCTCGATCCCCCGGGTCAGGCGGTCGAGGCCCTCGACGAGCGTGGCCTCCGGCACGGCGTAGGAAACGCGCAGGTGTCCGGCGCGGCCAAAAAACTCGCCCGGTACCGCGGTGACTCCGAACTCGTCGGCGAGAAAGCGCGAGAGGGCGCGGGTATCCGCCACGCCGGCGATGGCCGGAAAGGCGCAAAGCCCGTAGGGACCGAGGGTTCCGTTGACGCCGGGCATTTCCGCCAGCCAGCGTTCGAGAAGCGGCCGGCTCTCGCGCTCGAAGCGGCGGAGGGGCTGGAGCAGGCGCTCCAGGTTGTCCAGCGCGATGCGCCCCGCCCGCAGGGCCGGCGTCGGCGGGTCGACGTAACCCAGGAACGTGATGTCCTTAAGGGCATCCCGTTCGCCGGCCACGCCCTCGCCGAGCACGATCCAGCCGATGCGCAGCGGTCCCAGGCCGTAGGCCTTGGTCAGGCTCCCGATCGAGATCGCGTTCGGCGCGAGCGCGAAGGCGTGCGAGCGCTCCGCAGGGGGGGCGAACTCCATGTAGACCTCGCCGGCGATCAGGACCCCGCCCGCCCGCTCGCAGGCGGCCGCGATCCGCGCCAGGTCCCCGGGAGGCGTGACCGCGCCGGTCGGGTTGTGCGGGGTGCAAAGAAAGGCGTGGGCGGGACTTGCGTCCGCGAGAGCCCCCTCGACCGCGGCCGGATCCAGGCGCCAGCCGTCCTCGGGATGACGTTCCAGCACGCGTAGGTCGGCGCCGAAGAGCCGCGGCAGCGCGCGAAAGGGGTCGTAGCTCGGGATCTCGGTGACGACCCGCGACCCGCGGAAGTAGCGCGCGGCGAGGATCGCCATCGCCGAGGAGGCGCCGGCCGTCGCGAGCACGCGCTCGGGCGGAACACCGAAGAGCTCCGCGAGCCGCCCCTCGAGCGCCGGCAGCTCCTCGGCCCAGGGCTGCGCGAGCTCCAGACGGAACGCGTCGGCCAGCCAGTCCGCCTCCGGCGCGGGCATGCCGGACTGGGCGAGCGAGTAGGGTGCCGCCCACGACTCGCGCTGCGCCCAGAACATGTACGGAAAGAAGAGATCGGTCTCGGTCATGGCGTTGATCGGGGGATCGCTCCGGCTAGGATCGCCGACACGCAGCTCGTTTGTCACCACTCGAATCGCGATGAAGCTGAACCGTTTCTCCGCCGCCCTGTCGCTCGCTCTCGTTCTCGCGTTTCCGCTCGCGGCTCAAACGGACGCGCCGCAGCGTTACGCCCGCGTCGGAGTGAAGGACGCCCGCGCCCTCACGCTGCCCGACGACCAGGCCAACGAGGTGGTCAAGCTGCCGGAGAAGACGCTCGTCGCGGTGTTCCGCGACACCGGGAGCTGGCTCGAGGTCGAGGTCCCCGGCGGTTACCCGGTGTGGATCTTCGGGCGCTATCTGAAGGCGACCGACGAAGAGGACGTCTACCAGATCAACGGCAACGGCGTGAACCTGCGGCCGAAGCCGACGGCCGAGGTGTCGAACTATCCGCTGGCGCAGCACCTCTACGCGGGCGACAAGGTGCGCGTCATCGAGCGCGCGGATCCGGGTCTTCCTCTGGAGAAGGACTGGATGCGCATCTGGACGCCGCCCGGCGTGCGCGCCTGGATCGCGAAGGGCGACGCGAAGGCCCTCGCCGCCGGCGAGGACGGCAAGGCCGCCTGGAAGGAAGCGCTCGCGAACCTCCCGCCCGCGCCGGCGCGCGCCAAGGCGGCTCGCGAGGCGTCGACCAAGCCGGCCGCCGAGACGAAGAAGCCCCCGCAAGCCGGCGGTGCGAAGTTCGGCGAGCTCTTCGACGCGGCGTGGAAGCGGCTGGAGGCCGAGCGTGGCAAGGACACGCCCGACTGGCCGGCGGTCCGGGCCGCGTTCACGGAAGCACAGGCGGTCGCGCCGACCGGCGCGGACGTCGCGCGCGTCAGCCAGGCGCTGTCCACGCTCACCGCGTTGGAGGAGGCGAGCAGCCTGCGCGCGGAGCTGCAGGCCGAGCGCAAGCGGCGCGAGGAGGAGGCGCTCCGCCGCCAGCAGGACATCTGGGAGCGAAGCCGCGCCAAGGACCCGCTCGGCGACGTGTTCCTGTCCCGCGGCGCGCTGGAGCGCGTGAGCGACCCGGACGGCAAGGCGCGCTACTTCCTTCGGTTCGGCGGCGAACTGGTCAGCGAGATCGTGTGCGTCAGCGGGCGGTACGACCTCGATCTCTTCGCGTCGTACGAGGTGGGGGTGAAGGGGATGGAGCTGGTGGCGCCCGACGGGGGTTCGGCGGACCCGATCCGGATCGAGGTGACCCGGCTGGAGATCCTGTCGCGGCGGCCGTAGGGGAATCAGGGTAGGCTGGGCTCGCAACCGGGCGGGGCCATGTCCTTTCTGCAGAAGCTGCTGAATCTGTTTCGCGGGCTGGCGCCGCGGACACGGCCCTTGTGCGATACGTGCAAGTACGACTATGGGAACGCGTGCTCGCGGCCGGAGAGGCCGAATGCGTTGAAGTGTCCGGATTACAAGAGGGGGTGAGCTTGGCAGGCTCGGTCTGGGCGTTTTCCCTGCGCGAGACGCAACGGCCCTTCTTGGACACGCGAGTCGACGGGGAGGCAGGCGTTGCGACCCTCGCCGCGTCGGGCGGTGCTGCAGCGCGGGACGCAAGGGCCGGGCTTTAAATCGTCTGCCGGACTCGAGGGCGTGTTCCCTGTACTGACTGAAGTGGGCCGCTTCGCTCGCGAGGTGAGAGGGTCAGGGACCTCCGGGCGTTTCGGCGAGGCGGAGCAGGCCGTGGCGTCTCCACGCCTTTCCTAAGAGCCACGTCTTCGGCGACACGATCGGGCCGAGCCAATCGTCGGGGGTGTAGTCCTTCCAGCCGTCGAACCAGTGGCCGGAGCTGAAGGTGTC
>JANQEJ010000293.1 GCA_028278425.1 Planctomycetota bacterium | reverse complement strand
TTCTCGGCGAAGGCAACGCGCTCGGCCGGCGGGTGACCAGCGTCGAGATCGAGGAGGGCCAGTGGCTGCAGGGCCTGGACTTCCGGCTCGAGGAGCCGGGGGCGATCCGCGGCACGGTCCGCGACGCGACCGGCGCGCTCGTCGACGGAGCATCGATCTTCGTGCGCGACGAAGAAGGGCACTTGGTCGAGCTCTTCTCTCTGGCTCAGACCAACGCCTCGGGAAGCTTCGAGTATCCCGGCCTGGCCCCCGGGCACTACACGGTCACCGCCCGCACCTCCGCGCTCGCCTCGGCCGGAGGGACTCCGATCCGGGTTCGTTCCGGCGAGACGAGCGAGGTGACCGTGGCGGTCGAGGCGGGCACCATCCTGCTGGTCACGCTCGTCGACAAGAGCGGCGCCGACGTTCCCTCGCGCGTCAGCGTGCTGGACGCCGGAGGTCGCGAGATGAACGGGATGTTGAACCTGACGGAGATCATGGAACGCGCCAGCGGGGGCCTCGGCAGCGCCGTGCAGCGCGTGGGTCCGCTGCCGCCCGGACGCTACGAGGTGCGCGCCTTCGCCGACGACGGGCGAAGCACCGAGCGCGCGGTCACATTGAAAGGCAAGCCCGAGCGCAAGGTGAGGCTGCGGCTCAAGTAGAGCGCGAGGTCGAAAGGACGACGAAGCCGCTGCTCTAGAGCACTGCCCCGGCCGCGGCGCGGGTGCTATCCTGGGCTCCGATCGAAGGGCCTCCCCCTCCCTTTTTGATCTGGCGATCCCCCGGAGGAACGCGATGCCCAGCATCCGCCCGCTCTCTCTCCTTGCCGCCCTTCTCGCTTTCGCGCCCTCTGCCCGGGCCCAGGCCTGGCTCGACGCGCCGCGCCAGCTCCTCGAGGGGGACCCACCGGAGTTCCGGGCGCTCGGCGACATCGATGGCGACGGCGACGTCGACCTGCTCGCGGTCGAGGGCCTGCCGAGCTCCGGTCACTTCACCTCCCTGGCGGGGATCGCCTCGGTCACGCCCCATTTCTACGCCGGGCCGGACCAGCTCGTCGCGGGCCCGACCACGCCCGTCGTGTCACCGGGAAACCAGCCGGGGCGCGACTACATCCTGCTCGGCGACGTGACCGGCGACGGGCTGGCCGACCTCGTGCTCGACGACCGCGAGTTCGACACGCCGGCGCACGCCATCCTCGTCATGGTCAACCTCGGAGGCGGCGCGTTCGCGGATCCGGTCGTGGTCTCCGCCGGCGGCATCTCGATCTCCGCCGCGCTCGCGGACCGCGACGGCGACGGCGACCTCGAGCTGGCCGAGGTCCACTCGCCGGACACGACGGTCGACGTCGTCCAGTGGTGGGACTGGAACGGGACGACGCTGGTCGGGAGCGCGACGGTGACGCTGGTGGCGGACACCGAGACGGTCGCCGCGGGCGACGTCACCGGCGACGGCGTGCCCGACATCGTGGTCGGCGACTGGTTCGAGAAGAACGTGTACGTGCTCGAGACCCTGCCGAGCGGCGACCCACAGCTTCTCCACACGATCTTCGTCCCCGGCGAGTCCAACGGCCGCGGCGTGCACCTCGCCGACACCGACGCGGACGGCGACCTCGACCTCGTCGCCTCCTGGCAGGCCCCGGTGTTCGGCTCGGACGAGCACCACCTGTCGGTGATCGAGAACCTGGGCGGCGCGCAGTTCTCGGTCGGACCCGACCAGGAGTTCCCCGAGACCGTCGACGTCAACGACTTCCGCGGCTTCCTCTCCGACTGGGACGCGGACGGCGATCCCGATTTCCTGATCGCCTACGACAACCTCCTGATGCTCGAGAACGTCGGCGGCAACACGTTCGCGTTCGGCGGCGTGATCCGGCTGGAGCCCGGACTGCCGAGCAGCATCTTCGGCGACGGGAGCTACGGCGCGGGCCTCGTCGACGTCGACGCGAACGGCTTCCCCGATTACGTCGGCGGCCACGTCGTCAAGTACAGCAACGGCCTCTTCGAGGACGCGACGGACTACTACCCGAGCCTCGCGAGCCCGGGCCTGGCGCGCGACCTCGACGGGGACGGCGACCTCGACTTCCTGCAGCCCGGCGGCGACCTGATGGCCAACGACGCCCAGGGCGACTTCACCGACGCCGGCGACCAGATCCCGGCCGCCCCGTCGCCGTTCCTTTTCTTGCAGGCGGGCGCCTTCGGCGACCTCGACGGCGACGGCCGCGGCGACTTTCTCGTCGAGAACTGGGAGCTCGTCGGCGGCCCCTTCGGCGGCTCGATCTTCCGCCACATGCGCCGCATCGCGGGGACCGCGACCGGCGACTTCGTCGACGCCGGGCAGGCCGCGCCGGAGGGCTCGATCATCGGGAGCTACCCGGTCTTCGGCCTCGGCACCGTCGACCTGGACGGCGACGGCGACCAGGACGTGCTGCACGGCGACGAGCGGCCCGTCTTCACGTTCGACGGATGGTGGGAGAACGACGGCACCGGGTTCCTCGCGACGCAGCACCTCGTCTACGACGGCCGCCCGGTGGCGGTCGCGGACTTCGACGGCGACGGCGACGCCGACCTCCTCACCTACGAGGACGACCTCCTCGGCAACACGAGCCTCGCGCTGCAGGACAACCAGGGCGCGGGCGCCGCGTTCACGACCACGCTGCTCGCGAACGACGTCGCGGGCACCGGCGACCTGTACGACACCGCGCGCTTCGTCGACCTGGACGCCGACGGCGACCTCGACGCCGCGGTCGGCTCCGAAGTGAGCGGCTCGCGCGTGCTGCTCTTCGAGAACCTCGGCGGCGGCACGATGGTCCAGGCCACCGAGTTGACGTCGACGACCCGGTCCGTCGGCGCGCTCGGCTTCGACGACTTCGACGGCGACGGCCTGCTCGACGTGCTCGGCGCGCCGACGCTTCCCGACGGGGTGTCCGGCGACACGTGGCGCGTCTGGCGCCGCAGCGGTCCCGGCCTCGCGTACGAGGACGGCCGCGCCTTCTTCGCCCTCGCCGGCCGGCACGAGCTCGACGTCGACTCGGACGGCGATCCGGACTTCGTCGCGCGCGGCATCGTCGAGAGCTGGCGCGAGAACGGTCCCGACGCGGGCAGGATCCGCCAGTACGGCGCGGGCTCGCCCGGCACCGGAGGCTACGTCCCGCTGCTCGGCGCGAGCGGTCCGGTGCGCGTCGGCGAGCCCGGCCTGTTGCACGTCCGCCGCGGGCTCGGCGGATCGGTCGCCGTGCTCGCCTACGGCACCGGGGAGGACGCGGTAGCGGACTTCCCGCTCCCCGGTTTGACCCTTTACCTCTCCGGGCTCCTGCGGACCGTGCCGCTCCCGCTCGGCGGCACGCCCGGCGCCGGCGGAGAGGGCGCGCTCGACGTGCCCTACGCGATCCCGCCGCCGTTCGCGGGGCTTCGACTCTTCCTCGAGGTGTTCGTCGTCGACCCCGGCGTCGCGTCGTTCGTGACGCATTCGAACGGCCTGGAAGTGCTGCACGGAACCTGAATCGAGTAACGTTAGGAGAAGCGGCCTGGCGCGCCGCCTTCCGGCCGGGAGCCCCTTGCTCGGGGACCGCCGCGGCTCGGACGAGCCGTACACGAACCCGCGCGGAGGTGCGAATGGGAGCCAAGCAGCCGGAGACAGACAGCACTCGGCCAGGCCAGCCGGGCCTGGACCCGGCGCCGGACAACTCCGGCGCGCGGGATCGCGGCTCGCTGGAGCCCATCGTCTGGCACGACTGGGAGCAGTTCATCCCGCCGCGCGAGCTTTGGGCGGGTCCCAAGGACGCCCTCGTCCAGTTCTTCCGCTGGCCGTGGGAGTACCGCGCGTACCTGCCGCTCCTGTGCGGCGTGCACGCGCACTCCTCCGTGCTCGAGCTCGGCTGCTCGCACGGCCGCACGATGCTCCCGCTCCTGGAGTACCTGAAGCCGCCCGGCCGCTACGAGGGACTCGACATCATGCCGCGGCAGATCGAGTTCGCGCAGCGGGCGATCCAGTCCGGCTTCCCGCACTGCCGCTTCACCCTGGCCGACGTTCACAACCTCTACTACAACCCCGAGGGCAAGCTGAGCTCGGAGACGTACGAGTTTCCGTACGAGGACGCCGCGTTCGACACCGTGTACGCGGCCTCGGTCTTCACGCACATGCTGCCTCCCTCGGCCCGGAACTACCTGAAGCAGAGCCGACGCGTGCTGCGTTCGGACGGCAACTGCCTGTTCAGCTTCTTCCTCCTGGACCACTACGGCGGCGCGGGGACGACGTGGTGCAACTTCGAGCACGAGGTCCCCGGTCACGACGGCATCGCCGTGCACGATCCCGCCAATCCCGAGCACGTCGTCGCCTACCGCATCGACCTCGTGCGCGAGCTCGCGCGCGAGGCGGGTCTCGCGATCAAGCGGATCCTCCCGGGCCACTGGTCGAAGACGCAGGAGTTCAGCGTCAACGAGCAGGACCTGGTGCTCTTCGAGCCCGTCTGACGCGCGGTCGCGGAGCCCGCCGTCAGGGACCGTAGGCGAGGAGCATCCCGTTCGAGGCCGAAACCAGACCGTTGGGCGCGCCCGCGTCGACCACGAAGGCCTGGTGATGGAGCTCGAGGCCCGCCCAGGAGGACTGAACCACCAGCGGCAGCGTGAACCCGCCCTCGCCCGGGCCGGCGGCCCCGCCGCTCACGGGCACCGGGACCTGGAACACGCCCGGAGCGAACGGATCGACGAGCAGCGTCACGCCCGCGAACGGGAAGCCGGGAAGGAACGCGCTCGCCGGGCTGACGACGAGGATCGCGAGCGGGCCCTGCGCGCCGCGCAGGCGCAGCTCCATGTCCTCGCCGACGCGGAACGGACCCGTGGCGCCCAGGGTCGGGACGACCCCGCCGGTGCCGGGGCTGCCGGCGCCGTACTGGTGCCGCGCGCCGGCGTCCGGTCCGTGGATCGCGACGGAGGCCGCGAAGAAGAGCCCCCAGACGTCCACGTCGCCGTCGCCGTCGGCGTCGTCGCGCAGCCACGGCGACAGCACGACCCCGACGCCGGGCTCGAAGGCCGCGGTGCCGAGCGTCGGCTCGGCGTCCATCTTCTGCAGGTACACGCGCCACGACCGGCTCGACTCGAACGGCCCGGAGACGACGTCGGTGAGCCCGTCGCGGTTCACGTCGAGCGCGAGCACCCTCGGATCGCCGTCGTACTGGTCGATCTCGTCGGCCGACACGGTCGTGTCGACGAGCGTCGTGCCCAGGCCGAGCGGGATCCCGTTCAGGTACACGTGCGCCAGGCGCGGCAGCCCGTTCGCGGCCGCGACGTCCGGATAGCCGTCCTGGTTGAAGTCCGCGACGTCGATCGTCTGGCTCTTGCCCAGGGTCCAGAAGCCGGAGAGCGGCGTCCCGGCGTCGAACAGCGTCTCCGCGCCCTTCGGCAAACCGCGCAAGAGGCGCACGCCGCCCGGCGCGACCGGCGCCGCGACGATCAGGTCGTTCAAGCCGTCTTGATCGAAGTCGGTGATCGCCATGGCCTGCTCGGAGGTGTAGGTCGGACCGGGCTCGAAGTAGCCGGTGCCGTCGTTCACGTACACGAGCGCCGAGCCGTACGGGCTCGACCACGACGCGGGCGTGTCCCGCATCACGAGGTCCAGGTCGCCGTCGGCCTCGAAGTCGCCGACGAGGTAGGCCTGGTTCGCGGCCGTGGAGTCGACGTAGAAGTTCACCCCCGGGGGAGCACACGGCCCGCTGAAGTGGAAGCTGCCGCCGCCGCTGTTCCGCCACAGGCCCTCGTACAAGAAGGTCCCGAAGAACGGGGCGTCGGTCAGGCCCAGGATCACGTCCGCGTCGCCGTCGCCGTCGAAGTCGCCCTGGATCCGGGGACCGACCGGGAACGTGCCGGGCGGCGCGGGATCCATCACCATCGGTTGCAGAATGTGCGTGCCGTCCCCCTGGGCGCGCCACGCCGCCGACTCGATCAGGGACGGCCAGGCCGTTTCCATCCACGCGTCAAGGTCGCCGTCGGTGTCGAAGTCCGCGGTCTCCTCGGCGGTCTCGATCCCCACGAAGCCGCTGAACGGCACGCCCTCCCAGGACCCGCGGTTGAAGTACACGCAGCGCCCCGCGACGAGGTCGGTGTCGCCGTCGCCGTCCACGTCCTCGGCTCCGGCCAGCGACCGCGAGCCGATCCCGGGGATCTTCACGCTCTCGAGGAAGACGCCGCCGTCGTTGATCGAGAGCTCGAAGGTCGACGGGAAGGTCAGCGACGGGTAGGTGCCGCCGCCCCCACCGCCGCTGCAACACACGCCGTCGGGATCGCCGTCGCCGTCGATGTCGGCGAGGTACTCCGCGGGCCCGCCGTCGTAGGTGGGCTCGACCGTCCACTGCGCGGGACCGCCGCGGCGGAAGATCTCGACCTGCGCCGGAGTCCCTCCCGCGGCCATGTGGAAGGCCACCAGGTCGGTGTCGCCGTCGCCGTCCACGTCGCCGCCGTCGACCATCGGCCGGTAGCCGTCGAAGGCCAGGACCGGCGCGGCCGTCAGCGAGCCGCCCTGAAGGGAGAACGGCTGCATCTCCCAGCCGGAGACGAGCACGACGTCCGGCAGCGGGTCGCCGTCCGTGTCGGCCACGATCAGGTGGTCGTTTCCGTCGAGCGGCATCGCCGAGCCCACGGCTGCCACGCCGCCGGCGGCGAGGTGAACCGCGACCACCGTTCCGATCTGCACGGCGACGTCGTCCGTGCCGTCGCCGTCGAAGTCGGCGACGGCGAGCGAACGGAGGACGCCCGCCTGCACCTGGACGACCTTCGTGAAGCCCGGCGCGGGCGCGTTCGAGTAGTAGCTCCAGAGCTCCGTGCCCAGCGCGACCGCGAAGTCGCCGTCCCCGTCACCGTCGAGGTCCCCGACCGCGATCGGAGCCCCCGTCGTGCTCGTCCCGCTCGGCGCGGACCCGGAATCCGACCACGCTTCCTGGTAGGCCCCGTCGCCGGGGTTCGAGTACACCTGCGCTTCCACGGAAACGGCGGTGCCGGTGCTGCTGACCGAGACGCGCACGCCGACGGCGTCGAAGTCTCCGTCGGCATCGAAGTCGCACAGCTTCTGGAAGGGCGTCGTATAGCCCCCGAGCTGGACCTGCGGGACGTCGAAGGGAACGAGGGCCTCCTGGGCCGCCGCGACACCGACGGGAACGAGCGAGAGGAGAGCGAACGCCGGGGTAGGAGAGAGCATGGTCAGGCCTCTGGGGTAGGGCTTGGAGATCCGCGCACCACTTTAACCGGCGCCGGCGGGAGGATTGATCGCGGAGGATCCTCCTTCTCGACCGATCAGCGCGTCGCCAGCGCGGGCTTCGGCTCGATTCGCTGGATCGACACGACGCGGTTGAGCTGATCCCTAGTCGATACAGAGCACGCGGGAGTCCTCCCGGACGAGGAACTTCCCGTCGACGGCCGCGACCCCGTGGACCCGGCCTTCGGCGACGAGCTTGTTCACGCGGAGCTCCTCGACTCCGTCGGGCCCGACGCGCAGGACGCTCGTCAAGCCGCCGGTCCCGAAGAACCAGACGTGCTCCGCGGTTGCGATCGGTGACGCCCACGCTCCGCCGCAGGAGAGGCGCTGGCTCCAGCGTTCCTCGCCCGTCTCGATGTCGACCGACGCGAGCACGCCGGCGCGGTTGAGGACCAGGACGGAGTTACCGTGGACCAGCGGCGACGCGAAGCCGCAAGGCGAGAGCTTCGCGCCGGACCAGAGCAGGCGCGCCTCCCCCGCCCCGGTACTGGTCGGGCGCTGGACGACGCTCAGGCCGGCGCCCTTCGAGCCCGATCACGACCCGAGCGCCGCGCACGGTCGGGGAAGGCACGGTGTTGCCTTCGATGCCCGCGACGCGCCAGCGGAGCGCGCCGTCCGCGACGGCGAAGCCCTCGGCGACACCGTCCGAGCTGACGATCACCTCATCTCCGGACGGGACGACGACGGGCGTCGACCACGAGACGCGCGGCTCGCGCTCGACGACCCAGCGCGGCTCACCCGTCTCCGCATCCACGCCGATCAGGTGGCTCGGCCCCTCGTGCTCGAGCAGCAGCACGACGGACGAGCCCGCGAGCACCGGGGAAGAGCCGAGGCCGTGCTTGCCGACGAAGGGGCCGAAGCGGGCAAAGGCGTCGAGCGACCAGAGGAGCCGCCCCCCGTGGTCCAGGCACACGAGGTCGCCGCTCTCGAAAAGAGCGTAGACGCGGTCCGCGTCCACGGCCGGCGTCGGCGCGCCCTTCGAGACCGTGTTGGAGGACGCGATGCGCGTGCTCGCGGGGAACGAGCGAATCCAGAGGGGAAGCCCGTCCGCGAGCCGCAGGCACGTGATGAAGGCCAGCTCCTTCTCCGCTCCTTCGACGGACGTGACGAAGACGAGATCGCCGAGCACGACGGGCGAGGACTGACCTTCCCCCGGAAGCGCGGCCGTCCAAGCCGGCTCGGTCCAGGCCGTCGGCAGGTCCGCGGCCTCCGTCCAACCCGTTCCGATTCCGCGAAAGCCGGTCCAGCGGTCGCCGGGCGAGCGCGCCAGCTCGTCGCCCTGCGCCGTTCCGGCGAAGAGGAGTCCGAGGAAGAGTGCTGTCGAGCTCATGGCGCGGTTCCCGCCCGGCGGGCTCGAAGAGCCTAGGGCGAAGCCGCGCAGTGGAGAAGCGACGGCCCGCGCCGAAACCGTCCGCGGGGTGCAGCTCCCTCCACCGTCGGGTCGCCGGCTTCGACAGCGGCGGGGATCTCCAGTAGCGTCTCCATCGCCTTGGGAGCCAACGGGCACAACGCGCGGCAGCTCGCGCTGGTCTTCTTCTTCGTGTCGGGCGCGACCGCCCTGGCCTTCGAGGTGCTGTGGATCAAGCGCTACGCGCAGCTCTGGGGGAGCACGGCGCTCGCGCTCGGCGTGGTGCTGGCCTGCTACCTGGGGGGGCTCGGGATCGGAGCGGCGGTCGGAGGTCGCTGGGCCCCGCGCGCGCGCCGGCCGCTCCGGTGGTACGCGGGCTGCGAGCTCGGCGTGGCGCTCCTCGCGCTCGCCGTTCCGTGGCAGCAGGCCTGGCTCGCCGAGCTCGCGGCGCCCGTCCTGCGCGCGGCGCTGGACCGGCCGCTCGCGACGTCGGCGTTGCAGGTCGCGCTCACCGCGCTCGTGCTCGTGCCGCCGACCTTTCTCATGGGGGCGACGATGCCGTTCCTGGTCCGCCACCTCGAGGCACTCGGGGTCGCGCTCGGGCGCTCGAGCGCCGGCCTGTACGCGGCGAACAGCGTCGGCGCCGCGACCGGCGCGATGGCGACCGGCTTCCTGCTCCTGCCCGCGCTCGGAATCGGGGCGACGAACCTGGCGGCGTGCGCGGTCAACGTCGCCCTCGCGATCGCGGCCTTCGGGTTCGGACGGACCGCGCTGCCGGTCGCGGAGAAGGCGGCGCCCGAGCGCGCGTGGACCGTGTGGGCGGTCGTGCCGCCGCTCCTCTGCGGCGCGGGCGCGCTGACGCTGCAAGTCGTCTGGAGCCGGCAGCTCGTCCTCGCCCTCGGCGGCTCGACCTACGCCTGGTCGGCGCTGGTCGCCGTCTTCGTCGGCGGGCTCGGGCTCGGCGGCGCGCTGTACCGCGCCGTCGCGGCGCGGCGCGCCTTCGATTCGACGCGGCTCGTCGTCGCGCTCCTGGTGATCGTCGTGGCGACGCTGGTCTCGTTCCCGGTCGCGCCGTGGATCTGCGACCTGGCCGGGAGCTGGCGCGCGGCGCGCACCGGGCACGTCACCAACGCCCTGGTCTGCGGGTCGCTGAGCTTCCTGCTCCAGGGACCGGCGACGCTCGCCATGGGCTTCGCGTTCCCGGCGCTGATCGAGCTGGTGCGGCGGCGCACCGCCTCGGCGGAGGGAGCGGTCGGGCTCGTGCTCGCCTCGAACACCTTCGGGTCCGTCGTCGCCGCCTTGGTCACGGCTCCGATCCTGATCCCGGCGCTGGGCCTGCGTTGGACCGCGGTCGCGGCGATCGCCTGCTACGCGGGAACGCTCCTCTGCGTCGCCCGGCTCGAGGAAGGCCGCGCTTCCCGGCGCGGGCTGCACGCGTGTCTGGCGGCGGTTCTTCTCGCGATCCTCTTCCCCATCGCGTGGCGCCCCGCACCCATCGCCACCAACCTCGGCCGGTTCCTCTATGGCGACGAGGTCCTGGCCCTTTTCGAAGAAGACACCGCCCCCGAGGTCGTCTTCTTCCGGGAGGGCGCGTCCGCGAACGTCCTCGTCCTCGAGCAGCGCGTCGACGGCGGAACCGTGCGCTCCCTCCTCATCAACGGCAAGGTCGACGGCGGCTCGGGTCGCACGGACCAGATGACCCAGCGCGGCCTCGGCGTGCTGCCGCGCCTACTCCGGCCGGACGCGCGCCGGGTGCTCGTCATCGGCTACGGCACGGGCATGACCGCGGGCGTCAGCTTGCTCTTCCCCGGAACGGCGGTCGACTGCGTCGAGCTCGAGGACGCCGTCGTCGAGGCGGGTGCGCGGTTCGCGGACGTCAACCACCGCCCGGAGGAGAGCCCGGACTACCGCCTGATCCGCGGCGACGGCCGCGTCTTCGTGCAGCTCACCGACGCGCGCTACGACCTGATCGTGTCGGAACCGACGAACCCGTGGATCTCCGGCGTCGGCAACCTCTTCACGCGCGAGTTCTTCGCCCGTTCGGCCGAGGTCTTGAGCTCCGACGGAGTGCTCGCGCAATGGATCCCGGTCTACTCGCTGGCGCGGGAGGACCTCGCCCTCGTGCTCCGCACGGTGCGTTCCGCGTTCCCCCACGTGCTTCTCCTGTCGACCGACAGCACCGACGCCCTGATGCTCGCCTCCCGCTCGCCCCTCGATCCGGACGACGGCCTCGAACGAGCGCAGGCGCTCTTTGACGCGACTCCGGCGCTCGCCGAGGCCGTGCGCGAGCAGTACGGCACGACGAGCGCGAAGGCGATCCTGTTCGCGAGCCTCGTGATGGACGCGAACGGCATCGACGCGGTCGCCGCCTCCGACGGCGCGAGCGACCTGAACACCGACGCCAACCTCCGCCTCGAGTTCGACACGCCCCGCGTCGCCTTTGCCGGTTACGCGGAAGCGAGCGGCGAGTCGCTGCGCGTCGACCGCATGGTCGACACGCGCGTCCACCGGCGGCTGGCCACCGGCTGGGGGCTCGACGACGACACGCGCGCCGCCTTCCGGGCCGCGTGCGCCCGCTACGCCGCGGGCGACGCCCCGGGCGTCGCCGCGCAGCTCTCGCTTCTCGCCACCTCGCTCTACCCGGAGGACGACGAGCTCCTCGCCCTGGCCATCCTCCACGGCGGGGCGACGCAGAACCGCTCCCTGGCCGATGCCGTGCGCTCGCTGACGGCCCGCGACTTCGACCTCTCGATCGAGCTCGCGCGCGACTTCCTCCGGCGCGGCGACGTGCCCAGCGCGGAGCTCGTCGCCAACGACCTCGCCCGCCTCCACCCGGAGCGGCGCGGCGAGATCCAGCGGCTGCTCGCCGGTCCGGAGTGAGGCGGACCGAGCCGCCTACTGCCCCGTGCGCGCGAGCACCGCGGACTGGGACGGATGAGGCGTCGTCCCGGACTGCGTCGCCTGGAACAGGAAGCTCACGCCCTCGAGCCCCGGCGGGAACGGCGCCGACCAGCTCACGAGCGCGGCGCCGTCGGCCGGCGCGACGAAGAGAAGCTGAGCGATCGGGTTCAGCACGACGGCGAGGCCGAGGTCCATCGTCCAGAGCGGCGTCGAAAACGCGAACTGTCCCGGCGCGCCACCCCAGAGCACGGCGACCAGCGCGCCCGGCTCGGCGCCGCCGACCGTGAAGTCGGCCGGAGAGCCCGCCGTCAGCGTCGGGGTGACGTCGAGCGCCAGCTCGGGCGTCGCGCCGATCGCGTAGCGCGACAGCAGGCGCACGTACGAGGCCTGGTACGCGAGCTGGCACTCCGTCACCTCCCAGGAGTTCTCCGGCCAGTTCGTGTTCCAGTCCAGGTAGGACTTCTGCGCCGGCTGGTTCTGCGGAGGCGCGAGCGGCGGACCGGTGTACGCCGGGTCGGGCGCGTAGAAGGGGTTCGGTCCACCCGTGAGGTAGCCGGGCGCCGGACCGAAGAGCGAGGTCGCCGCGCTGTCCCAGACCGTGCCGTCGGCGAACCAGGCGTGGTAGGTCTCGTTCACGCTGCCCCCGGCTCCGAGCGAGCCGAGGTTCGTGAGGTAGGTGAGTCCGGGCGGGTTGACGCCGTGGAAGCCGTGCAGGTAGTCCTCCGCGGCGGCGCGATAGTCGGCCGCGTTGGCGGGGTCGAGCCCGTGCTCGAGCATCCAGGCGAAGAGCAGCCCCTGGCGCGCCTTGGTCCGGTTCGAGCCCCAGGTGACGTCGCCGTCCGCGAGGTACGCGCGGTACGCGTCGTCCTCCGCGGCGATCGGCGCGTGCGCGCCCTGCACGGCGGCGACGAAGCGCGACCGGATGAGGTCGACCGTCGCCGGCGTCGCGCCGGGCGCGGCCAGGTAGGCGAGCAGACCGTCCTGGGCGGTGTGCTCCCAGGGCGAAGCCCACCACCACTGGACGAGGTGCGACTGCGGCACGTTCCCGTCGACGTAGGCGCGGTACTGCGCGTCCCCGGTGAGCCGGTAGAGGAACACCGCCGCGCGCAGCCGGTTCATCTCCTGCTCGTAGGCCGTGTCCTCCGCCGGCGCGCTCTGGAAGCCGGCGTTGTCGTAGCTCGACGGGAAGAGCCCGGGGTTCGCTTCGAGCCACGACCA
>JANQEJ010000249.1 GCA_028278425.1 Planctomycetota bacterium | reverse complement strand
CGCCTTCGGCGTCCCGCGCGCCCCACGCGGCTTCCAGGACCGCGACCGCGCGTTCCTCGTCGCCGGGGGCCACGACGATCGTCTGCACGCCGCCGAAGGCGGCGCCGAGCGCCGCGGTGAGATAGGCGGTCGCGCTCCCCCCGCGCAACGCGCACGGGATTCCCGCCTTGTCGAGCAGCGACTTCGCGAGCTCCAGCTCGACGATCTCGGCGGACTCGAAAACGATGACTTGCTTCTCGTCGGTCATGGGCTCTCCCTCTCAGCGCCGCGTGCGGTCCGGCGCCAAGCATAGCAACGGCCGTGCGGCGGACGTTCTCGGCGAGCGGTGGGTCCGTGTATGCTGATCTCAGCGGACCGCCGGGTTGCTCCGGGCGGTGCGGAGGAGGAAACAGGGGAGACCGACGCTCGCGATGGAAGAAGGCCTCATCCAACTGGTGATCTGGGCCGCGCTCGGCCTCGTCTGCGCGCTGCTCGCGCATTCCAAGGGGCGCAGCCCGATCGGTTGGTTCTTCGTCGGCGTGCTCGCGCCCTGCCTGGGCGTGATCCTGCTCCTGGTGCTCCCCGACCTCAAGAAGGAGGCGGAGCGCCGCACGCGGATGGAGCAACAGAACCGGCGGCTGCGGGAGCGCATCGCGAAGGACCGGCAGGTAGCCGACCAGCGTTACGCCGAGGCGAACCGCCGCCTGTCCGCGCACGACCGCGCGCTCGGCGTGGACACGGGCGGCGAGCTGGAGGGCGGCGGCGCCGCCGCCGGCGCCCTCGCCGCGCCGCCGCCCGCTCCGCCGCGGCGGGACGGAGGAGCGGACGAGGCCCCGGGTTGGGTCTGGGCGGAATGGCACTACGTCGTGGACTCCGAGGACGCCGGTCCGGTTCCCTTCGACGAGCTGAAGCGCCTGTGGCGCGCGGGCGCGATCGGCGCGACGACGCTGGTCTGGACCTCGACGCTCGACGAGTGGAAGAAGCTCGGCGAGGTGGAGCGGCTCGAGGAGTGGCTCCGTGGCTGACGCGGGCGAAGGGCCGCCGGCGGTCCCCAAGGCGCCCGAGGGTCCCGTTCGCTACGCCTGGTTCGGCGGCATCCTCGAGGGGCGGCGGCCGCAGGACGACGGCGCGCTGCGCGCCGCCGTGGCGGAGCTGAACGCGGACGGTCCGGTGCCGGCCGACCTCGAGGTCGAGGGCGGGCGCTTCACCGTCCTGCTCGGCGAGCGGACGCTCGAGCCGAGCGAGCTCTCGAGCGAGCGGCTCACCGTCTTCGTCGACCTCCTGCAGCGCCTGGTCGAAGCCTCGGCGGACCCGGAGCGGATCGAGTCGACCCTGCGCTGCACCGAGGTCTACGCGCGGGAAGCCGTCGAGACGGTCTTCGCGCCCGTGGCGGGCGAGGTGCGCTGCGTCAGCCGGGTGCGCGCGCTCAACGACGAGGACCGCCGGCGCGCCCCCGTCGCGGCGCGACCGGCCGGACCGGCGTTCGACCTCGGGACGCGGCGCGCGCTCCTGATCGGCGCGCTGTTCCTGATCGCCTTCGGACTCTTCACCTGGCGGAGCGGCATCGTCGGGCGGTGGATGAGCGCCGAGGCGGCCGGGCTCGCGCGCGAGACGGGTCCCTTCGGAACGCTCCTCGCCGTGGAGGTGGAGCGCATGTGGCCCGGCGACTACCGCGTCGTCCTGCGCCGCGGCGACGACTACCCCCTGACCACCGACGCGGTGTCGGCGCTGCAGACGGGAGCGGGCTCTCCGGTCGAGCTCGCGGCGGTGAACGCCGTGGCGGAAGGAGACGCGGTCTACGCCCAGCTCCTGAATCACGACGGGGAAGTGCTCGCGAGCGACCGGCTCGAGCTGCGCCCGCTCTTGGGCGACGCGGACGCGGAGGTCGAGGGCAAGCTCAAAGGACGGATCTCCGCCGCGACGGTCCGGCTCGCGCTCGACCCCGGAACGCCACCGCGGTGACCTCCGCGGACGAGCCGCGCGGCGCTCCCGGTCGCCGCCACTGGCCCGAAGGCTCCGAGCCGGAACCGCAGGAGCGGATCGAGCTTCGCTGTCCGGGCTGTTCGATCGAGTGGTGGGTCCACGTCGATCTCGCGGGCTATCGGCTCCGGTGCGAGTGCGGCGCGTGGATCGACGTCCCGCCCGACCCGCGCCGGCCGCAGTCGCTCGCGCTTCCCGCGGAAGCGCAGCTCCTCGGCGGGGGACCGCCCGGCGCGCGGAGGTCCGACTCCAGCGTGGCGCTGAGCCGCGACGCCGCCGGCGGCGAGGTCTTCCCGGTGGGCTTTCACGACCAGGACGTGCCCACCTCCAGCCCCGTGCCGCACGAGACGCTGCGGCACGCGCCCCTCGAGACCCGGCGGCGCTGGATCGACCGCAGCATCCTCGAGCTCGCCGCGATGGCCTGCGCTTTCTGGGGGCCGGCGCTCGCGATCTGGATGTTCGCGGAGGGGCGCAACCAGGCGCTCTTCCTGCCCATCGCGGACCTGGCGGCGGGGATCCTGGTGCTTTTGGTCGGATTCACGGCGCGACACTTCGCCTTCGAGGGGCTGCGGGGCTGCGCGGCGCGGTACTGGGTCGAAGCGACGCTCGTCGCGCTCGCGGCGGCGGCGCTGGCGCTCGGCTGGGTCGAGCTCGTGACGCGGACGGTCGAGGGCGTGGACGACGACTGGCTGGCCGTCGTCCGCGAGGAGCTCGGCCTCGCGTGGTGCCTGTTCGTCATCGGCGTGTGTCCCGCGCTCTTCGAGGAGCTGGCCTTCCGCGGGCTCGTGCAGGGGCGGTTGACCGCGCTGCTCGGGACCCGCGTCAGCATCGTGACCACCGGAATCGCCTTCGCCTTCGCGCACGGGATCACGCTCGGGTTTCCGTTCCACGCGTTCCTCGGGATCCACCTCTGCTGGCTGCGCGTGCGCAGCGGGAGCCTCTATCCCTGCATGCTGCTGCACTTCGTCTACAACTCGTTGATCGTGCTCCTGCTGTAGGCACGCGCGCTTTCCACCGAATGCGGGCGAGCTCCGCCGCGGAGCCGTCGAGGATGGAGGGCGTGGAGAAGCTCCTCCGCCGCGCTCTGCTCGGCCCGACGGGTCCTCGCTGAACGTCCACTACGACCCCGAGGCGGGCCGGATCCACCTCTGGTTCTTCGGGACGTAGCCGGGCCGCCCTTCCCCGCAGCCTGGGGCCTGCATCCGCGAGAAATCCCCTTTCCCGGGCCTCAGGGCTCAAGTCGACCCCCCGATCGGGCCGAATTCGACCCCCGTGGCTGGCCCCAAGCTCTCCGCCCTGGCGGATCGCATCAGCGAGACGCCCCCCGAGGAACGCGCGACCCACCTCGCGAACCTGGATCTCCTCCGACAGCTCGCGAACTTCGCGCGGAGCCAGGTTCCGCCCGACGTGACCTCGTGTCTCCTGGCGGTGGTCCACGTGCTCGAGGCGCTGACCGGCAAGACCCCCGGCCTGGACCGCGTGGAGCTGCACCGGCTCGCCTGCGAGCTCGTCCGCGCGGTGGGAGACACGCTCGAAGGATTCGAGGCGCCGCCGCCGGAGGCCGCACAGGCTCCGGCGCCTTCCCCGTGCGAGGCCCAGCTCGGGGAGGTGCAGTCCGATCCGCTGCTCGGGCAGATCCTGATCAAGCTCGGCCGCATCAACGAGGAGCAGCTCGAGGGCGCGCTCAAGTTCCACCGCGAGAAGGGGCTTCCGCTCGGGGAGTGCCTGCTCGTCACGGGGATCTGTCCGCCCGAGCACGTGCTCGACGCACTGAAGCTGCAACAGAAGCTGCGCGAGGGGCCCGTCTATACCCCGCCGACCGACGCCCCGGCGGCCGGCGCGGCCGCGGGGGAAGCGACGGGCGACGCCGCGATCCTGGTCCGCCAGGAGATGTTCCTCGGCGAGGTTCTGCTCGGCGTGGGGATGATCAACAACGAGCAGCTCGAGCGGGCGATGCACCTGCACCACCACGACGGCGTGCCGGTCGGGGACGCGCTGTCGCAGATCGCCGGGCTCACCGCGGAGCAGATTCGGCACGGGCTCGAGCTCAAGCAGCAGCTCGAGGGGCTCGCGAAGACGAGCGCATAAGGGCGCGACGCTACGGGCTCGACCCGTACTGGATGGCTACGGCATCGTGCCGGCGGTGTTCCCCGAGTAGACGCACGTGCCGCCGACGAGGTCTTGTCCCTGGAAGTCGAAGTCGATGGACCCGCCGCCGGCCTGCCCCTGGAAGGTGCCGGCCCCGCTGCTGTCGAAGATGCCGTCGATGAAGAGCGAATCCGTGAACGTGCCGGCGATGGCGCCGGTGGGCGAGACCGTTCCCTGGAGGTCCATGATCTCAAGGAAGCTGAAGCCGAGAAAGATCGTCGTGTTCTGGACCTGGCCGGCGAACGTGCCCCCGAACTCGCTGAAGATGTCGATCGCGGCGGTGAACGTGAGCGACGGCGGCCCCTCGCAGCTCCCGGGGACGAAAACGACCGTCGTGGACCCGCTGTAGTCGCCGACGATGCTCGGCGGCCCGCTCGTGGGGAGGGTGGCCACGTTGCTCGCGGTGCAGGCGGCGAGGTCGACGAGCTGCAGGTTCAGGCCGCAGGCGGCGGCCGGTGCGGTCAGCGTCGTCGAGGCCGAGCCGGACGGGCCGAGCGTCGCGGTCTTGAAGATGCTCGGGGACGCCAGGCCGAGCAGCGTTCCGGCGCAGGGGCCGCCCGTGACGAGGAACGGTCCCGGCGTCGGGGACGAGGCGAGGATCACCGGGCCGAACGGCGTCGCGCCGGAGACGTCGATGGTGATCGAGCCGGGGCACGTGCCGGTGACGGTGAGCGTCGCCTGGGCGGCGCTCTGCGAGGACACGGCGGCGACGAGCAGGAACGCGGGAACGGCGACGCGGAACATCGATCTGTCCTCCTGGAGCGTGGGACACGCGGGCGAGCGACAGCTTCCATTCTAGGCCCGCCGGCGCTCCGCGGGGACCCCGGCGGCTACGAACGAGTTCCAAGCCCGGCTTCGACCTGTTCCTCCGCGCGGCGCAGAGCGGTCTCCTCCATCGTGAAGCGACTTCCCTCGTCCAGCCGCTTCGTTCGGCGGCGCTCTGCAAGCCTCGAGGAGGACTACCGATGTTGCGCTCGTTCCTTCCGCTCGTCTTCGCGACCCTTTCGCTGTCGACCGCCGCGCAGAACGCGGCCGGCGAGCTCAGCCCGAACCCGGCGCCTTTGGGCGGGACGATGAGCTTCGCTCTCACGGATTCCACCGGCCAGGGGCTCTTCTTCTCCAACCCGTGTTTCTGGAGCGTGCACGCGGGGGCGCCGAACGGACCGCTGGTCACCGCGCCCTTCCCCGGAGGGGCATGCCCGTCGGTGATCGTGCCGGTTCCGCCGCACGGCTCCATCACGCTCGATTGGGACCTGCTGGATCTCAACGGCAACCCGGTCCTGCCCGGGCCGTACTGGATGCGGATCCGAGGCACCGTCGAAACGACGCTCGAAACCTTCGTGGAGTTCTTCCCCTTCTCGATCGTGGATCCCACCGCCGTCTCGCCGCCTCCGGTCCAGCCGGTGTTGCGCTACACGCCGCCGGCCGCGGTGGGGATGAGCGCGCCCTTTCAGATCGACGCACCGGATTACGGCGGGACCCCTTACTTCGTGGCGGCCTCGCTGTCCGCCAACGAACCGATCGTGTTTCAAGGCCAGCTTCTCGGTTTGTCCCTGGACCCCCTGCTCTCCGTCAGCCTGGTCAGCCCGAGCAGCGTCATGACCGGCGCGGCCGGGGTCCTGGACTTCGCGGGGCAAGCCGCCGGCTCCCTCGACGTTCCCCCCGTTCCAAGCCTGGCCTTCCGCGGCGTTCAGCTCCAGGCGTTCTTGGACCTCGGCAGCTTCCTTCCCGGGTTCCTCGCCACGAACGCGCTGACCATCACGATTCAGCCCTGACGCGGCGGCGCGCCGGCGGCTCCGGGATGCGACCATGGGGGGAGCGCGATGCTCGCTCCCCCCGACCAGGACCCGCGATCGGATCCGCCGGCCGGCCCCCTCGGCGCCGAGCCCGGCGACGGGGAGGAGAGGCCTTGGGCGCGCCCGGTCGCGCGGGCGCTGCTCGCGATCGTCCTCGTCGCCTCGTTCGGTCTGCGGTTGCGGAACCTGGACCACGAGCGGCTGACGTACTTCGACGAGTCGTTCCACGCGCTCGTCGCGAAGAACCTGCTCGAGCACCCGCTGAAGCCGACGCTGATCGAGCGGCCCTATCTCGAGTACGACTACCGGGACTGGTCGGAGAACCACGTCTGGCTGCACAAGCCGATCCTTCCGCTGTGGCAGATCGCGGTCTCGTTCGCGGTCCTGGGCGTCAGCCCGCTCGCGCTCCGCCTGCCCTCGCTGCTCCTGGCGACGCTCTCCGTCTTTCTGACCTACCTGATCGGGAAGCGGGTGGTCGGCCGGTGGGCCGGTTTGGTCGGAGCGACCGCGCTCGCGTTCAACCCGGAGATGACCGACCAGATCCACGGCTACGTCTACAGCGACCACGTCGACGTGGCGCTCCTCTTCTGGGTGGAGCTCGGGATCTACCTCGTCCTGCGCGCTGCCCACGCCGGCGCGTGGCGGTACGCGCTCCTCGCGGGAGCCGCGCAGGGGCTCGGCCTTCTGACGAAGAGCTTTCCCTCGCTCGTCGTCGCGGGGATCCTCGTCGCGCTGTGGGCGCTGCCGCGCTTCGCGCCGCGGCGCTGGTCGGGGGCGACCCTCACCGGCCGGCACGTCTTGGCGTTCTTTCTCGCCGCGGCGGCGGTGGCGGCTCCGTGGTCGGTCTACTGCCAGCTCGCGTACCCCGCGGAGTCCGCCTACGAGAACGGGCGCATGTTCGCGCACCTCTTCACCGAGGTGGAGGGGATGAAGGCGCCGCTGGATCGGCTGCTCTTCCACAACGCGGGGCACCTGCACCACTGGCTCTACACGCCGTCGCTCGTCGCCTTCTTCGTCCTGCTGCCGCGCGTGCTGCGCGCGCGCGACCTGCGGCTCGCCGTGCCGTACCTTTGGATCGCCGGGGTGTACGGCGTGCTCCTCGTCTCGGTGTCGAAGCCGATCGCGGGCACGAACCTGGCCATGCCGGCGGTCTTTCTCGTCCTCGGCGCGCTGGTCCGGGAGGTCTGGTCGCGCCGCCCGCTCGCGCTCGGCGTGTGGACGGGCGTTTGCGCGATGACGCTCGTGCGTCCTCCCCGTCTGCCCGGTTTGTTCGAGGGCTACCCGAACGTCGGCGGCTTCGGCGTCGCTCTGCGCGACCACGACTGGATTCTCTGGCACCTCGCGGGGGCGGCGGTGATCGCGGCGCCGGTCGTCTTCGTTCTGGCGCGCGCGCCGGAGCGGTTCGCGACGCGGCTCAGGACCGGGCTGCTTGCGGTCTCGCTCCTGGGTGGCCTCGTCCTCCTGGCGAAGACCGTGCGCGCGACGTACTGGAACGTACACCGCAACACCGACTGGGGCAGCATGGCCGAGCTCGGCCGCTTCGCGCGCGAGGAGCTTCCCGCGGAGGCGGTGCTCTTCTTCGAGACCGCGGAGCGGGGCACGGGGGAGCACCAGCTCACCATGTTCCACGCCGACCGCACCTGCTACGAGGTCGGCCGGCGCGACCTCGAGGCGCTGGCGGAGGAGGCGGCCGGCAACGGCGGCGTCCCGTACGTCGTGTCCTACCGCAAGCTGGACCTGCCGCTCGTGTTCTTCAGCGCGGAGGACGAGCGTTACCTCCACGCCTGGCGACCCTGAGCCCGGCCCCGACAGCGTTTCGACGCCTTGTGGGGACGAGAACGCCGCAGTACGCTGAGTTGCGCGGTCGTCTTGCCCAAGCACCCGTTGCGGCCGCGTACCGAAGGAGGGATTCCCATGCAACGCACGCTGCGACGCTTCGTGGTCGCGGGGACGCTCGCCGCGTTCGCGAGCCCCGCGCTGGCCCAGGTCAACTCGAACAACAGCACGCTGAACAACGGCGGCGACGTGCTGTTCCTGTACTCGAGCCCGAGCTCCGGGTCCACCGCCGGCGCGAACCCGCCGGACGTCGGCGGCGATTGGTTCTACAAGGTCTGGGAGGGCGCGGGGACGTTGAACCACGTCACCTCGCTCGGTTCCGTGATGGAAGTCGACGGGTTCTACGAGTCGTTGTTCGACACGTTCTGGGGCACGGTCAGCTCGCCGGCGAGCTCGCCGGCGGACTTCTACACGCGCACCCTCGGGCCGGCCGTTCCTTCGACGACCAACCCCGGCATCCTCGAGCCGCTCTTCGTCACCGCGGGCTTCACCACGGAAACCGTCGTCGTCGTCGGCAACTCCGGCTTCGGCAACCCCTGCACCTCGTTCCCGTCGCTGTGCTCGCCGCCCGGCTCGACCTGCCCGCCCTCGGGTTTCGTCAACGGCTACCTGGTCGAGCTCAATTTCAGCAGCACGCCCGGTACCGGCGTCGTCTTGCCGGCCGACGGCACGTCGGCGTCCGACACCGCGCTCACCTACTTCGTCAACGGCGGCATGTCCGCCACCGGCGGCGTCTGTGGTCTCGGCGACTACGGCGTCCAGGACGTGCACTCGACCGACGAGACGCAGGCGGACGTCGCGGGGGGCCTGAACGTCGCCGGCGGCTTCCAGCTCGGCGGCGGCTCGCCGCAGGCCGAGGCTGTGACGTCGATGCTCGAATCCAACCTGACCTTCCGTGACCGCCTGCTCCAGATCCAGGCCGACAGCGGCGCCGGCGTCGAGGTCGGCGACAACGGCGGCGGCGCGACGAACGGTGTCCGTCTCCCGGTGGCCACGGGCCTGTCGTCGATCGGCGTGGAGGTGCGCGACCTCGCCAGCTCGTTCACGCCGAACGTCACGGTCGTCGGCGCCTCGCTGACCCCGATCCCGAACCCGGGCATCCCGGTCTTCGGCGGGGAGGCGAACCTTCTCGTCGTCCCCGACGGCGTCTTCAACGCCACGTCCGGCGCCTGGACGGGCTCGACGTTGCCGACGGTGTTCACCTTCACGTCCGAAGGTGCCTTCACCGGCGCCCAGCTTCCGATCGGGGCCGCCGCCGGAATCAACCTGTATGCACAGGGCGTCGTCGTCGACCTGGTCTTTCCCCCGGGGGGCACGTTCCGATCGACGAACCGCGCCAGGACGGGGTTGGGTCTCGTCTCCGGGGCCACGTGCGTGCTCGAGATCCTGGACGCCGGCTGCGGGCCGACCGATCACCTCGACATCGGCCACTGGGGGGCCGACGACGGCGGCATGGGGCTGGACGGATACGGGGCCGGACCGGGCTTCGCGGTCAAGAACGGCGCCGGCGGCGTCTTCATCGACACCGACCCCGACCGCTTCTTCGTGCGCGCGACGGATCCCGACGCGAACCAGAACCCGGCCGTTCGCGAGAAGGTGAAGGCCAGCGTCTCGACCACCGGCGGCTCGGTGACCGACGACCCGACGGAGATCGAGCTCCTGGAGACCGACGTGAACACCGGCGTCTTCAAGTCGGAAGCACTGCTCTTGACCACGGCGGACATTCCCGCCACCGCGGACGACTTCTACGCGGTCTATTCCGTCCGGGCGGGGGCGACCGTCGCCGACGACGCCTTGAACGACCGGACGCACCGCACGAACATCGAAGGCGAGGTCGTCGTCACCTACACCTGCGTGTCGGAGCCCATCTCGCTGCTCGAGACGCGGCCGGTCTGCGACCGCAGCCCGGAGGAACGCCGCCTGCTGCGCGTTCGCGTGACCGTGCTGCAGGAGGCGCCGGGGAAGGACGTCAGCGGCGACGGCGTCGTCAACACGGTTCTCGGCCCCATGGCCGGCGTCCAAGCGATCGTCGACGCCGAGATCGCGCGCGCCAACGTCCACTGGGCCCAGGCGTGCATCAAGATCCAGCAGGTGGGCGCGACGCGGATCCTGGCCGCGCCGGCGCCCGGGGGAACGAACATCTTCGCGGACTGCGACCTCGACATCGGCGTCGACGACCTGGCGATCGCCGGCGACGCCGCCATCGCCGCCGGCGTCAGCCCGAACATCCTCGAGGTCATCTGGGTGGCGAACATCCCGGGTGCCCTGGGCATTACCCGCGCTCCGGAGTGCGGCCTCGCCGCGATCGGCGGGAACACGTACGTCTTCCTGGGCATCCCGGCCGCGGGCGGCGTCTATAGCCCGTCGCAAGCGGTGCTCGCCCACGAGATCGGACACGCCCTGGACAATCTGCCCAGCCAGGACGGGGGACAACCCAAATACGTGTACTATCCGGCGGGGTCCGCGGTGCTGGACGACGCGGTCAACGCCTTCCGGCGGATCCGACACGACACCGAGGCCGCCTGCCGGATCGTGCGCCCCCCGGGCGCCGCGAGCTACGGGCTGCCGGGAAACACGCTCCTGATCCCGCTGCCGGCCCCCTGAGGTCCGACCCGGAACGGCGAAAATGCGAGCGGTCGTCTCTCGCACCGGGGTCCAATCCCGCTCGTCCGCGTGACTCCGCGGGCGGGTTCGTATCCTGCCGCTCCCGTGCCGCCGACCGACACCACCCCCGTCCTCGAGATCGAGAAGCTGACGAAGCGCTACGACGGCCGGATGGCCCTCGACGGCGTCTCGTTCTCCCTGGAGCCGGGCGTGTTCGGGCTTCTGGGCCCCAACGGAGCCGGGAAGAGCACGCTGATCAAGGCGCTGATGGGCCTGGTCCGAGTCGGTTCCGGCAGCGCACGCGTGCTGGGCCTCGACTCGCGGCGCGACTTCCGGCACGTGCGCGAGCAGGTCGGTTACATGCCCGAGGACGACTGCATCTTTCCCGGGCTCCAGGGCGTCGAGGCGGTGGCCTACGCCGGCGAGCTCTCCGGCCTGCCGTGGTTCGACGCCCTGCGGCGCGCGCACGAGGTGCTCGACTACGTCGGCCTCGGCGAGGAGCGCTACCGCGAGGTGCAGACCTACTCGACCGGCATGCGCCAGAAGCAGAAGCTGGCCCAGGCGATCATCCACGACCCGCGGCTCGTGTTCCTCGACGAGCCGACCAGCGGGCTCGACCCGCTCGGGCGCAAGCGCATGCTGCGGCTGATCCGCGGGATGTACGACCGCACCGGCGTGAGCGTGGTGCTCTCGACCCACATCCTCCACGACGTCGAGGAGATCTGTGACTCCGTCGTGATCCTGGGGCACGGCAAGCTCCTCGTGCACGACACGATCGAGAACCTCCAGCGGCCGGCCGACGAGAGCGTCACGGTCGGGCTGGAGCGACCGGAACCGTCCTTCGGCGCGGAGCTCGAGCGGAACGGCACGCGCTGGGAGGCGGTCCACCCCGACGAGCTGCGCGTCTACGGCGAGCCGCGGGCCGCCGCCGCCCAGGCGCTCGCGGCTGCACGCGCGACCGGCGCGCTCGTGCGCCGCATCGAGAGCGGCCGCAACACGCTGGAGGAGATCTTCCTCGAGGCGATCGGCAAGGGGACCTGATGCCGCTCTTCGAGATCGGGTACCGCCGCTACGAGGGAGAGCGCACGTCCCACGCCGCGCGCTGGTGGCCGATCACGCGCACGGGCATGGCCATCGCCTGGCGCAGCAAGCTGCTGCGGCGGCTCGTGTTCGTGTCCTTCCTGCCGTTCCTGTACTTCGGCTGGGTCTTCTTCGTGATCGGTCGCATCACGGATCCGGGGACGGATTCCGACGGGCTCTTCTACGAGATCGCGAGCGAGCTCCTCGGGCGCCACCTGATCGCCCAGCTTCACGACGACCCGACGATGATCCGCACCGCGGTCTGGGCGATGGTCTTCGCCTCCTTCGGCGCCTTCTTCCAGCTCCTGATGGCGGGGCTCGTGGCCGCGATCGCGGGGCCGCCGCTCGTGGCGAACGACCTCCGCTCGCGGGCGTTCCTCATCTACTTCTCCCGCCCGGTGTCGCGGCTCGACTACGTGATCGGGAAGACCGGCGTGCTCGTCGCGATCCTCGCGCTCGTCACGCTGCTGCCGTCGCTGACGCTCTACGCGCTGTCGATCCTCTTCTCGCCCTCGCTCGAGACGATCGCGCAGACGGCGCCGGTGGCCGGATCGATCGTCCTGGCGTCGCTGGGCACGATCGTGCCGGCGGCGCTGGTCGTGCTGGTGCTCTCGTCCCTGACGCGGCAGCCCCGCTTCGCGGCGGTCGCGTGGTTCGTGATCTGCCTCTTCGGGCCGATGGCTCACATGATCCTCCAGGAGACGCGGGGGCTGAAGGACAGCGGCTGGACCTTCCTCCTGTCGTTGCCGCACACCGTCCGCACCCTCCAGCTCGGGCTGTACGACGTCGAGGGTCGCATCGACAGCGTCGCCTTCTCCGGCGACCTCCGGGAGATCGTCCACGGCCTGACGACGACCGACTCGCCGGTGCGGGCCGCCGTTTGGCTCGGGATGATCTCGATCGCCTGCGTCCTCATCCTCCTGCGGCGCGTCGACGCGCCCACGCGCATCTGATGTCCGCGCTGCTCACCTGTCAGGAGCTGACCAAGCTCTACGGCGTCGTGATCGGCGTGAACGACCTGTCGCTCGAGCTCGAGCCCGGCGTTCACGGTTTGCTCGGTCCGAACGGCGCCGGCAAGTCGACGCTGATCAAGCTGATCACGGGGCAGCTCCTCCCGACCGAGGGCACGATCCGCGTCTTCGGCGAGAACCCGTGGAACAACCCGAAGCTCCTGCGGCGCATCGGCTACTGCCCCGAGCACGACGCCTTCTGGAAGTTCCTCACCGGCCGGCAGTTCGTCCAGACGCTGGCGGAGCTCTCGGGCATGCCGCCCGCCGACGCCGCGTACGCGACCGAGCAGGCGTTGGCGCGCGTGGGCGCGGCGGACTACATGCGCCGGCCGATCTCGACGTACTCCAAGGGCATGCGGCAGCGAACGAAGCTCGCGCAGTCCCTGGTCCACGACCCGGACCTGCTGGTGCTGGACGAGCCGCTCTCCGGCACCGATCCGGTCGGCCGCCACGAGCTGATGGACCTGATCGGCGAGCTCGGCGCCGAGGGCAAGAGCGTGCTGGTCTCGTCCCACGTCATGCACGAGGTGCAGGCGATGACGCGGCGCTTCCTCCTGATCTACGGCGGGCGGGTGCTGGCCGCCGGTGACGTGCAGGAGATCCGCCGGCTGCTCTACGAGATTCCGCACCGGATCCGCGTCGCCTGCGACCGGCCGCGGGACCTGGCGCGCGACCTCGCCGCACAGCCGTCGGTGGACGGCGTGCAGACCGACGCGGACCGGGGCGAGCTCTGGGTGACGACGCGCGAGCCGCGCGAGTTCTTCGCCGTGCTGCCCGAGCTGGCGGCCGCGGCGGGCCTCGCGATCCACGAGCTCGGCTCCGAGGACGAGAGCCTCGACGCGGTCTTCGAGTACCTGGTGGGGGACGGGATTTGAAGAGCCTCGTCCTCCTCACCGCGCGCCAGATCCTCGGCGGCCGGAAGATCTGGATCGTCGCGGCCTTCCTGAGCCTGCCGATCCTGCTGCTCACCGCGGTCCTCGTGGCCTCGGGCTTCGACTTCCCCGAAGAAGAGGGCGTCGACGTCGAGGGCATCGCGCTCTCGACCTTCCTCTACATCATGTACCCGCAGAGCCTGTGCGTGCTCGCGTCGCTGCTCTACGGAGCCTCGGTCCTGGCGGGCGAGATCGAGGACAAGACGCTCGTGTACCTCTTCACGAGCGCGCTTCCGCGGTGGAAGGTCCTCGCCGGCAAGTACGCGGCCACGGCGGCGGCGCTCGCGCTGATGAGCATCGCGAGCATGAGCGTGGCGTACGCCCTGTGCGGCGCGCCGCTCGGGCCGCGGGCGTGGCTCGCCCTCGCCACGAGCATCGTGGGGGCCTGCTTCACCTACACCGCGGTCTTCTGCCTCCTCGGGCTGCTCGTGCCGCGCCGCGCGATCCCGGTCGGCCTGATCTACGCCGTGGTCGTCGAGTTCTTCCTCGCCTCGGTCCCCGCGCTGGTCAACGAGCTGACCGCGAGCTACTACCTCCGCTCCCTCGCCTGGCACATCGCCGGGAACCCGTTTCCCCCGGAGATCGCGGAGGACTTCGAAGAGGTGCGCCCCATCATCTCCGGCGCCACCGCCCCGGACGCGGTCCTCGCGCTCGGGATCATCGCGGTGGTCGCGTTGACCGTGTCGGGATGGGTGATCCACCGCCGGCAGTGGCCGTTGACCGAGGGCGTCTGAGCCGGTGACCGTCGCTCAGTCCGACCGGCGCAGGTCGTAGCAGAGCAGGCGCGGCGATCCGCCGCTCACGAAGTCCTTCGCGTTCTGGCACGCGTAGAGGAGCCCGCGGCTGAGGACGAGCGGCGTCCAGGACTCGTGTGCGGCGAAGAGCCACGCGCGGGAGATCACGCGCCAGCCCTCCGGCGAGAGCTCGAGCCACAGCAGGTGGCCGCGCTCGCCGAGGCAGAGATAGTCGCCGTCCGCGGCCAGAAGCATCCCGCGGTACACGCTCATCGGCCGCGGCTTGACCTTGCCGTGCAGCTCGTACGTCTCCTCCCATTCGAGCACCGTGCGCCAGACCTCCGCGCCGGTGGCGAGCTCCTGGCAGACGAGCGAGGCGTCGGGCTCGTTGCGACCGTCGAAGCCGTAGAGATAACCGTCGCGGTGCACCGGCGTGTTGAAGTGGGTGCCGAGCACCTTCGAGGTCCAGGCCACGCCGTGGCCGCCGTCGGGCTTCAGGTCGATCAGGGCGCCGCCGGTGTCGTAGCTCGCGGAGATGAACACCTGCTCGCCGACGAGCACGGGGGTGGCGGCGTTGACCGACTCGTAGCTCCTGCTCCGCCACGGGAACGTGAAGTCGACCTTCCCCGTGTCGGGGTCGAGGCAGATCAGCCCGCCGCTCGGCGGCCGGCTCTTGCCGCCGGCGAAGACGAAACACTTGTCCTCGCCGCGGACCTTGCCGACAAGCGGCGTCGAGTAGCCCGCGTTCCAGTCCGTCGCGGCGCTCCAGCGCAGCTTGCCCGTGTGCTTGTCCAGGGAGATCACGGTCGGCCCGCCGGGAGCGCCGAGGTGGACGATCAGGTGCTCGCCGTGGACGACCGGGGTCGAGACGACGCCGAAGAAGTCCTGCGGGACGTCGAACTCGGCGGAGAGGTCGCGCTTCCAGAGGAGCCGGCCCGTCGCGAGCTCGAGGCAGTGCAGTTTTCCCTGCGCGCCGTAGGCGTAGACGCGATCCCCGTCGAGCACCGGGCTGCACCGCGGGCCGTCGTTGTAGCCGTAGGTGTCGCGGTAGTCGGTGGGGGAGCCGAACCGCCAGTAGAGCTCGCCGGTCTCCGGGTGCAGGCACTCGACGACCTCCTCGTCGCCGCGGCGGTGGAAGTAGACGAGACGCTCGCCGCGCACGGCGGGCGAGGAATAGCCGCTGCCGGTCGCGAGCTCCCACACGAGCCGCGGCCCGCCGGCGCCCCAGTCGCGGATCAGGTGCGTCTCCGGTGACACCGGGCGGCCGCCCGGACCCGGGAACTCCGTCCAGTCGCCGGTCACGGCGTCCGCGGACAACGGGCCCGGCGCGCCGTGGAACGTCACCTCGGGGTGGGACCGCGGCTTCGGAAGGTGCTCCTCCTCCGGAGCCTCCTGCGCGACCGCGCCGCAGGCGAGCAGGGTGGCGGAGAGAAGAGAGCTCGGAAGGACCGCGTGGCGCATGGCGTAGTTCGGAGCCGGGGAGAAGAATACCAGCGGACCCACGCTTCGCTGGCACGCGAGCCGCGCCCCGAGGATGATGCCCCCACCCAGATCGAAGCCTAGGGGATCCGCCATGAACGACCCGCGCGAGTTCGAGCTGTACGACCTCCGGGTGGAAGTCGTCGAGGGCTCGGAGCCGATGGTGTGCGGCCACGAGCCGGGAGACTTCTTCACCCTGCGCGGCGAGAACCTCGAGTTCCCGCCGGGGCAGACGTTTCCGCTCTACCCCCTGGCGGCGCTGCTGCCCCTGCTGCCCGCCAAGCAGCGTCGCACGCACCCGAACGACTGGATGACGACGGACATGGAGGTCGCCTGCCCGGATCCACACTGCGGCGCCAGGTTTCGCATCACGCGCACCGGGACCTCGACCTTTCGCCACGGCGAGGTGACCCGGGAGCCTTGGAGGCCGCAAGAGGGAGGCTGAGTTGGAACGACGGGTCCCGCGTGTCGCGCTGGGAGGCGACGGCTACACGATCTCCGCGCTCATCGTCGGCGGCTGGCAGCTCTCCGACGGACACCGCGCGGCGGCCGTCGACGAGGCGGCGCTGCTCCGCGACCTCGCCGCCGCCGCGCGGGCCGGATGGACGACCCTGGACTGCGCGGACATCTACACCGGCGTCGAGGAGCTCTTCGGCCGCTTCCGGGCGACCCACGGGGCGAGCCTGCGGGAGGACGGCGTCGAGCTTCAGGTGCACACGAAGTACGTCCCCGACCTCGACGAGCTCTCCTCGCTGACGTCCGAATCCGTCGAGCGGGTCGTCGACCGCTCGCTGCGCCGCCTGCGGGTCGACCGCCTCGACCTCGTGCAGTTCGCCTGGTGGGACTACGGGATCCCGGGGTACGTCGAGGTCGCGGGATGGCTCGACGACCTGCGCGCCGCCGGGAAGATCCGCCATCTCGGCGTGACGAACTTCGACGCTCCGCGGGTGCGCGAGATTCTCGACGCCGGCGTGCCGCTCGTCGCCAACCAGGTGCAGTATTCGCTCCTCGACCGCCGCCCGGAGCACGCGATGGTCGCGCTCGCCCGCGAGCGGGGCCTCGGGCTTCTGTGCTACGGAGCGCTCGCCGGCGGCTTCCTGTCGTCGAAGTACCTCGGACGGCCGGCGCCCGCGGAGCCGCTCGCCAACCGCTCCCTGGTCAAGTACCGCCTGGTCGTGGACGAGGCCGGCGGATGGGAGCGCTATCAGGAGCTGCTGGCGACCCTGGACGCGGTCGCCGAGCGGCACGGACGAACGGCGTCCGCCGTCGCGCTGCGGTGGCTCCTCGCCCGGCCGACCGTCGCGGCGGCGATGGTCGGGACCTTCCACGGCGAGCACTTCGCGGCCAACCTCGACGCGCTCTCCCTCGTCCTCGCCGAGCGGGACGGAAAGGAGATCGAGACGGCGATCGGGAGACTCGACGACCTCGAGGGCGACGTGTTCGGCCTCGAGCGCGTCGCCGACGGGCCGCACTCGCGGATCATGTGGAAGAACCTGTCCGCGGAGCGGCGCTGACGGTCGCGTCCTACTCCTCGGGCGGGGCTTCGGGCCGGAACTCCCGGTCGATCGGCGTGCGCATCGCCTTCAGCGCGCGGTTCACCGCGCCGTCCGCGGCGCGCACGACGTCGCGGTGGAGCACCTTGAGCGAGCGGTCCGCGCTCGGCGCGTACCCGGGCTCCGCGAGGAGCTCCTCGGGGTCGTTCTCCGCCCCGATGTTGCGCGACTCGGTCGCCTCGGCGATGACGAGCGCCGGCGCGTCCGCGCGCCGCCGTACCAGCGAGGCCGAGACCGTGCAGACGAGCTCGTCGACGCGCACCTCGAAGCGGGGGCTCGCGCCCTCCTCCTCGATCAGCTCCTCCTCGAGGACGACGTCCAGCGAGTCGATCGTGACCGTCATCAGGTGGGGAGGACGCACGTGGCCCTCGCCGTAGCTCTCCGCGGGCATGGCGTAAAAGCGCAGCCCGAGGTCGGCCTGGGAGCGGATGAGCTCCTTGACCTCGTGAACGAGCTCCGAGCTCATCTCGACGTCGTCGAAGGCGGCGAGGAAGTCTCGGTTGACGACGACGACGAGCTCGGTCTCGATCCGGGGCGTGTCGGCGGGGGCGACGCCGGTGACGGCTTCGCAGGCGGTCGCGGCGAGGAAAGCCAGGGGCAGGAGCGGGAAGACGCGTTTCATGGGACTCTCGGGGGAAGTGGGATCGGGTGGCGGGATCCTAGGGTCCCGCGTTTCCAAGGTCGAGAATCGGGCGCGCTTCGCGGGCGCGGGGACGCGCGAACCCCGATTCCGTACGATGGGACCGTGCCATGAAGGGCGTCGTCTTCACCGAATTCCTGGAGATGGTCGAGGAGACGCATTCGGCCGACACGGTCGACGACATCATCGACGCCTGCGACCTCGAGCACGACGGGGCCTACACGGCGGTCGGGACCTACCACCACCGCGAGATCCTGGCCCTGGTGCGCGCTCTGAGCGACGTGTCCGGCGCGAGCGCGGCCGAGCTGATGCGGGCCTTCGGCCGGCGCCTCTTCAACCGCTTCCACCAGCTCTACCCGGCGTTCTTCGAGGGGATCCACGACGCGTTCGACTTCCTCGAGACGGTCGAGCACCACATCCACGTCGAGGTTCTGAAGCTGCACCCCGACGCCGAGCTTCCGAGCTTCGGCTTCGAGAAGCTGGACGACGAGCGCGTCGTCATGACCTACACCTCGGCGCGGCCGTTCGCGGACCTCGCGGAGGGACTGATCGCGGGCTGCGCGGCGCACTTCGAGCAGGCCCTGGACATCCGCCGCGAGCCCCTGCCCGGCGGCGAGGGCGTCCGCTTCCTCCTGGCCCGGGCCTGAGCGATGGCGGACGCGGATCGACTCCAGCGCCGGATCGACCGCGAGCGCCGCGCACGAAAACAGGCGGAAGCGCTGATCGAGGACAAGAGCCGCGAGCTCTACGAGGCGAACAAGAAGCTGGAGGACTTCAACCAGCGCCTCGAGGCGCGGGTCGAGGAGGCGACCGCGGAGATTCGCGCCAAGAACGTGCTGCTCGAGCGGCGCGTCGGCGAACTCGCCGCGCTGAACAGCGTCGCGACGGCCCTGTGCGCGCTCACCGACGTGAACTCCCTGCTCGCGCGCGTCATCGACGTCGCGAAGGACGTGATGCACGCCGAGGCCGCCTCCCTCCTTCTGCTGGACGAGGCCGGTGAGCGCCTCCACTTCCAGGTGGCGAGGGGATCGGCCGGGGAGAAGCTCAAGGCGATGACGGTTCGCATCGGCCAGGGCATCGCCGGGAGCGTCGCGGCGACCGGCGAGGCCGAGCTCGTGCTCGACGCCTACGCCGATCCGCGCTTCGACGCCTCCTACGACGAGCACTCCGGCGTCCGCACCGCGTCGCTGCTCGCGGTGCCGGTCAAGGTCAAGGACGAGATCATCGGGGTGGCCGAGGTGATCAACAAGGTCGGCGGCGCCCGGTTCGACCGCGACGACCTGGTCCTCTTCGAGTCGCTCGTCGCGGCGATCGGCGTCGCGCTCGAGAACGCCCGGCTCTTCGACGAGAAGCAGGCGATGGCCGAGGAGCTGCGGGAGGCATTGGAGCAGGAGCGCCGGCTCTCGATCGAGAAGGAGAAGATGGGCGCGTACATCCCGCGCCACGTCGTGGACGAGATCTCCCGCAACCGCGAGAAGAAGCTCGCGCTCGGCGGGAAGAGCGTCACGGTCACGGTGCTCTTCTCGGACCTCAAGGGCTTCACGCGCCTCTCCGAGCGCATGGAGCCGCAGCGCGTCATCGACTTCATCAATACCTACATGACCGCGATGACGGAGGTCATCGAGGCGCAGGACGGCATCATCGACAAGTTCATCGGCGACGGGATCATGGCGATCTTCACGGAGCAGGAGGGCGGCGACGACCACGCCGTGCGCGCCGCGCGGGCCGGCGTGGAGTTGCAGGGACGCCTCAACGAGCTCCGCGCGCGGTGGCGGGAGTCCCGGCCCGAGCTGTGCGAGCTCGCGATGCGCGTCGGCATCAACACCGGCGAGGTCGTGTCGGGCAACATCGGCTCGACCACCCGGATGGACTACACCGTCGTCGGCGACAACGTGAACGTCGCCGCGCGCATCGAGTCCGTCTGCGAGCCCGGCTCCGTGTTCGTCAGCGAGTCGTGCTTCGAGCGCCTCGGCGGCCGCTTTCCGGCGCGCAGAATCGACCCGATCCACGTCAAGAACCGCGAGCAGCCGGTGCAGACGTACGCGCTCGCGACCTGAGCCGCGACCGCGGGCGCGCGGGAAGGGGGTTGCGAGGGGGTGCGTCAGGCGGCAGCATTCGGCCTCGGAGAGCGCTTGGAGTTGCAATCCGCCCGTCCGCGGCTCGAGGGCTCGAGCCACCTCTTCGAGGGACCGTGAAGATCCTCGCGCTCAGCCTCCGGTATCCGCCGTACGTCAAGGGCGGCTTCGAGCTCACCACCCGCGACACGATCGAGAGCCTGCGCGCGCGCGGGCACGACGTGTGCGTGCTGGCCGCCCGCGGGAAGGACTTCGCCGGCGTCGAGGGAGTGGAGCCGCGCCTCCTCCCCGACCTCGACGGCGTCGACCCGCAGGAACAGTCGTTCCACGGGACGAACCGCGAGCGCTTCCGCCTGCACTTCTTCCGCTGGAAGAACTACCGCGAGACGCTCGCGGTGCTGGGCGCGCGCGATCCCGACGCGGTGCTCTGGTTCAACCTCAGCCACGCCTCCCTGGCTCCGCTCGCCGCCGCGCGCCGCCGCGGCGTGCCGACCCTCGGCTTCGTGGCCGATCCCTGGCCGCAGTGCCACTGGCTGCGCGAGTGGCGGCGGCAGGCGGAGGGCGGCGAGCCGTCGGGCTGGCGCTACGCGCTCGTCAAGGCGAGCTGGCGGCGCCTGCGCCGGTGGGTGGGGCTCGGCCCGTTCTTCGCCTCGAGCGAGTTCATGAAGGGGAGCCTCGCCGCCGATGGCGTCCCCGTGGAGACGATGGACGTCGCGTACCTGGGCCTGCCGCCGGAGATGCGGCGGGCGTGCGCGGACCTCGCGCCGCCGGAGCGCTCGGCCGACGAAGCGCTGCACGTCGTCTGCATCTCGCACCTCTGGCGCGGCAAGGGCCAGCACGTCCTCGTCGACGCGATGGCGCAGCTCCGCGCGCGCGGCGTTCCCGCGCGCGCGAGCCTGGCCGGCGGCGGCATCCCCGCGTACGTCGAGCGGCTCGAAGCGGCGATCGCAGACGGCGGTCTGGCGGACGTCGTGAAGCTCCTCGGTCCCCTCGATCGCGACGCGATCGCGGAGCTCCTCGCCTCGGCCCACCTCCTCGTCATGCCGAGCCTGTGGGACGAGCCCTTCGGGATGACCACCCTCGAGGGGTTGGCGCACGGGCTGCCCGTCGTCGCGAGCGACGCCGGCGCCTCGCCCGAGCTGGTCGAGCCGGAGAGCGACGGACTGGTCGTCCCCGCGGGGGACGCGGGCGCGCTGGCGGACGCGATCGGGCGCTTCGCCGGCGACGAAACGTGGCGCCGCGAGTGCGGGCGGCGCGGACGGGAGCGCGTGCTGCGCGACTTCCACCACGAGCGCTTCGTCGACCGGATCGAGGCGCGCCTGCGGGAGCTCGTTCCGTCCTCGGACGGGCGGCCTTCGAGCGCGAGCTCCGGGTAGCCCGAGCGCCGCGTAACGCGCGAGGGAGTGATCTTCGAGGCGATCCTCGCCTGCACGCTCACGGCGCGGGCCCTGGGCCTCGACGAGGATCTGGGCTCGGTCGCTCCGGCCAAGCTGGCCGACCCGATCGTCGTCGAGGGGGAGCCGGCCGCCGACATCGCGGTCCTCGGGAGGACGAAGATCGTCCACCGGGCCGGCGCGTGCTTCTCGCCGGACGAGCTGCGCGAGTCCGTCGTGGGAACGATCGAGTAAAGCGGGCGTTCGACGCAACTCACTCATACGCACGACCTAGTGTCCCTTGCGAGGGCGCCCTAGACTCGCTTTCGCCCGCTGTCTCGAAGCCCCGGAGGATCCCAGGATGAACCAGCTCCTTTCCACGACGCGCGCCGCCCTGTTGCTCGCGCTGGGCGTGATCGCCTTCGTCGAGAACGCCGCCGCCCAGATCCTGACCAAGAACACGCGCCGCGTGGGAAGCGTCGCCCTGGGTGGCAACAGTACCCAGGGCCTCTGGTCCTACGAGACGGGCGGCAAGCAGTACTGCCTGCAGACGCGGGGCAGCGCGGGCATGGCGATCATCGACATGACGGACACGTCGAACCCGGAGCTCGTCCGCAACGTCCCCGGGAACTACCGCAAGGTGCAGGTCTGGCAGAACTACGCCTACGCGACCACGGACTTCGGGCCGACGGCCATCGTCGACCTGACGACGCCCGAGGCCGCGATGATCGTCGGTTCGATGACGACCGGCGCGCACACGCTGCGCATCGACGAGTCGAACGGACGGCTCTACATGAACCGTTCGAGCACCCTGGAGATCTTCGACCTGACCGTGACGCCGACCAACCCGCAGCAGGTGGGAACGGTCTTCACCTTCGCACACGACTGTCGTCCGGACGGCGACTTCCTCTACGTGAACGGGTTCCAGACGCCGCCGACGCGCATCGTGCGCGTGGTCGACCCCGCCAACCCGGAAGAGATCGGCACGCTCCCGAGCGGCAACCACTCGAGCGCCCTCTACGTTGCGCCGACCGGCGAGCGCATCCTGCTCACCTGCGACGAGGGGACGGGCGGGCACGTCAAGATCTGGGACGTGAGCGACCCGTTCAACCCGCAACAGCTCTCGTCGTATCAAACCCAGGACACGACGGCCTCGGTGCACAACGTCGAGGTGCGCGGCGCCTACGCGTACATCGCCTACTACCAGGACCAGCTCCGCATCCTCGACCTTCGCGACCCGTCCAACCCGGTCGAGGTGGGCGTCTGGGACAACAACCCCTTCAACACGGGCTCGACCTTCTCGGACGCGTGGGAGTCCCTCCCGCACCACGACGCCGTCTACGTGAACCAGATGACGGACACGTCGGCGGGGCCGAAGGGGACCTTCGCGATCGACTTCTATCCGGCCTTCGGCGCGGGCTCCCACGGGACCGGCGGCCTCCAGCCGGAGCCCTGGTGGTCGTTCGGGCCGCCGTCGCCGGGCAACAGCCGCTTCGCGCTGCGCCTCACCGACGCCCTGCCGAACACGACCGCCTACCTGATCGCGGGGTTCAGCAACACCTCGTGGGACGGGATCCCGCTGCCGATGTCGATGGGAGTCATCGGAGCGCCCAACGCCTCGCTCTACGTCTCCGTGGACGCCGTCATTGCGACCACCACCGACGCGGAGGGCAGGGCGAGCATCCCGATCCCGATCCAGGCCGGCGTCCCCTACACGACCATGTACGCCCAGTGGGTGGTCCAGGACCCGGGCGCGCCCAACCCGGGCGGCTGGGCGTTCAGCCGCGCGGGCGAGCTCGTCATCTACTAGCTCACGGCGCGATGAGCGCGACACGCGTCGCGAGCGAAGCGCCGGCGCCGACACGACGGGGAGCGTCGGCGGGCGAGCTCGGCGGCGTCTTTCTCCTCTGCGCCGGAGCGCTCGCGTTCGAGGTCGCCGTGAGCCGCAACGTCGCGGTGCAAAGCTATGGCCGCATGGGCGACGTGGCGATCGGGTCGGCGCTCTTCGGCTACGCGCTCGCGGGGACGGCGTGGTTCGCTTCGGCGCGGTTGCGGAAGGCCTCGACGGCGCTCCTCGGGTGGTCCGCCGGCGTCGGCGCGGCGGCGGCGATGGTGATCGCCCATCTCGTCACGGCTGGGGTCGCGCTCGACTTCGCGCGGATCTTCGCCGCCCCCGCGTCGACCGCCGCGCGAGCCGCCGTTTGGATCCTGGTGTTCACCGCGCCGCTCTTCGCGTCGGGGCTCGCGGTCGTGGCGCTCCTGGGCCGCCGCCGCGCGAGCACGGCGAAGCTCTATGGCGCCGACCTCGCGGGCGCGGGCTGCGGCTCCGCCGCGGTGCTCTTCGCCTTTCCGCTCGTCGGCGGGGCGGGCGCCCTCTGGTGGGCGGCCGCGGTGAGCGCGCTGGGCGGCGCGCTCCTCGCGCCGCCGCGCTGGCAGCGCCGGACGGCGCTCGGGGCCGCGCTCGCGCTGGCGGTCGGCGCGGCCTCCGTCGCGCCGAGGATCGGCGTGGTGGTGCACGCGGCCAAGCGCGGCTATCTCGAAGACCGGAACGCGGGGCGGCTGGTGGAGCGGCGCTGGAGCGCCGTGTCGCGGGTCGACGTGGCGGAGGCCGAGCACGCGCGGCGCCTGTGGTTCGACGGCGGGAGCATGCAGTCGCTCCTGATCGTCGGCGACGCCCGGGTGCCGCCCGCGCTTCTCGTCGGCTACCGCGAGAACAGCATGACGCTGCCGTACCAGCTCCGGCGCCGGGAGCACGCGCTGGTGCTCGCGTCCGCCGGCGGCAACCAGGTGCGCGCGGCGCTGCGGTACGAAACCCGGCGCGTGACCGCGGTCGAGGTCGACCCGTCGGTCTGCGACCTCGTTCGAACGACCTACGACGACTTCCTCGGCGGACTGTTCCGCCGGCCGGAGGTGGAGCTCGTCAACGAGGAGGGGCGCGGCTTCCTGCGCCGCGCGACGGGGCCTTACGACGTGATCCAGCTCGAGAGCGCCTTCGGCTCGGCGATGCTCGCGACCGGTGCCGCGGGCACCTGGGATTCCTACCTTCTCACCGTCGAGGCGTTCGCCGAGTGCATCGATCTGCTCACCGACGACGGCGTGCTTTACGTCGCGCAGAACCACCTGGTGCGTCTCTTCGCGACGGCGCTCGCCGCGCTGGACCGTTTGGGGCTGGACCCGCGCGGCCGTCTCTACGCGCACCTCGGCGTCGACAGCCTCGGCCGCAACGTCCTGCTCGTCCGGCGCACGCCGTTCCCCGACGAGGAGGCGGACGTGCTCGCGCGGCACGCGCGCGAAACCGACGCGACGGTCTACTACGCGCCCGAGCGCGTGTGGGAGCTGCTCGGTCCCGACTGGTCCGGCGAGGCGCCGGACGAGGCCGGTCGCCGCACGCTCGCGACGCTCGCGCGGCACGGTGCGGAGGAGCGGAGCGCGCTGCTCGCCTCGCTCGCGTACGACGCGCTCCCGGCCACGGACGACCGCCCGTTCTACAACCGCTTCGTCCGTCCCCTCGGCCGCGTCCCGCCGGACGACCCGCGCGCGCCGGTCGAGGTGCGGGAGATGCTCGACCGCGCGCGTGCGCTCGGGCCGCGGCCGATCGGCGATCTGCCGCCGGTGGTCGTCCTGGCGCTGGCCGCGGTGCTGGCGCTGCCGGTCGTCGTTCTCCCGTGGCGGCGGCTCGCCCGTTCGGGCCGGCGGAGCGGCGGCCTGCGGGCGGCGGTCTACTTCGCCGCGATCGGGATCGGGTTCGTCACCCTCGAGGTCCTGCTCACGCGCCGCTTCGTCCTGTTCCTGGGCTCTCCGACCGGGGCGCTCGCCGTCGTGCTCGGCGGGTTCCTGTTCTTCGCCGGGCTGGGGAGCCGCCTCCTCGCGCGGCCGGCGAGCCGCATCGGGCGCGGCGCGCTCGCGCCGCTGGCGCTCGCCGCGCTGGCGTTGCTCTACGCGCTGTGGCTGGACGACGCCTTCGCGTCCTTCGCCGGCGCGCCCGCCGGCGCGCGCTTCGGCCTCGCGCTGCTCCTGCTCGCCCCGGTCGGCTGCGCCGCCGGAGTGCCCTTGCCCGTCGGGCTCGCCCTGCTCGCGGGCGACGACGAGCGGCGCATCGCCTGGGGCTGGGCCGTCAGCGGCTACGCCGCGGTCACCGCGACGGCCGCGACCGGTCTCTTCGTGCCGTGGACCGGCTACCGCGCGATCTTCCTGCTCGTGGCGGCTGCTTACGTTGTGGCGGGCGTCAGTCTCGGTCGATTGCGCTATCATTCTCGACCTCTCGCCTAAGACCCAGCGGCCGTCCGATCGAGCTGGCCGCGTGCATTGAGCCTTGCCCAATGAGACGACTCCTCTCGCTCGTTCCTCTCCTGCTTCCGCTGGTTCCCCTCGGCTCCTGTATCACGGCGGGGAAGAACTTCGAGGCCGCGCTCGTCGAGAACATCGTGCTCGGCACGACCACCGAGGGAGGAAGTCATCGAGTGGTTCGGGGACGATGCCAAGCGGCAGATCAAGAACAAGTCCACCATCTACGGCTACTCCTACGTTCGCGGCTCAGGCCTCGAGACGAACTTCCGCTTGAAGCGCCTGCTCGTCGAGTGTGCCGACGGCGTGGTCAACGCTTACAGCTACTTCAACGCGTTGCCGGGCGAGGAAACGGACTTCGACCCGGAGCTTCGGCACCAGATCGCCGAAGGGGAAACCACCGCGGCGAAAGCCCGAGCGATCCTGGGAGAGCCGACGAGCCTCTATCTTGTGCCCTCGGAGATCCTGCCTACCGACCCGTCTCCGCCGGAAGGGGCTAGCTACGTCTGGAACTACGCGTTTATCGACAAGACGAGCACGGGCGCCGGAAAGGACTTCTACATCTACTTCGGCGCTGACGACGTCGTTCGCCTCACGCACTACTTCGAGATACTCGAGGACGAATGACCGGACGCGTCGATTCGCCGAACCGGCTCGCTAGCCGGGTTTCACCACGCCGATCGTGAGCAGCAGATTGGCGTAGATCGCCGTCTCCGCCGTCGCGATGGTCAGCGCCACGTCACCCGCGCCCGCCGCCTCGTAGTAGGCGAAGCGCTCGATCGGCTGAAGCTCGCCCTCGAACTCGGCTTCCTTCAAGAGGCGCCGGTACTCCGCCCAGATCGGCGGGTCGGCGCTCAACGCGTAGGGGCCGCTCGTCGCGTACTGCATCACCTCGGCCGCCTCGACGGGGATCGCCCCGAGCAACGCTTCGAGCACCGGCACGCAGCCCACGACCCCCGGCATCAGGTTGAGCGAGACCAGCTCCGCCCGCGGCCCGAGCGTCGTCGAGAAGGGGTAGTTGCCGTCGGCGATCAGGACCTTCGAGCCGTGCCCCGCGCGGCCGAGGGCGGCGAGGATCTCGGGATGGAGCAGACGCGTGCGCAGCATGGCGGCGGGTGCGGTGGGGGACAGCGCGGCGGCGGGGAGCACGCCGGCGGAGCGCAGAAGCTCGCGGCGGGAGACTTCCATGGCCACAGTGTCGCGCCGCCGGGCCCCGCGGCCAAAGGAAAGCCGATTCCCGCTCGGGGGCGCCGGCTCCGATTCCCCGGGGTCCGGGCGCGCGGCGGGCCGCGGATGTACTACCATCCCGGTAGGAAGCTCGCCCTAAGGAGGAAGGGATGGAGATCACGGTAAGCGTCAACGGGAAGCCGGAGCGGCGCGACGTGGAGCCGCGGCTTTTGCTGTGCTACTTCCTGCGCGACGTTCTCGGGCTCACGGGAACGCACGTCGGTTGCGAGACGTCGCTGTGCGGTGCCTGCACCGTGCTCGTCGACGGGAAGGCGGTGAAGTCGTGCACGCGGCTGGCCGTGCAGTGCGACGGGCAGGAGGTGACGACGATCGAGGGGCTTGCCCGGAACGGGGAGCTCCATCCGATGCAGGCCGCGTTCCGCGAGCACCACGGGTTGCAGTGCGGTTTCTGCACGCCCGGGATGATCCTCGCCGCCGTCGATCTGGTCGATTCCGGCGAGGCGCGCGACGAGACGGCGGTCCGGCACGGGTTGGAGGGCAACCTGTGCCGCTGCACCGGATACCAGAACATCGTCACGGCGGTGCTCGAAGCGGCGGGATCGTCGTCATGAGCGGGGACACGAGCTACATCGGAAAGCCGGTCCGCCGCAAGGAAGACCGGCGCATGATCCAGGGCCTCGCAACTTACGTCGAGGACGTCGACCTCCCCGGGCTTCATCACGTCGCGATCCTGCGCAGCCCCTTCGCGCACGCGCGGATCGACGGCATCCGGCGCGAGGCGGCGCTCGCCTTCGAAGGCGTCGTGGACGTGATCACCGGCGAAGACACGACGCACATCGGCACGGTGCCGCGCTCGACCGTGCTGCCCGAGGAGGTGAATTCGCCGCGCACACCGGTCTTGGCCGAGGGCAAGGTGCGCTTCGCCGGCGAGCCGGTGGCGGCGGTCGTCGCCACGAGCAAGGAGGCGGCGCGCGACGCGCTCGAGCTCGTCGAGGTGGACTACGACCCGCTTCCCGTCGCGTCCGAGCCCGAAGCCGCGCTGGCCGACGGCGCGCCGGTCCTGCACGAGGGGATCGACGACAACCTGGCCTTCGACTGGACGCTGGCCGGCGGCGAGCTGACCTGGGGCGACGCCCGGGAGCGGGCGGACCGGGTGATCGAGCAGCGCCTCGTGCACCAGCGCCTGGCGCCGATCGCGATGGAGCCGCGCGGCGTCGTGGCGCGCTTCGACCCCGGCACGGAGGAGACGACGCTCTGGACCTCGACGCAGATCCCGCACTTCGTGCGGACGTTCGTGGCGATCATGCTCTCGATCCCCGAGACCAAGCTGCGCGTCATCGCTCCGGACGTGGGCGGCGGCTTCGGGAGCAAGCTCAACGTGTACCGGGAGGAGGCGCTGCTCTGCTTCCTCGCCCGGCGCACGGGCAAGCCCGTGAAGTGGATCGAGCGCCGGAGCGAGAACTTCCAGTCCACGATCCACGGCCGCGGACAGACCGGCGACGTTCAGGTCGCCGTGACGTCGGACGGCAAGATCCTCGGCATCCACTACGACGTGCTGGCGGACCTCGGCGCCTATCACCAGCTTCTCACGCCGGCGATGCCGGCGATCACCGGGCTGATGCTCTCGGGCGCGTACGCCATCCCCCACATCACGATCCACGTCCGCGGCGTCTTCACGAACCGCATGTCGACCGACGCCTACCGCGGCGCCGGGCGTCCGGAGGCGACGTACGTCGTCGAGCGCGTGGCCGACCTCGTGGCGGCGGAGCTCGACATGGACCCGGTCGAGCTCCGGCAGCGCAACTTCCCGAGCGAGTTCCCGTACGAGACCGCGACGGGGCTCACCTACGACAGCGGCGATTACGTCAAGGCGCTGAACAAGGCGATCGAGGTAGGCGAGTACGCCGGGCTGCGCGCCCAGCAGGCGGAGGCCCGCGCCGAGGGGCGGCTGGTCGGCATCGGCCTCTCGAGCTACGTCGAGATCTGCGCCCTCGGGCCCAGCTCGGCGATGCCGAGCGGCGGCTTCGGCTGGGACAGCGCGACCGTGCAGGTGCACCCGACCGGGAGCGTCTCGGTGCTGACGGGCGTTTCCCCCCACGGGCAGGGACAGGAAACCTCCTTCGCGCAGATCGCCGCGGACAAGCTCGGCCTCGACCTCGACCAGGTCGAGGTGAAGCACGGCGACACGCACGCGGTGCAGTACGGCGTCGGGACCTTCGGCAGCCGCGGCATCGCGGTCGGCGGCGTGGCGCTCTACCGCGCGCTCGAGCAGGTGATCGACAAGGCGACCCGCCTCGCGGCGGCGCTGCTCGAGACGGAAGCCGACCAGGTCCGCTTCGAGGGCGGCGTCTTCCACGGGCCGGACGGCGCGCTCGCGTTCGGCGAGGTCGCCTTCGCGGCGCACGTCGCGAAGGACCTGCCGCCGGGCTTCGAGCCGGGGCTGCGCGCGACGGCGTTCTACGAGCCGGAGAACTTCACGTTCCCCTTCGGCACGCACCTCTGCGTCGTCGAGGTCGACCCCGAGCTCGGCACGATCGACATCCAGCGCTTCCTGGCGGTCGACGACTGCGGCAAGGTCGTGAACCCGATGCTCGTCGACGGTCAGATCCACGGCGGGATCGCCCAGGGGCTCGGCCAGGCGCTTCTGGAGCGCGTCGTGTACGACGACGCGGGCCAGTTGCTCACGGGAACGCTGATGGACTACGCGGTGCCGAAGGCCCATCAGCTTCCGCGCTTCCAGACGGAACGCACGGAGACGCCGAGCCCGGTCAACCCGCTCGGCGCGAAGGGCGTCGGCGAGGCGGGCACGATCGGCGCGACGCCCGCGGTCGTCAACGCCGTCGTCGACGCGCTGCGTCCCCTCGGCGTTCGCCACCTGGACATGCCGCTGACCCCCGACCGGATCTGGACCGCGATCCAAGCGGCCGAGCGCTCGAAGGTAGGTGCCCGATGATCCCCACGAGCTTCGACTACGTCGCACCGGAGAGCCTCGACGAGGCGGTCGCCCTGCTCCAGAAGCACGGCGACGACGCGAAGGTCCTGACCGGGGGGCAGAGCCTCATCCCGCTCCTGCGGCTGCGCCTCGCGCGCCCCGGAGTCGTCGTCGACCTGCGCAAGCTCAGCGATCTGGGCCGGATCGAGAGCGCGGGCGAGGCGCTGGAGATCGGCGCGGCCGCGACGCACGCGGAGGTGATGAACTCGGCGGCGGCGCTCGAGAAGTGCCCGCTCCTGAGCGAGACCGCCGGCGAGATCGGCGACGTGCAGGTGCGCAACACCGGCACGATCGGCGGCAGCCTGGTACACGCCGATCCGGCCGCGGACTGGCCGGCGGCGATGCTCGCCCTGGGGGCGACCATGGTTCTCTCCGGGCCGCAGGGGGAGCGCGCCGTCGCCGCCGAGGACTTCTTCGTCGGCCTGCTCGAGAGCGCCGCGCAACCCGGCGAGATTCTCACCGGAATCCGCGTTACGGTTCCCAGGCAACCGGCGGCCCGCGCTTACCGCAAGCTCGCGCAGTCGGCGTCCGGTTTCGCGCTGGCCGGCGCCGCCGTTCAGCTCGCGCTCGACGGTGACACCATCGCGGAGGCGAGGATCGGTATCACGGGCGTCGCGGAGCACGCCTACCGGCCGCGCGAGGTCGAAGCCGCGCTGACCGGCGGCGCGCTCGACGCGAGCTCGGTCGAAACCGCCTGCGCCTCCGCCGCCGAGGGAGTGGAGGTCCTGGAGGACATCCACGCCGGCGCGGCCTACCGCGGCCACCTCGCGAGCGTGCTGACGAAGCGCGCCGTGCTCGCGGCGATCGAACGCGCCCACGGTCACGCGAGTTGAAGATCACCGGCTCCGCCGACCTGGCCCCGGCGCCGGAGGACGTGTTCCCGCGCCTGCTCGACCCCGCGGTGCTCATCCGCTGCATCCCCGGCTGCGAGAAGATGGAGCTCGTATCGGAGGGGGTCTACTCCACGCTGGTCCGCGCCGGCGTCGGGCCGGTCAAGGGGGAGTTCGTCGGCGAGGTCACGCTGTCCGACGTCGTCGACCGCGAGAGCTACCGCATGGCGGTGGCCGGCAAGAGCGCCGTCGGCCACGCGAACGGAGCCGCGACGATCAAGCTGGAGGCGACCGAGAGCGGGACGCGCATCCACTACGCGGGCGACGCGCAGGTGGCAGGCCTGATCGCCTCGGTGGGGAGCCGCCTGCTCCAGAGCGTCGCGAACAAGATCGCCCGCGACTTCTTCAAGAGCCTCGCCGTGGAGGTCGCGGCGGAATCCTCCACCTGACCGCGCCGGCGCCGTCGACGTGGACCGCCGCGACCCTCTGCCGTAACGTCGCGGGATGCTCTCCGCGTTCATCGGGAGGCTGCTCCTTCCGCCGATCTCGATCCTCTTGTTGGCGGCGGCCGGAGGGGTGTTGCTGCGGCGGCGCAGGCGAGCCGGTCTCGCGCTCCTGGGCGCTTCGTTTGCGGCTCTGGCGCTGCTGTCGACTCCGCTGGTGGCGGCCCTCTTGATGAAGGGGCTGGAGTGGGATGCGCCGCGGGCGCCGGACGCCGGGGCCGACGGGGCGCAGGCGATCGTGATCCTCGCCGCGGACGTCGAGCCCCACGCGCCCGAGTTCGCCGGCTCGACCCTGGGCGCCCTCAGCCTCGAGCGCGCGCGCTACGGGGCGTTCCTGGCCCGGCGCTCGAAGCTGCCGGTGCTGGTGACCGGCGGCGCCACGGACGCGCGGGCCCAGCCGCTGGGGCCGCTCCTGGCGAGCTCGCTCAAGTCCGACTTCGGGATCGAGGACGTGCGCTGGGTCGATGCCGCCGCCGGCAACACGTGGCACAACGCGGTCCGCGCGCGCGCGTTGCTCGAGCCCGACGGCGTGCAGCGCGTCCTGCTCGTCACGCACGCCTGGCACATGCCCCGCGCGCGCTACGCCTTCGAGACCGCGGGGCTCGAAGTGGTGGCGGCGCCCACCGGTTTCCGCCCGACTCCGCGAGCCCGCATGGGGGACTTTCTGCCGTCGTCACGCGGGCTTTCCCAGAGCACGCTGGCGCTCCACGAGTGGCTCGGGCTCGTCTGGTACAGGTTGTGGTACCGCTAGCCGGTTCCGTTGCTGCGCGACCGCGGGCACCTCGGTCCCTCGGCGCACTCGTTGAGCCGGCGGCTACCCCATTGGGGCGAGCGGCTCACCCCCACGGAACGAACAAGGCGTGGCCGCTCGTCTCGTCGCCCTCGGTCTCCCAGCGGAGGACCCGCCAGAGGAACGAGAACCCGGAGCGCTCCGGGCCGCTGTCCCAGGTGAAGAACGGGAAGAAGTCCCGCCGCACTTGCTCGCCCTTCCGCTCTTGACGGTACAGGTAGTAGAGGAGGGAGAAGCTCGACTCGTCGCCGCGGCGCTCGTAGTCGAGGACGTTGAGGAGGCTGCTCCACTCGACGTCGGCTCCGGATCGACGGTGCTGGAAGAGGAGCGGCGTGCCGACGTGCACCGACACGTTGGTCGGACTGACCTCGCGGTAGCCGTAGAGGGTCGCGGCGTCCCAGAACGAGCCCGGCATGCCCTTGTTGTGGCTGACGAGCGGCGCGAGCCGGAAGCTCCGGTTCTCGCCGCTACGGTCGCGGCCGATCAAGCCGGCGAGCAGGGAGAGCGAAGTGGCGTCTTCGCCGCCGCGGTAGCGGAACAGCGGGAACGCGCGCACGTCGGTCGCCTCGCCTTCCTTCTCGAAGGCGAAGACCGGCCACGCGACCGCGGTGTAGACCCGCTCGCCGTTCGTGCTGTGGTGGAACACCGGCCCGAGCACGTTGACGAACCTCCGGGTCCCGTCCCCGCCCCAGCTTCGCCCGCCCAGCGGCGTGATCAGGCGCTTGTAGCCGCCGTCGTTCTCGTAGTAGAAGGCCGGCAGCACGGCGAGGTCGATGAAGCCCCCGTCCTCGTCGCGCACCCACCAGGCGGAGCCGAAGTAGCCGAAGCGCTCCTCGAAGAAGGCGATCGGGAAGATCCCCCAGGGACCGTCCTCGTCCTCCTCGCCGGGTTTCCACCACCAGACCGGACCGACGTGTGTGAGCTCCTCGGTCCTGCCGTACAGCGGCGCCAGTCCCCAACCGGACAAGTCTCCCTCGCCGTCCTTGACCCACCAGGCGGGGCCGACGTGGTTCCACGTGCCGAAGTTGACGAGCGGCGCCAGTCCGAGGTTGTTGGGCAGATTGTAGGCGGGCAGCACCCACCACGCGTCGCTCTCGGTGTTCCAGCCGGCCAGCGGATAGAGCACGGACCACTCGCTCCCGTCCTTGGCGACGAGCGGCCGCAGCGCGAAGCCCTCGTCGTCGCGGTCGAAGAGCGGCCACGCGACCACGACGAGGTCGCGCGCCTGGTAATAGAGCGGCCAGACGTTGACGCGGTCGGCGTCGGGGAGCTCGCCCTCGCCCCGGAACGGCAGCGCGCGGACCATCCGGTCGCTCGCGGCGCAGCCGGAGAGCGCGCCGACGAGGAGCGCCGACAAGAGCGCGGCGGCACGCATCGTCAGCGCGTGTACAGCCGCACGTCGAACCCGTCCGGGGTGCGACGGGCGGCGAAGATCAGCCGCGATTCGAACGGATCGTTCTCCTCGGGAACCTGCCACCCCTGGAGGAACTCCAGGGCCCGCAGTTTCGACAGCTCCGTGTAGACGAAGGCGCAGGCGCCGGCGTTCTCGTCGAAGGCCGCCTGGAGCTCGGAACCGTCGGTCAGCCCCGCGCCTTCCACCCGTCCGATCGCGCGCAAGCCGCGCGCGAGCGTGTCGCGGCTCAGGCTCATCAGCAGGCGGTGGGGGAGGAGGGCGATCCCGCCGTCGTAGACCGATTCGTCCGGACCGAAGAGGTCCGGTCCGGCCAGGTAGGCCTCGGCCCCCTCCAGCTCGGTCGCGTCGACGTCCAGGGCGCCGGTGTCGAGCACGGCCTCGAGCGCCTCCATGAAGCGGTCGCCGTTCACGAGGCCGACGAGGAAGGCGAACCCGGTGTCGTAGCGCTCGGGCATCTCACCGCCGTCCAGGACGTGGTAGAGCGCGAACAGCCCCGAGAGCTGATCGATGACGTCCTCGATCGGGTCGACGCCGGCGAGGGCCTCCGCGGCCGCCAGCCCCTGGTCGACCATCGCAAACCCGTCCTCCTGCTTCTCCTCGAGACCGGCTCGCGCCGTCGCGTAGAAGCGGCTCAGGTTCCAGTCGAGCGCCCAGACGGTCCACGTTCCGCTCGGAAGGTCGGAGGGAAGCGTGCGCGGGAGCGGCTCGAACGTGTCCGCCAGCTTGGCGGCGAGCGTTCCCGGCGGAATGCGCAGCCGCGCGTTCACCTCGACCTTGGTTCCCGGGAAGGCGTCCGCGGTCACGAAGAGCCACGTCCCCTGCTCGAGGCCGAGCAAGCCGGTCGGGTCGGGGAGCACGCCGTCCACCGCCTCGCGCAGCGCCTTCTCCGCTTCCGCGACGAAGGGCGTGAAGTCGAGGAAGCCCTCGATCCCGCCGGTCGTTCCGCCGCCGGCGGCGAGGAACCCTTCGACCACCGGCGCGCGGCGCTCGCTGCCCAGGGCTCCGAGGCTGTCCCCGAGCGCCGCCAGCACGGCCTCGGCGCTGTCGCCGGAGTAGAGCCCCATCGCGAGGGGATGGTCGAGGAAGGCGAGGTACTCGCCGGCGCGACTCCTCGAGCCGCCGCCGGCCTCCGGCCAGGTGGCGAGCTGAACGGTCCCGCCGGCGATCTCGCTGGATTGCCGCGGCTCTTCGGGCAGCCAAGCGCTCAACACTTCGGCGAGCGCGGCGCGGTCGGGCGGCGGCACGGTCAGAAACCCGGCGACCTCGCCGGTGAAGAAGAGCAGCGCTTCGCCGTGAAGCTCGAGGGCCACCTCGAGCAACCCGTCGAAGTCGGTTCCGGTCACCGCCTCGTACTCGCGGCCAAGCTCGAGGACCGCGGGCTCTCCCCCGGGCGAGGCGAAGAACGTGACCCAGTCGTTGCCCTCCGTCCGGGAACGCAGCGCGTCCGGGTCGGCGACGCGCACGAGGGCGTAGGCGTCCGCGGGCACGGCGGCGAGGAGCGAGGCCTCCTGCGCGGGTTGGTTTGCGACGAGCTGGCTTAGGAGCAGGGCCGGAGCGACGAGCATGGGGACGCCTCCTGGACGCGGCGCTGGTTTCGGTGGATGAGATGCGAGGGCCCAAAGCGCGCTCCGTGCCGGGGCCGGGCAGATTCGCTCAACCCCTTGGAAATGGACCGCTTAGCTCCGATCGACGTCCTTGCCGGTGGCGTGTTCGATCGCACGCTTGCGTGCATGGGATGTACGGCGACCGCGCAGAGTGTCCCCGAGGTCCCCGAGGCCGGTGGGGCGACTACCGCGGCCGCCGGCCCTCCAGGATGCCGTCGATCGTCTCCAAGGGGTACCGCTTGATCCGCAGCGTCCCGCGCCGCCCCTTGTCGTCGACGTGCGGATTGAGGAAGCGCCAGACGATCCGGCCCTTCCGGTCGATCTCGAAGGCCTCCCCCCGGTTCGAGTTGCCCACCAGGAAGCCGTCGTTGGGCAGGTACTGCACCGCTCCCCGCGTCTTGGAGTAGAAGTCCCGCGGCTCCGGTGCGGAGTACTCCCACACGACCTTCCCGGTCAGCGGGTCCAGCTCGACGATCCGGGAGTGGTTTCGGCTCCAGCTCCCGTTGTCGAAGAGGAGGATGTGACCGTTGGGCATCGCGCTCGCCTCGTGCTGCCCCTCCACTTGCCCCGCGCCCCAGGTCCACACCGCCTTCCCGGCCTCGAGGTCGAGGATCGCGAGCAGGTCCTGGTTGCGCGCGGAGACGAGCACGTTGGAGGGCGTGTAGATCGAGCCCTTGTCCCAGAGATGCGGCTGGTGCATCCACTCCAGCGAGTTGCAGTGGAACAGGTCGAGCACGTCCTTCCGGGGATGGGCCGCGTGCTCGATCGTCCAGGGTCCCGCCAGCTCCGGCGCGTTCGCGAAGAGGTCCCTAATCGCGAGCGTTCGGCACCTTTGCTGGGAACGAGCGGCCGAAGGGCGTATCGAACCATAGACTGGGGCTTCACCTGGCGACCCGTGTTGAGGGACGAACGATGGACTATGATTCTCTCCCGTTGCGCTGTTGCTCTCGCCTGCTCATGGTGATCTCGCTCGTTGCTGCAACCTCCGCGCAGGGCGATGACATCGCGCAAGACCTGACGTTTCCGACGAGCTCTCCCACGTTCAGCGTGAACGACGTGGTTGACGCCGCCACTCAATTGGATCCGAACGGCGGGAGCGCCGTTGGAACCGCCATTGCGAACGGAAGCGTCAACGTCGTCGAATTCAACGCTCCGGGAAACTACGGCTACCACGATTGGAACACGATCGCCCTCAATCCGGCGTACGGCGTGAACGTCATGGCCATCGCGCTACTGCACGAGTGGAACCACGTGACCAACTGCACCCCGCCCGGATCGGGAGGCAGCGGGCACGACGATCGGTCCCCCGGAGGGCCGGCCCATACGTCCTGCTGGCCCTGCACGCATGCACAGATGATCGCGGACGACTGGACCTATCTGACGGAGTTCGTTTGCATATCGGGTATCACGGCTTCGTTTCCGGTCGATCCATGCGAACTGCTCGACGACCTGCAGAGCCTTGCTCAGGCCGAGCACACCGCGTGCGGGAGCGCGCAACCGCCCTGCACGGGGATTCCGAATTTCGATGACCTGGCCGATTGGGACATGATCTGCCCCGCATGTGGGGGCTAGACTGGAGAAGGATGATGAGCTCAAACCCGGTTCGCCGAGCAAGCCCGTTGCGAGTCTTGACCGGAACCGCGTTGCTCGCGGTCCTCGGGACGAACCCGGCCGTGACACAGAGCGGTGTGCCGGACGCGATCCACGTCGGGATTCCGCCAAACGAGCTGCACATGCGGTTTTCGTCGTCGACGCTCGTTCCGAGCAACCAGCTCCGCGCGGAGATTCGCCTCTCGACGCAAGAGAAATGGGTGGAGATCAGGTGGCGTTATTCCGCGTCGGGCGGTTTTCCGCTCGGTGTGGACGCCCACGCCACCCAGCACGTCGCGCTTGCCTACTGGCCAACGGCTGCGGAGGTCGTGGCGACCAACAAGATCCTGGTCGCCGGCAAGGAGCCCCGAGGGGCCACGCGAATCGAGGTCTGGACGTTGGCTCTCCCAACCGTCGGGACCGCCGGAGGCGCCTACGTCCTCAGTCCCAACCCGGTCGCGGACGTGACCAGCGTCTATCAGGACGCGGTCGAGGGCAAGGACATGGTGCGCTTCATGCTCAAGCTGCGGGGCAAGCCGGCGTCCGCGCTCGTCCAGTACCACGACTCGAAAGACGTCTACGAGCTGAGTTGGGGATCGTCTCCGTACGACCAGACGCTCGTGCTCGCTAAGGCCACCGTTCCCGCCCTCGACGGCAAGCACAACCGCTTCCACGCGGGGGAGCACCAGACGCACGGCTACGTCTACGTCCTGTCCGACCTGGACAACTACGGGCAGGAGCCTCCGCTCGTGCTGTTTGACTCGAACAAGGACGGCGCGCTGGACGCGAACGTCGTCATGAGCTGGGATACGTACACATCTCAAGGGCTCAATGACCTGAACCAGTACGTCGAGCACGGTGGAATCCCCGTCAACTGAGGCGCCTGAGACGCGCTGGAGCAACACGCGGGCTTCGTGCGCGCGCTCGCCCGCGCTCTGGTGCGCGATCCGAACGAGGCCGACGACCTCGAGCAGGAGACGTGGCTTGCGGTCCTGCGCTCTGCGCTCTGCTGAGAACGCCCGCGGGCGCGGCCCGAGCTTCGGCGCCGCGCCCGCTCGCCGTCGTTCGCGCGAAGGCTAGTCCCAGCTCCAACCGTGGACCGGCTGCCCGTTGTTCTCGATGCTGAGGCCGTCGCCCTCGTCGAGGTTGACCGGCAGGGTGATCGTCCCCTCGCCGTTCTCGTCGAGGACCACGAGACCCTCCGCCTTCTGCCCGCCGTTGACGAGCAGGCGGACGTTGGCGCCCGGCTGGCCCATCAGCTTCAGCGTGTAGACGTTCGGGTTGGTGCGGTATGAGCCCGACCACTCCAGGTTGATCGGGACCGCCGGCGGCGCGGCGCCCTGGATCGCGCTGACGAGGTTCGTCGCGGCGAGCTGGAAGGCCGGGTCGACCGCGATGACCTGGAAGTGCAGGTGGACGTGCTCCAACTGCTGCATCGGCAGGAAGAACTGGTACTGGAACTGGCCCGTCGGACCCAGGAAGACCTGCGGCCCGATGGGGCCGACGACGGCGAAGGGATCGATGTAGAGCGGGAACAGCACGCTCGGGAACTGGTACGGCGGGACGATGCTCAGGCCTCCGAACAGGAAGGCGCTGCCGCCGGGGGGGCCGTCCACGTGGAGGGTGTAGATCGCGAGGTCGGCGGCGGGGTCCCGCTGGACGTCCGCGTCCAGGTCCTGGGCGCCGGCTGCGCCGGCGAGGGCCACGAGGGCGACGAGGTGCTTGGTGAAGGTGCGCATGGCGGTCTCCTTTTGACTTGGCTTTTCGAGCACGGCCGCCAGCGGCGAGCGCCGCCCGGATGTGACCGCCATTCGCGAAAAGTCCCCGGAAGGAGCGGGCAACGGCCGGGCACCGTGGGGCCTGAGGTCTCCACCGGCGGCGGGATGCTTGTCGGCTCGCCGGATCCGTGATCTACTCCTTCTTCCCGAGGACGTCGTCGCAACGAGGAGGGCCGATGTCGATCGGTTCGCAGCTCGCGGATCTCCCCATCACCGGACTGATCGTCTCGCTCGCCAAGGGCATCGCGCAGGCCCAGCTCGAGCTGGACGAGACCAGCATGGAGATCGCGCGGATGATGTCCGGGGTGGAGGACGAGGATCGCGTCGTCGTCGGCGGGGTCTCGTATTCGCTCTTGGAGCTCGGCCTGACGCCGACCTTCTATCACTTCTCGGAGACGACGCTCGAGATCAAGGTGTCGGTCTCGATGACGATCCACGGGAAGGGGGCGCCGGGCGGCCGGTACGCGCACATGGTCAGCGCGGTCGACGCCGGCTTCGCGAGCAAGTTCCAGTACAGCGTGGAAGGCTCGAGCTCCGTGCGCACCAAGCTCGTCCCCGTGCCGCCGCCTCCCGTCTTCCAGGAGCACATCCAGATCCTGATGGCCGAGGAACAGAAGTACCGCGACGCGCTCGCGAGCCCCTGAAGCCGTGTCGAACGCAGACGCAGCCGGAAACCTGGCCGCCAGGAGCCTGCGGGGCGGCGGGCGCCGCGTGGCGCGCGATCTCGAGGAGACGAACATCGGCGGGATGATCGAGTCTTTGGGGCGCGGCATCGCGGAAGCGCAGCTCGAGCTCGACCTGAAGTCCGTCGAGATCGCGCAGTTGATGAGCGGCAACGAGGTCCGCCAGCCGTCGCCGCTCCACCCGGAGGACCGCAGTCGCGATCGCGTCGTCCAGGCGCCCCGGTTGGCGTTTGGACGCAACTACCGCGACCCGGACGACCCGGACGTGAACGACACCGTCCCGGCGGAGTTCTCGCTGCTCGAGCTCGGCTTCACGCCGACCTTCTATCAGTTCGTCGAGACCATCCTCGAGATCAAGATGTCCGTCAGCATGAGCGCGGAGACCGAGATCGAACGTCACGAGCGGCACACCACGACGCGGAAGAAGACCACCGGCTTCTTCCGCCGCAAGACGACGACGCACGTCACCAGCGTCAGCAGCCGCTTCTCGGCGCACTTCCAGTACAGCGTCGAGGGCTCCAGCTACGTGCGCACCAAGCTGGTGCCGGTGCCGCCGCCGGCGTCGCTCCTGGAGATCCTGACCGCGGCGGCGGAGCGGGCGCGCGGAGCGACGTCCGCTTGAGCGTTGCGGGCCGTCGCCGGCGGCGCCTGTTCGCGACCGGCGGTGGAGCTACTTCTTCGACGACAACCCCATCGGATCAATCTCTTCGACGCTCTCGAGCAGGAGCTGAAAGAGCAGTGCCGTCGGGTCGGTGTCGCCGATCGCCAGGCTGAAAGGCCCGGCCTGCTCCGATTTCATGCCGATGTAGCCGCCGAGGTTTCCTTCGTTATCCGAACCCTTCGGGAAGATTCTCTTGTGGCTCCTATAGAACTCCGCGAGGCTTCGGCTCGCGCCCTTTCCGGTCCTGGCGATCGCCATGTACTTCGGATCGAACATCAGCTCGTGCGCGCCCGGTTTGAGGATGAACTCCAGCATCGTCCCCGAGGCTGCGTACTTTTCGGCCTGCTCCTTGCCTCCGATGTGGCCCGATAGGGGGATGAGCTTGTCTCGGAAGTTCTCCGGCATCTTCCCGCTTCCCTTGACGAGGTCCTCCGCCTCCTTCTTCTTCTTGCTGTTGAACCAGGCGGTGACCTTGCGCGCTTTGTCGACTTCCCAGCCCTTGTAGAGTCTCATCCTCGGGAGCTTTTCCTTCTTCGCCAGCTCCCGCAGCAACTGCGGTCCAGTCTTGCTGAAGACCTCCGCCAGGCTCCTCGATCCCGCGCCGCCCGAGTAGCCGTCCCAATAGGTTGCTTCTTTCTTGTCGGTCTGAACGTCGGCGAATTTCATCCCCTTGTAGTCATCCTCCTTGATTCTCGCGACGAGCTTGTCCTTCCAGTGGTACGACGCGAGCCAGGCCTCGAGCGGATCCTCCGCGTAATTGAGGTCGGCCGTCAGGTACTTGAGCAGTTCCGGCTGCTTGTCCTTTGCCGTCTTCGCGTCGCTTATCGCCTTCGACAGCTTGACGCCCTTGTCGTTCAGGAACCCGCGTTTGATCAGCCAGGGCTCCTTCTTCTTGGTCCCCTTGGTCACCCGGAAATAGTCCCGGGGTGGGTACAACTTGTAGAAGGGCAGGAGCAAGGCCGCGGTCTCCACGTTGAGGACGTCCTGGGCGAGGTCGAACTCGTAGCTCTTGCTGCCCGGTTCCTCGTCCAGCTCGTTGCCGAGCACGTCGAGGAGCACGGGGTCCATGTGGCTGGCCGCGATGCCGCGCATGTTGCCGACGTTGGCTTCGCGGTAGTGGGACTCGCCCAGCAACCGCGCGACGTTGTTTTCGCCGTCCCGAAGGACGTAGAAGATCGCCTCGAACATGCAGTTTCCGTCGCCCACCGGATTGTGGGCGCGCATGGCGTCGGCGTAGGCCTGGTTGTTTCGGTTCGCGTCGCCGGTGATGACCTGGTAGTGGTTCTGGTGCCAGAGCAGGCTGTGGTTCCTCGCCTCGCCGCCGGCGCCGACGGCGGTCAAGAGACGGAGGTTGCCGTTGTGGATGTCGAAGATGTGCGATTCGAAGCCGTAGTACTGGGCGATCGCATTGGCCTCGGGGAAGCCGCCCCAGACGCCATCGGTCGTGATGTGGTCGACGTACTCCTGCGCCTTGTCGGTCAGGCGAGCGCCCCGGCGGACGCGGAGCAGCGAACGCGCCGCTTTGATCTGCTTTCTCTCCTTGGTGTTGGCGCTCTTGCTCTTCGCGAACTTGTCGAGAGCGTCCCCGCTGCTCTTTCCTCCGGTCACGGCAGGTCTTTCTTCATCTGGGTCAGGACCGGCTGGAGGGGCTTTTTCACCTCAACCGGGTCGCCGTAGGCCTCGGACGCCTCGACGGCCGCGACCAGCTTGCTGGTCTTCAGGTACGTCTCCATGTGCGCGGCGTCGGTCTGGGTGTCCGGCGTCAGGTCGAGGACGTCGCACAGGTCCAGCAGCCACTCCGCGATCTCGGACTTCAGCGAGGACTCGGACGCCAGGACGTTCGTCCGCATCGCTTCGATCTCCTGGATCACGCCGTCCGCGGCCTTGTCCCAGCGGGCCATGACGGCGTCCGCCTTGGAGGTCTTCTTCCGTGTCTGCGTGGGAGCCTTTGCGCGGGTCCTGGCCTTGAGGCGCGACCGGGACCGCGTCGCGCGGGTGCGGAAGGCGGAGGACTCCCGCGTGGCCAGGCGGGACTTGTCGGCCTTCCGGTCCGCCTTCCACTTTTCGATCTCGTCACTCTCGGGGAAGGGCACCGTCGATCCTCCTGAGCCGCGAGCGGCGCGTTGCCTTGGGCGGGTTCATCGGAGTGCGGTCAGGGCGCCGTGTCCAGCGCCGCCATCAGGGGGGCCTTGACCGTGACCTCGAGGCCGAAGGAGTTCTCCTCTTCGGCAGCCGCGACGACCTCGTCGCTCTCTAGGAGGGTCCGCATGGTCTCGACGCCGTCGGTCGTGTCGGGCGCCACCTCGAGGAGGCCGACCAGCGTCTCGAGCATTCCGGCGATCTCGGTCGAGCGGTCGTCTCCCTCGTCGAGGTACGCCTGGCGGAGGGCCTGGACCGCTCCGATGACCGGCTCCACCGCGCTGATCCAGCGGTCGCCGAACTCGAGCCATTGCTGCTCCTCCTCGGTGACCTCCGGGGGCGGGGAGACCCCCATCCCCTGGGAGCGCTCGGACAGCTCGCGGATCTGCGCGGAGGACACGTCGAGCATCTGGAGCAGCGCCGTCGGCGGCGGCATCGCGACGATCTTGGCCGTGACGTGCGTGGCGGCGGATGCCTCGAAGCCGTACTTGCGCGACATCTCGGCGTTCACGCTCATGCCGAAGGCGGCGCTCCCGCTCCGGCCGCTTCCGCCGCTCTCCGTGGTTTCGTCGTCGTCGCTCATCGCTTCTTCCCTTTCTTCGCCCTGGACCGCTTCGCGGTCTTGGTCTTCTTGGCGGTGGTCGTTCGCTTGGCCTTCGACGCCTTCCTGGCTTTGGTCGCCTTCTTCTTGGACTTGGTGGTCTTCTTGGCCTTCTTCCGCGACGCGGTCTTGCCGGCGGCTCCGGGCTCCTCGGCGGGGGCCTCGATGGTTCGGGTCTCGGGCGTTTCGAGCGGCGTCGCGTCCGCGCCCGGCGCGGCGGGCTCGGGGGACTCCGATTCCTGCCGGGCCAGGCGCGCGACGCGCTCCTCGAGCGAAGCGGGGGGCGGGACGGCGACGAGCTTCGTCTTGACGGAGCTGGCGAACTCGGCGTTGAACCCGTAGCTCCCGCAATAGCCGGCGTCGACGGGCGTGGTGTTGACGTGGTAGTCGGGCTCACCGTTGGACGCGTCGGTGGGCTCGCTCCGCGTCATGCGAACCGCGACCTTCACCTCGATGACGGTGTCGACGAACTGATAGAAGGTCGGCGTGAAGCCGAGCTCCATCATGCTGAGCTTGTCGGGAACGCGCCGCCCGTTCTCGAGGTGGTAGCCGAAGAAGATCCGCGAATCGAGCATGACCGGCGTCGTCGTCTCGTTCCCGTCGCCGTCGATGAGCTTGCCGGTGTCGAGGTCGCGCAGCATGCGGGTGCCGCTCATCAGCTCGGTCACGGTCATGCTGGACTTGTCGAGCTGGAACTGGGCGTCGGCGATCCCCACGGCGATGGCGCGCAGCATGTCGCCGATGGGCAGGTCAACCAGATCCTTGACGGCCTGGATGTCGTTGTTCGCCATGGTCCGCTCCTAGACGTTCAGGATGACCGCCTGGCCTGCGATCAGGACGGTGCCCACGCGCGGCGAGAAGGACCGGACCTTGGCGTCCGGCGCCGGGACGAGCCTCGGGTCCTTGAGGCGGTAGGGGATCTGCAGCTCGTCGAGCAACGCCTGCGCCTCCTCGTAGGTCTTGTTGCCCAGCCCGGGGACGACCTTGGCGCTCGCGACTTCCGGCGAGGGGGGCACGGCGACGATCTTCATCTTCACGCGGCTGGCCGCGCTGAAGTTGAAGTCGTACTTGTTCGTGTAGCTCGCGTCGATGGGAGCCGCGTAGAGCTTGATGCGGTGGGGACCGCCGATCGCGGCGTCTTCGCCGGTCGCCGGGGGGGCGGAGGCGCTGCGCGAGTCGCCGCTGATCGACAGGGAGACCGTGATCTCCGCCTCGACCTCGGGGATGCGATACCAGGTCGGCGTGTAGCCCAGCCGGCGCATCTCGTTCTGCACCTCGTCGTCGGCGCGGAACATGGCCTTGAAGCGGGCGAGCGTGCCCGCGTCCATGGCGCCCTGGGCCTCGGCGACGCCGCGTCCCACGGCGCCCATCATGGCGCCGAGGGGAGCGGACAGGGTCTCGGCGACGTCGCCGGCGGAGTTGGTGGGAAGGGGCATGGTCTCGTTCCTTGGTGTGGTCTAGCTCGTTCTCCCGATGAAGATGCGGACGGTGCTGTTGGGCGGAGCCGCGACGCCCGGAGGCGGCAACTGGGTCACCACGCGTCCCTCCATGTCGATGCCGGCCGCCTCGGAGTCGACGGCTTGGAGGTCCGTCGTCACGAGGAAGCCGGCCTCGGCCAGCTTGCGGCGGGCGAGGGTCTCGGTCTTGCCGACCACGGCCGGGACCTGGACGTCCTCGGGGGGCTCGGCCTCGGGGGGACGCTCGGTTTCGAAGTTGATGTCGATCTTGCTGAGCTTCCCCTCTCCCAGCGTTCCGATCTCCTTCATGCTGGGGAAGATCACGCCCTGCCCGCCGGGTGCGGGCACCCATTGGAGCTCCATGTTCACCGGACCCAGGCGATAGGCACCGCCGCGGGCGGCGAGCTCCTTGCGGGCGTCCTCGATCTCGCGGTTGGTGTTGCGGATGAAGTTGGCGAGGGTGACGGCGCCGGACTTCTCGCGCTGGCTCGTGACCATCTCGTCCAGGTCGGCGGTGCGGGCCCGCTCCTCCGCGAGCGCCTTCTCCAGGGCCGTGTGCGACTTCTCCAGAGCGGAAAGCCTCGCCAGCCGCGCGGCGTACATCGCCATGCCACGCTTCGCGGTCGCGACCTGGGCCTCCAGCTCGACGACGCGCTTCTGGAGCTCCGCGGCGGAGGCGAGCACGGGCTCGGGAGAAGGCTCATCCGCGACCTCGGTGACGACCTCCCGCGCGATGGCGGGCAACCGCGGCGGCAGGTCCGCCTGGACCCACTCCGCTCCCGCGAGGTTGCCGGGCAAGCGCCCGTGGGAATCGCCGGCGACGCGGCCCTGGCCCTCGTCGAGCCGCCAGTACGCGAGCAGACCGTCGCGGGCGTCCTCAGGAAGGCGCCGGTACACGTCGCGGTGAATCTCGGTGCCGCTGCGCGGCCGCTCCCACAGCCGAACGTCCGCGACGACGCCGGCGAAGCTGCGCGCCTTCCAGTAGGAGTTCTGCCCGAAGAGGAGCGGGCCCGGATAGACCGTAAGCGTGCCGGCGATGGCCTCGGAGGCCTCGAGCACGCCGTTGACGTAGAGCTGCACCGTGGAGCCGTCGTACACCCCGGCGAGGTGCACCCAGCGGCCGGGCTCGAGGCCGCCGGTCTGAGCCTCGTGGTGGTGCCGGTTCACCGTCACCATCATGCTCGCGGCGTCGCCCGAGCAGCGGAGCTCCCAACCCGTGGCCGGGCCGTGCGCCGAAACGATGGGGGCCTTCCAGATCTGGCCGTGCCGCTCGGCCTGGACCCAGGCTTCGACGGCGAATCCCTTCGGGAAACCGAGCTTGCGCGCGCCGCCGATGGCGACGTGGTGGCCGCCTCCGCGGAACGCGACCGCGGGGACCGAAGGAGCTTCCTTCAGCTCGGCCGGAAGAAGCGGGAGGTCGGATTGCTTGACCCACTCCGGACCCCGGATCTCCGCGGGCTTGCGAACCAGGCCGTCGCGACCGAGCGGCTTCGCGCGGTCGTCCAACGGCCAATAGGCGATCAGGCCGGCCTCCTCGCCGCTCAAGCGGCGCGCGTGATCCGCACGGATGGCGTCCGCCGATCGCGGGCCGGCCCACAGCCGGACCTCGGACACGTGACCCGTGAACGCGCCCTCTCCTTTGGGCAGCGCGCCGATGATCAGGTCGGCCACGTTCTGCACGCGGCCGGTGACCTCGTCCGCGGTCCGGGCGTCCTCTTCGCCGTCGACGTAGAGCAGGAGGTTCGCTCCGGACTTCACGAAGGCGACGTGGTGGAGGGCGCCGTCGGCGATCGAGCGCCGGCCTTCCAGACGCGACCGGTTGGACCCGTCCGACCGCAGGCAGACGACACGGCCGGTCCGGGGGGCGAGCTCGACGCTGAGGGGATACGCGCCGGTCTCGGCGCGCTTGGTGATGAGCCCGATGCGACCCTTCTCCGGAGGCTTGAGCCGCGGGTTGACCGCGATCCACGCCTCCAGGGTGAAGTCGTCCTCGCGCGTCGGCGAGAAGACCACCGAGTGCGGGACCGAGGCGCGGCTCCGTTTGTCGGCGAAGCGAGCCAGCTTCCCCTCCGCGGCGACTCCGGCGGACTGCAGCGGATACTCCTCGTCCCGGACCCACTTGCCTTCGGTCACCGTGCCGTGGAGCGAGCCCGTTCGACCGGAGTCGGCCGCGCGCGTCCCGGACATCGAGTCGAGCGGCCACCAGACCACGAGGTCGGGGGCGGCGCCGCGCAGCTCCTGCGCGATCCAGGACTTGACGTCCTGCTCCGACGCGACCCGGTTCCAGATCCGCACGTCCGCGACGGCGCCCTTGAAGGGAGCTCTCACCTCGTGGACCGCGCCGATGCGAACGCGGTCCTGCCAGTCGAACTCGGAAGCCGTGAGCTTCCCCTGGGCGCGGAGCACGCCGTCGACGAAGAGCTGCTGTCCGCCGCGCGCCGCGCCGAAGGTCCACGCGACGTGGTGCCAGGCGGAGCCGCCCAACAGCGTGGCGGGGGCCGAGATCACCTCGTCGCCCTTGCTCCGCGTCCAGAGGCGCGCGTGCAGGTTCCCGCCCGACAGGTAGATGGAGCGGTCGTGTCCGCCCCGGGTCGCGATGGCGGTGAAGAGCCCGCCTTCCGGTGGGTTGCCGCGAACGCGCATCTCGATGGTGCAGTCGGTCAGGGGCACCTTGCACGGCGCCTCGACCTGACTTCTCCGGCCGCTCAACTCGAGGACGCTGCGGACTCCGGGTCCCGTCGGGGCGGCTGCCGCCGGGACCCCCGCGAGCCCGACCGGCCGCATGGCCACGATGTTCTTCGCTTCCGCGCCCTTTCCCTCGCTCAACGGCCAGCAGCCGAACAGCCCGGGTTCCGCGCCGGTGGCGCGGCGGTGGAGACGCGCCGCGATCTCCGCGTCGTCGAGCGCGCGGCTCCAGAGGCGCACCTGCCGAGCGCCGCACGCTCACCGCACTCGCACCGAGCTTCGTCCCCGATTGAGCGAGGGTCGCTCATCACACAAGAACCGAGAC
>JANQEJ010000246.1 GCA_028278425.1 Planctomycetota bacterium | reverse complement strand
CGACTTGAACCTCACGAGGTGGAGGCAGACCGCTCGCTCCCATTGGTCGGACGGAAAGACTCCACTGGGTCGCGGCAATCGGCCGTGGTCCTTCTTCGCATGACGCACACTTCGGCGCCGCAGGCGCCGAGGTAGGCGGATCGATCGCGGGCCTCGCGGGACGGTCGCATTCGTTGCACGTGGGCTTCTCCGGGATGGTTCATGTGTATGGCCGCCACCTGCAACCCGGTGCGGATGTGACGAACCGGGATGGCGGTGGCCGGCCAATCACATGGACCGTTCCGGCACCATGAAGCTGTAAGCAATGAGCGATTCCGGCGCGGCCGAAGCGCGAGACGCCTACCTCGGCGCCTGCGGCGCCGAAGTGTGCGTCAGGCGAAGAAGGCAACGGGGACTTGCCGTCACCCAATACCGCCTCCCCCGCCGACCGATGGGAGCGAAAGGTCTACCTCCACCCCGTGAGGTTCCCACACCGAGGATGTCCCACTCCGCTCGCTTGCGCTCGCTCCGCGGGACGTCACCAAGGAAGAGCCGATGACCGCCGCCTGCGGCGGCTGACGGACATGCTCGCTTCGCTCGCGGTCCTTACGCGTCAAAGCGGCCCGAGGACGGGCCACTTTTCCGCGGGCTCGCGCAGGCGCGCTCGCGGGGCGGCGCTGAGGGAAGCATCGACGCCGGCAAGCACCCCCGCACCTCCGTCCCGAACGGAGCCGAGCGCCGCCCCTTCCGCCTGTTCGACCGAGGCGAGAGCGTCACCGACCGCACCGCAGCGGTTCGGCGAGACCGCCGCTAGCTCCGTCGCCCCGGCTAGCTCGCCAGCACGACCGCTACGACGACGCCGGCCCAGGCCAGGCTGTTCAAGAGGAACAGCAGGTCCCCGCCGAGGAAGATCCTCGTCGGGCTGCCGCCGCCCTTGCCGCTCTGCACCAGGTACATGTACCGGCCCACGCCGAAGGCGACGAACGGCACCGACCACACCAGCTTGTTGTCCTCCCCAAACTTGACCGCGGTCTCGTCGTCGACCGTGTACATCGCGTAGCAGAGGATCGTGCACGCCGCGAGCACGGTCACCATCTGGTCCAGGAAGCCGACCGTGTACTCCCCGAGCGTCGGCCGGTGATTGACCTTCTCCTCCCCGAGAAGATCGATCTCCGCGCGCCGCTTCTGCAGGCCGAGGAACAGCGCGAGGAACAACGTGCAGAGCAGGAGCCAGTGCGAGATCTCCGCCTGCGCCGCCGCTCCGCCGGCCACCACGCGGAGCAGGAAGCCCGTCGCGATGCAAAACGCGTCGAGCAGGACGACGTGCTTCAGCTTGAGCGAGTAGGCGACGTTCAGCCCCATGTACCCGAGCAGGATCCACGCCACGGAGATCGGCGCACCGCCGACGTAGAACCCGATGCCGAGCGCCCCCACCCCCAGCGCCCCCGCCGTCCCGAGCGCCACCGGGATCGGCACCGCGCCCGAGGCGATCGGACGCTCGCGCTTCTCCGGGTGGTTGCGGTCTCCCGCGACGTCGAAGACGTCGTTCAGGAGGTAGATCGCGCTCGCCGCCAGACAGAAGGCGAGGAAGGCGTACAGCGTGTGGATGAAGTCCCGACGCGACACGTCGACGAACTTGTCGCCGTAGGCGAAGACGATCGCCGCGAGGACGAAGAGGTTCTTCGACCATTGGTGCGGCCGGAGCGCGCGGATCAGGGCGAGGAGCATGGGGGACGCCGGGAGTATCGTCCCCGGCGTGGCGAGACCCTAAGTTCGCCGGCCGCGCGACTCCAGGGGCGGCGCCGAACCGCTCAATCGAGCGACATCTTGCGCAGGTCCTCGACCGGCGAGTCGGGACCCACCCACAGGATCTCCTCCTCGGGGTCGATGATCCCCTCCTCGCGCAGAATCTCGATCTCGAAGGCCTTGACCGTGCCGTCGGCGTAGAGGCAGTTCGTCGCCGTCCGGTGGTTCATCTCCGGGTCGTTGTCGTCGCAGACCAGGGGCTCCTTGCCCGAGCCGGGGAACTTGCGGAGCCGGTGCTCGTTGCAGTTGCGCCCCGCGTAGGCCGAATACCCCCCGGTGACGAGCTCTAAGTCGGCGAACCACTCCTCCGGGTCCATGCCCGCCGTGTCGAGGCTGTTGATCTCCACCGCGGGACACGTCAGCCGCTTCGCGTTGGTCTCCGTGTTCTCCATCGTCCGGCGGCTGATGAGCTGCGCGAAGAACTTGACGCCGCTCTTGTTCGGGGCCTCGTTGTACTGCGTCTTGTACATGATCATCCCCTTGTAGATCTCGCGCAGGTTGGCCTGGCAGGCCTGGACGTCCGTGCGCTCGAGGGCGTCGGTGATCATCGGCGTCAGGGCCGCGACGAGGATCGTGATGATGAGGATGACCGCGAGGAGCTCGATCAGCGTGAAGGCGGCGCGAGCCGTGCGGGCCGTGCGTCGGAGGAGGCTTTTCATGGGGGTAGCTTTGGGCCTGGTCGGGAGCCCGTTCTACCCCAAGAGCGGGGCCCGGTCACGCCGGGGTGGAAAAGGAA
>JANQEJ010000206.1 GCA_028278425.1 Planctomycetota bacterium | reverse complement strand
TGACCGCCGCCTGCGGCGGCTGACGGACATGCTCGCTTCGCGCGCGTCCTCACGCGTCAAAGCGGCCCGAGGACGGGCCACTTTTCCGCGGGCTCGCGCATGCGCGCTCGCGGTGCGGCGCTGAAGGAAGCAACAAAGCCGGCAAGCACCCCCGCACCTCCGTCCCGAACGGAGTCGAGCGCCGCCCCCTCCACCTGGTTGACCGCGGCGGGACTGCTACCGACCGCACCGCAGCGGTTCGGCGAGACCGTCGCAAGAACGCTCCGCCTGTCGGACCGAGGCGGTAGCGGTCAGAGAGCCTCCGTCCCTCCCAACTCCAGGTACCTGGCGTAGCGCGCATCGGCTCCCGCGTCGCCCGCGTCCCGCAGGATCCTCGCCAGCAGGAGGTGCGCGTCGAGGAAGGCCGGCTCCGCTTCGACCTCGCTACCCACCAGGACCTCCAGCGCCGCACGCGCTTGGGCCGCGCGTCCGTTCGCGAGCTGGAGAACCGCGAGGCTCAGGCGCGCTCGGTGCTCGTTCGCGTCCGCCGCGAGGGCGCGCGCGTAGGCCTTCTCCGCCTCCGCCGCCGCCCCCAGCTTCCGGTGTACCTCGCCGAGGTGCAGCCACGCCTCCGCGAGCTCGGCGTCCATCGCGAGCACTTCCTCGAGCCCGGCCCGCGCCCGCTCGAGCTCGTTCACCTCGATCCAGAGCAGCGCGATCCCAAGCCGCGGCAACGTCGCCTTCGGATCGCGTCGCGCTTGCAGCCGGCGCGCCTTCATCAGGTCGTGCCAGAGCCGCAGGCGCGCCGCTTCGTCGCGGCAAGCCGCGGCCCGTTGGGAGTCGCCGCGCTGGAGCGCGCACTCGAAGAGCATGTGCCAGGCGCTCGGGCCTTCGGGGTGCAGCGGCGCGCGCTTCACGAAGGCGTCGAGGGGCTTCTCCGCCAGGTCGTGTCGCGTCAGCCGCACCAGCGCGCGGCCGAGCAGGAGGTGGCTCTCCGGCTCGTCGGGAAAGCGGAGCCGGTCGAAGGCTCCGGGCCGTTCGATGAGGAGCCCGACCGCGCCCTGCAGGTCGTCGCGCTCGATCAGGAGCCGCGCGCGCGCGAGCTGCACCTGTCCGCGACCCGCCGGCGACGGACGCGCGTCGGCGAGGAGCCGCAGCGCACCCTCCTCGTCGCCGGTGTTGAAGAGCGCGCGCGCCACCAGGGCGATCGCCTCGCCCTCGGCGGCGAGCTCGGCGCCCGGCGCGACGAGCGGCGCGCCGGTCTTCGCGAGCTCCGCGTCGAGGCCGAGCTCGGCGAGCTCGCGCAGGCGGTCCAGTTCGCCGGCGGCGAGCGCGCAGGCCGCGAGGAGAACGCGCGCGATCAAAGCTCCTCCTCCGCGACGATGCCCTTCGTCTCCTCGACGACGAGCCGCCGGCCAGCCTTGCCCGGGCCGAGCTCGGTCGTGCGCCCGGACGGCCAGAGCACGGAGAGCTGCGTGTACTCCGCCAACCCGCCGAGCCCGAAGTGCACCTCGGGGCTCGACGCGGACTGGTAGCCGACGCCGGTGCGCACCTCGCGCAGGAGCGCGAACTCCGACTCCGGGGGCATACCCTCCGGGAGCCTCGGCACGAGGATGAGCTTCGCCCCCTGGGCGTCGCGCGGCGAGCGGCGGCCGCTCGGCCCGGGCTGGTCCGGCGCGCCGACGCAGCGGACGACCAGCCGGTTCGCGGCGGGGTCGAGGCGGTTCATCCCGAGGGCGCAGGGGCCGTCGATCGCCGCGAGGAGCAGGTCGGGGGCACCGTCGCCGTCCACGTCGCCCACGGCCGTGCCGCGGGTGCCGCGTTCGATCGCGAGGATCGAGTCGCGCCGCCGCGGCCAGACGCGCTCGACCTTGTCGCGGGGGAAGAGGCGCCACAGCGTGTCCGGTTGCGCGTAGCGCGTGCCGGTGCCCTCGGCGTCCGCCTGGGGGAAGACGTGGCCGTTCGCGGTGAAGAGCTCCTGCCAGCCGTCGCCGTCGAAGTCGACGAGGTGCGCGCTCCAGGAGAGCAGCCGCCGCGACGCGTTGGCGAGGCCCATGCGGTAGCTCTGGTTCGAGAACCCGACCGGACGCCCGAGGTAGAGGTGCGTCGGCTCGTCGGAGAAGTTCGTGACGCAGAAGTCGAGCTGGCCGTTTCTGTCCACGTCGCCGGGGGCGACGCCCATTCCGGCCTCGGCGGCACCGTCGGGGTTGACCGCGACGCCGGCGGTGAGGCCGCGGTCGACGAAGGCGCCGGGCTCGCCGGCGAGGTCGTTCACGAGCATCAGGTTCGGCGAGCTGTCGTTGGCGACGTACAGGTCGCTGTCGCCGTCGAAGTCCGCGTCGAACGCGGCGGCGGCGAGCGTGAAGCCGGGCACGTGCTCGGGGAGCCACGTCGCGGTCGCGTCGGCGAACGCACCGCCGCCCTCGCCGCGCAGCAAGCGGTCGGGCTGCGGCGTCATCCCCCGCGGTCCGCAGAAGACCTCCATGCCCTTCCACCAGCACGGGATCGCGAGCGCGCCGGAGCCGAGCTCGCCGCGCGGCGGGTCCTCGGGGTCGAGCTCGAGGTACTGGCCGACGTACAGGTCGAGCACCCCGTCGAGGTCGGCGTCGAGGAAGACGACGCTGGTCGCCCACCACGGGATCGCGGCCTGCTCCGGAGCCAGCCCCGATTCGCGGCGGGGGAGGAGCGCTCCGTCCGCCTGCTGCTCGAAGAGCAGGAGGTCGCCGTAGGCGGCGGCGACGAGGTCCGCGTCCCCGTCGTTGTCGACGTCCCCGGCGGCGAGGCCGGTCCACCAGGCTCTTGGCTCCGGCGCCTCGGCGCGCTCGAAGTTGCCGGTCCCGTCGTTGTGGAACGGCTCGAGGGTCGCGCCGCCGCCCGCGGCGAACGCCTCTAGAGACTCCAGTCCCTGCGCGAAGACGGCGTCCAGGTCGCCGTCGCCCTGCAGGTCGAGGAGCGCCACCCCCGCGCCGTTCGCGCCGAGGATGTAAGGCTTCTCCGGCGCCCCCGAGCGGTTGACGTAGTCGAGCCCGCGGGCGGCCGCCTCGTCGGGGAACCCCGGCCCGGTGACGGGCAGGATGTCGGTGTTCGACGGCCACGGGCTCTCCCGGGGCGCCGGGACGACGTGCACGTCGTCGCCGGCCTGCGGCGTGCGCGCGCCCGCCGCCGCGGCGGGCGGCTCGACGGGGGCTTCTTCGCCGCCGCCGCAGCCCGCGGCGAGGAGGGCCGGAAGGAGGGCGAAGGCCACCGCGGAAGCGGGTTGAGGCGTGAGAGCGGACACGGCGCGCGAGATACTACGGCGCTCCGCCGTTGACCGCGAACATCGCCCCGGGCTACTCTTCCCCGTTTCCATGTCGCGCCAGGACAACATGCTGGAGGCGTTCCGCGACGCGACCCGCGGGAGCGGAAGCGAGGACGCCGCCGCCGGGCCCTTCGCCGGCGCGCCGACTCCGTCGAGCGGTACGGCGCGCGGCTCGGCCTCCGATCCGCGCCGCTGGATCGTCGCCATCGCGGCGCTCGGCCTGGTGTTCGTGCTCGGCGTCTGGGTCGGGCGCGTCACGGCGGGAACGGGGCTCGAGGACGAGGCGCACGCGTCGGAGACGGACGAGGCCTCGGCCTGGCTTCCGCCCGAGGACCCCACGCCGACGCCGGCGACGAAGGAACCGGAGGCGCTGCCCGACGACACGCCGTCCGACGTGGCGCCGCTCTACGACCGCGCCAACAAGTACACGGTGGTCGCCATCTCGGTCACGCGCGCGAACGAAGACCTCGCCTGGTCGAACCACGACCATCTGCGCGCGAACGACCTGCCGGCGTTTCGCCCGATCGAGACGAACAACGGGATGCTCGTCATCCTGGTCGGCGCGGCGCCGAAGGAGAGCGACCTGAAGGACGTGCGCAGCCGCCTGCAGCGCCTGGCCGGGCCGGACGGCCGCGGGCAGCCCTACTCCGGCGCGTACTTCAGCCCGATCGCGCCGCTGGTCGGTCGCGGCGAGGACGGCTGACCCCCGAACACATCGAGAAACCGGATCCGAATCCCAAGCGAACCATGTCCATTCACTCCAGCCTCCGAGGCGTCGACACCCTGAGCGGCCAGCGCAGCGTTCTGACCCGTTTCGAACGCATCGTGAAGCTCGCGCGCGACGGCAAGCTCGACCCCGAGAACGAGTCCGCCTACGGGCTCCCCAAGGTGCGCACCAAGTTCAAGGTCGCCAAGGTCAAGAAGGCCAAGGCCGAGACGCCCGCCGAGGGCGAGGGCGCGGAAGGCGCGGAAGGCGAGGCCGCCGCGCCCGCGGAGGGCGAAGGCTCCTCCGACTCCGGGAAGTCGTAAGACGGTTCGGCCCTACGGGGTCGACTCCCGCCGATGTCTTCTGGGTCTCCTGGGTCTTCCGGCTCGACCCGCACCCGGATCGCCGCGCCGGTGCTCGAGGTCTTCGCCTCGGTCCAGGGCGAGGGCGCGTACGTCGGCGAGCCGCAGGTGTTCGTGCGGCTGCGCGGCTGCCCGCTGCGCTGCCGCTGGTGCGACACGCCGGGATCGTGGCTCGTGCCGGAGGCGGCCGAGCCCGCGACCGCCGCGGAGATCGCGGCGCGCGTCGCCGCCGCCGAAGGCGGCGTGCCGCGCACGGTGAGCGTCACCGGCGGCGAGCCGTTGATGTGGCCCGCGCTCGTCCGCGAGCTCCGCGCCGCGCTCGCGCCGCGCCGGATCCACCTCGAGACCGCCGCGGCCCACCCCGAGGCGCTCCGAGACGTGCTCGACGCGGTGGACCACGTGAGCCTCGACTTGAAGCTGCCGGCCGACCTGGACGAGCCCGAGTGGAGCGAGCCGGACGGCGAGCCCCACCCGCGCACCGGGGCGGACTGGGCGGACGTGCGCGCGCGCGTCCTCCCGCTCGTCGCCGGGCGCGACGCCTGCGGGAAGCTCGTCCTCGCCACGGCCCGCGGGCCGGAGGACTTCGCGCCGATCCTCGACGACGTCGCGCGCCTCGCGCCCGAGCTCCCGCTCATGGTGCAGCCGGTCACGCCGGTGAACGGCGTCGCCGCGCCGTCGCGCGCCGAGATCGAGGTACTCGTCGACGCCTGCCTCGCACGGTCGCTCCGCTGCCGCGTCGTCCCGCAGGTCCACCGGGCGCTGGGGCTGCCGTGAACGGGACGAAGACGAAGAGCCGCGTCCCGCGCATCGCGGTCGTCGGCCGGCCGAACGTCGGCAAGTCGACGCTGACGAACCGCATGTGCCGCTCGCGCGTCTCGATCGTCGAGCCGACCGAGGGCGTGACGCGCGACCGCGTCAGCGTCCCGGCGCGGATCGACACGCCCTGGGGCGAGCGCCGCGTCGAGGTGATCGACACCGGCGGGATCGGCATCGTCGACCGCGACGACCTCGGGCCGGTGGTGGAGGAGCAGGTGAAGACCGCGCTCCTCGCCGCCGATCTGGTGCTCTTCCTCGTCGACGCGCGCACCGGGTTGACGCCGCTCGACCGCGAGGTCGCGAGCCGCCTGCGCGGCTTCGAGAAGCCGGTCATCCTCGTCTGCAACAAGGTGGAGAGCGACGGGCTCGCCTGGGAGGTCGACGCCTTCCGCGGCCTCGGCGTGGGCGGCGAGCCGTGTCCGATCAGCGCGCAGAACGGCCAGGGCCTCGACGCGCTCTACGAGCGGATCGGCGAGCTCCTTCCGCCGGACGAAGGAATCGACGCCGCGGACGAGGAGGCGGAAACGGACGCGGTTCGCATCGCGATCGTCGGCCGGCGCAACGCCGGCAAGTCGACGCTGGTCAACACCTTCGCGCGCGAGGAGCGCGTCATCGTCTCCGAGGTTCCGGGGACGACGCGCGACGCGGTCGACGTCGTCGTCGAGCGCGACGGCGAGACCACGATCCTGATCGACACCGCCGGCGTGCGGAAGAAGAAGAGCATCGCCGACGCGGTCGAGTTCTACTCCGACGCGCGCAGCCACAAGGCGATCCGCCGCGCCGACGTCGTCGTGCTGCTCTTCGACGCGACGCAGCCGCTCTCCTCGATCGAGCGCAAGCTCGCGCGCTACGTCCGCGACCACTACAAGTGCTGCGTGCTCGGCGCGAACAAGTGGGACCTCGCCGAGGGCGCGGATCCCGAGGAGTTCCGCCGCTACCTCGACCGCGAGCTCCCCGGGCTCTCCTTCGCGCCGGCGGCCTTCCTCTCCGCCAAGACGGGCGAGAACGTGGCGCGGACGCTCGGCGTCTGCCGTGAGCTCCTCGACCAGGCGCGCACGCGCGTCGGGACCGGCGAGCTCAACCGCTGCCTCCAGCGCGCCCTCGAGGCCCGCTCGCCGAGCTCGAAGGGCCACCGCGTCCGCATCCGCTACGCTACGCAGGCGGAGACCGCTCCGCCGACCTTCGTTCTGTTCGTCAACGACAAGCGCCTGGTGGGTAAGGACTACCTGCGCTACCTCGAGAACCGCCTCCGCGAGGAGTTCGACTTCGACGAGGTGCCGATCCGCATCGTCCTGCGCGACAAGGAACCCCCGGCCGAAGCCGAATGAGACATCGAGCCATGACGCGACCCGCCATCCTCTTGAGCGCTCTCGCCGCCCTCGCCCTCTGCGCCTGCGAGACGACGCCGCCCGAGCCGGAGCCCTCGATGATCGAGAGCGAGGTCGTCGCCGGCTCGGACCGCCTGCTCTGGAAGATCGTCCTGCTGTCGCTGCGCAAGATGGACTTCCCGGAGAGCGCGGAGATGGACCCGACGAACATGAAGGCGGTCTCCGGCTGGAAGGTCGAGCTCTCGCCGTGGAAGGGGCGCGGGTTCCGCCAGCAGGCCGAGGTGACCTGCACGCCGATCGGCCCGGGCCGGTGGGAGATCGAGACGCGCGTCAAGAAGCAGGTGAACCAGTCCCTCGCCCGGCCGCTCGACCTGTCGTACGCGGAGTGGGAGTGGGTCCCCGACGACGTGGAGGCGGCGCGCATCCTGCTGCAGCACATCCGGACCTTCCTGAACCCCTCGATCGAGCTCTCGGAGGACGAGGAGGATCCGGTCGACGCGTACCTCAGGAAGATCGAAGAGCGGTGACCGCTCCTTCCTAGTGTCCTGAGTCAGAAGTTCGTTCGCAGAAGCGGCGCACGGCGGAGAGGATCTCGTCAGCGCTCTTGTGCCAGGTGAACGGCCGCGGGTCCCGATTGTAGGCGTCCAAGTACGACCGGATGGCCTTCTCCAGCTGGCGAGTGCTGCGGTGGACTCCCCTGCGCAGTTGCTTCTCCGTGAGCGCTGCGAACCACCTCTCGACCTGGTTAAGCCAGGAAGC
>JANQEJ010000160.1 GCA_028278425.1 Planctomycetota bacterium | reverse complement strand
CAGACGTCGGGATGGCCGGGATCCTCGGGGCGCTCTCGCAGCGGATCCGTCAGCATCCCGCCGATCTTCTCGGCGACCGACTCGGGCCCGTCCTTGAGGTAGATCGCGTTCTTCGTGCTCTTGCCCATCTTCGAGCCGCCGTCGATCCCGGGCAGCCGGGATACGGGCGCCGTCACGGCCTCGGGGATGGGGAAGGTGGGGCCGTAGACCTCGTTGAAGCGGCGCGCGAGGGATGCAGCGAATTATGGAGAGGTCGTATCCGTCGTCTTCCGCGAGCGGCCCGGCCTCTCCGGTCGCCGGGTCGACGCCCGCGAAGTCGATCTGCAGGTGACCGGGGCCGCTCGCCTCGGCGGCGACGCGCAGGTCGAGCGGCGCGATCTCCTCGAGGTGGTAGACGACGCCGGTGTCGCCGCGGAGCTCGAGCCGGCCGGACTCGGCCTCGATCGCAGGCTCGCGCTCCTCGTCGTAGGCGACCTTCGACACGGCGACGCTGTAGTTCTCGCCGTTGTCCTTGACCGGTCGCAGCTTCGCGACCTCGATCTCCAGCACGTTGTCGCCCTCGCGCCAGGCGGCCTCGGGCGTCTCGATCGAGACCTCGCGCGGCTCGGTCGAGACCTGGACCTCGCCCATGACGACGCCGTTGAGGCGCACGGTGGCCGGCTGTTCGGCCTCACCGTCTTCGACCGGCGGCGGCACCCAGAGCTTGATGCGCAGGTCGCGGTCGCGGCGGACTCCGGCCGGGAGAACGAGCTTCGAGGCCTGCAGACGCGACCAGACGAAGGGCTCGTCGATCCCCTGGTGCCTTCCGGTCCACTCCTCCCAGCCGTGGAGACCGCAAGCGCCCCACTGCAGCTCGTCGTCCGGCACGAGCACGCCGGGCTGGCGGATGACTTGGTCGGGGCTGCGAGTGAGCAGGCTCCAGCCGCCTTCGGGGTCGGCCGGCGAGTCGGCCGAGCCGCAGCTTGCCGCGAGGAGCGCCGGCAGGAGCAGCGCGGGGAGAGGGAGGAGCGGTTTCACGGGCGAACAGTCTAAGGAAGAGCTTTCCCGGTCGAGGCCGTCGTGGGGTGCATCGGGTGAGTAACGCCGAGGGCTTGAGGCGGCGCCGGCGCGGCCACCCCTAGAATGCCCCGGCGATCGCATGCCTGCCGGACTCCTCTGCACGCTCCTCGCCGCCGCCCCCCAGGGCGTGGAAGCGCCCTCCCTCGAGATCGAGCTGGGCGCCGGCGAGCGGCTCGCGGCCTACGCCTGGGACGGTGGGCCCGAGGTGCCCGCCGGAGGGGCGACAGGGAGCCTCACGATCCCGTACGGCGAGGCCGGGAAGCGGATCCTGACGGCGGCGTACCTGAACTTCCCGGACGGCGGAGCGGAGGGCCGCTACGGGCGCGGAGCCGAGCTCGCTTCGGCGGAGGAACGGCTCTCGCTCGTGGAAGGCTGGCTGAGGCCCCCGTTCGCCGTGGACCTCTGGATTCGCCCGAGCGCGGAGCCGATCGGCGAACGCGAGCGCGTGATCACCGCCGAGGGCGCCTTCGCGATCGACCGCGAGGGCGACGGCCGCGTCGTCGCCCAGCTCGACGAGGGGGTGCGCTTGGCCTCGCCGGACCCGCTCCTCGTCGGCGAGTGGAACCACCTCGCGCTCACGGTCGACGGACCGGAGCTCAACGCGGTGCGGCTCGTCGTCAACGGACGGGCCGTGGGCCGGCGCCGGGCCGACCCGCCGCAACCGTGCACCGCGGAGAAGGTGGTTCTCGGGGGGATGCCCTGCTCGATCGACGAGGTGCGCGTGCTCGGCCGGTCGCTGACGACCGACGAATTGCTCGAACGCTTCGAGCCGCCGGTGGAGCCGGGCGAGCACGTGCTCACGCTGAAGCTCGAGGACGGGACGAAGCGCGACGTTTCGACGTGGGCCGGCGTGATCGAGAAGCCCCTGCTCGAGACCGAGGACGACTGGCGTCGCGGCGCGCGCTCGCACCTCGCCGTCCGCGACGGTGGGCTGCGCTGGGTCCCGGGGCAGTGGCGGCGCGACCGGCCCGACCTGCGCCCGCCCGCGCGCACGACGCATCCGACGGTCTACGTGGGCGAGCATCGCGTGTTCGTCTACGGCGGCGAGACGCGCGACACGCACGCGTGGCCGTTCCGCAACACGGACGACACCTGGATCTACGACGCGCATCTCCGCCGGTGGGCGCGTGTGAACGGACCTGCTCCCTCCCCGCGCTGCCACCAGGCGGCGGCCTACAGCCCCGACCACGAACTGGTGCTTCTTCCCGGAGGATGGCGCAACGACCGGCGGGGCAAGGAGACCTACGACGACACCTGGGTCTTTCACGTCGACGAAGAGCGCTGGGAGAAGCGCGATCCCGGCGGGGTGCCGCTGCCGCGCCTGTCGAACGACGCCGTCGTCTATCACCCGGAGCTGAAGCGCTTCATCGTCTTCCACCGCCGCGACGTCTACGGCTACGACCCGGTGGAAGACCGCTGGGACCGCGTTCCGATCCGCGCCGTCGACTTCGAGTCCGGCGAGCCCTACGCGTACGACGCCGGAAGCTCGCCGATGGCCGGCTACGATCCCGAGACGGACCGCTTCGTCCTCTTCGGCGGCAGCCACGCCGGCGCCGACGGACTGGAGTACGGGAACGCGACCGCGCACGTGGACCTGCGCGCCGGCAAGGTGCTGGTCAAGGCGTTGGAGACGGCGCCGTCCCCGCGCGTGCGCTCCGCCTTCGCCCGCGACTCCAAGCGCGGCTACTTCGTGCTCTTCGGCGGCGTGCAGGATCAGTTCTCCCAGCGCGAGTCCGACCTCTGGACCTACCGCGTCGCCGAAGGGCGTTGGACCCGCGTCGACGCCGCCGACATGCCGTCGGCGCGCGGGGGGTACTACGACATGGCGTACGACCCCGAGTTGGACGTGTTCCTCGTCCTGTGCGGCCGTCACGCTCCGGATCGCTTCCTGAACGAGGCTTGGCGGCTGCGCCTCGACCCCGAAGCGGAGGCGAGCGCCGCCTACGTCTTCGACCGCGCGGGCTTCCCGGAGCTCGACGGCTTCTTCGCGACCGTCCGCGGCGCGGACGAGGAGGCGGTCCGCTGGAGCTTCGAATGGTCCGATGACGGAAGGACCTGGACGGAATCGACCGCCGAGCCAGGGGCCGAGACGCCGTTCGAGCGCCG
>JANQEJ010000146.1 GCA_028278425.1 Planctomycetota bacterium | reverse complement strand
ACTGGTTCCAGCGTTTCGGCGCTCTGTGGCTTTGAGGCGCAGAGGCGGGTCGGCTTCGCCTCCCCGCGATTTTGTTGAGGAAGAGGAGGGGGCAGAGGTGCACGAGCAGAGAAAGGTCCGGGCACTTCCAACCGTTTCCGAGATCGTCCGACGTCCAAGACAACCGCCACGGTCCCGGAGCTTCCAACGGGCTCGACCGTCAACCTTGACGCCGATTCACCGTTCGCATGCTCCAACACCTGCGATCAGAGCCTGGGTGTTTGCTTGGCTCGCTCGAGCGGCGAGACGGCCGGAAGTCCCCGTTGCTTTCTCTCCCTCTTCAGCCTCTGTTCTTTTCTGCTCACTAAGATCGCGGGGAGGCGAAGCCGACCCGCCTCTGCGCCTCAAAGCCACAAAGCGCCGAACGCTGGAGCCAGTGATTTCAAATCGCGAGGGCGGCGAAGCCGCCCTCGCCTCTGCGAGTCTCTGCGAGGTCTCCGCTCCTCTGCGGCTTTCTTCTTCTTCCGCGAGCGAACGACCCCACCTAAGTCCCGATGCCGTAGTACGTAAACCCGAGCCCCTCGAGCGTCTTGCGCCGGTAGATGTTGCGGCCGTCGAAGATCACCGGCTCCTTGAGCATCTCCTTGATGCGTTCGAAGTCGGGATGGCCGAATTCGTTCCACTCGGTGATCAGCACGAGCGCGTCCGCGCCTTCCAGCGCGTCCATCGGCGAGTCCGAGTATTCGATCCGGTCGCCGAGATAGTGGCGCTTGCACTCCTCCTCGGCCTCGGGGTCGTGGGCCGCGACGGTGGCGCCGGCGGCGAGCAGCTCCTCGATCACGACGACCGAGGGGGCCTCGCGCATGTCGTCGGTGTTGGGCTTGAAGGCGAGTCCCCAGACGGCGAAGCGCTTGCTGGTGAGGTCGCCCCTGTAGTGCTCGTGGATCTTCTCGAAGAGCAGCCGCTTCTGGGTCTCGTTGACCGCCTCGACCGCCTGCAGGATGCGGAAGTCGTAGCCCGCGTCCTCGGCGGTCTTCACGACCGCCTTGACGTCCTTCGGGAAGCAGGAGCCGCCGTAGCCGAGCCCGGCGAAGAGGAACCGCGAGCCGATCCGCTGGTCCGAGCCGATGCCCTTGCGGACCATGTCGACGTTCGCTCCGACCTTCGAGCAGATGTTGGCGATCTCGTTCATGAACGAGATGCGCGTCGCGAGCATCGCGTTGGCGGCGTACTTGGTCAGCTCCGCCGACTCGACGTCCATGTGGATGATCGGGTTGCCGGTGCGGACGAAGGGCCCGTAGAGCTCGTCCATCGTCTCGGCCGCCCGCATCGACTCGGAGCCGATCACAACGCGGTCGGGCTTCAGGAAGTCGTCGATCGCCGCGCCCTCCTTCAGGAACTCCGGGTTGGAGACGACGTCGAAGTCGTGGTCGGTGTTCGCGCGCACCGTCGCCTGGACCTTGCGCGCGGTGCCGACCGGCACGGTCGACTTGTCGACGACGACCAGGTACCCGGTCATGTTCTTCGCCACCGTTTCGGCGGCCTGGAGCACGTACTGAAGGTCGGCGCTGCCGTCCTCGCCGGGGGGCGTGCCGACGGCGATGAACACCGCCTGCGCGTCCGGAATCGCCTCCGCGTAGTCGGTCGTGAACATCAAGCGGCCGTCGTGGACGTTGCGCTTGAGGAGCTCTTCGAGGCCGGGCTCGTAGATCGGGACGATCCCGTCCTTGAGCTTGCGGATCTTCTCCTCATCGATGTCGATGCAGGTGACGGTGTTGCCGCTTTCGGCGAAGCACGTTCCGGCGACCAGGCCCACGTAGCCGGTGCCGACGACTGCGATCCTCATGGAATGCTGCGGTCTGAGGGTTCGGGGGGGAGACCAGCCCCGGTGCATCGGGGCGACGCCACTACGTCGGCCGAGGGGGGCCGATCGGTGGAGGAAAAGGGCCGCGCAGGATACCGTGACGCGCACTGCTCGCCACCCACGGCCCTGCAGGGGGCCGTAAGGGCGGTTTCCGGGCCGTTCAACCCCCCGAATCGGGCGATTAACTCAGCGGCTAGAGTGCGTCCCTTACAAGGATGAAGTCGGAGGTTCGAGTCCTCCATCGCCCACCAGCGACCGCTCAGTTGGCCGCCGGCCCCGCTTCCGCCTCGTCCAGGAGCTCCGCCAGCCTCGCGAGCGCGCGGGAGAGCAGCGTCCGCACCGCGCCCTCGCTGCGGCCGAGGCGCTCGCCGATCTCGGCGCGGGAGAGCCCGACGACCCGCGCCAGAACGATCGCCTCGCGGTAGTCCTCGGGAAGGCGGTCGAAGGCGGCTTCGATGCGCTCCACCTGCTCGTGGGCGACCGCCTCCTGGCTCGGCGTGCAGAGGGATCCGTAGCAGTCGAGCAGGTCGGAGCTCGCGCCGTCGTCGAGCGGCACCTCGCGCGCGGCGTCGCGGCGCTGCGCGCCCCAGTACTCGTAGCGGCGGCGGATCTTGCGCATCGCGGTGACGTAGAGCCACTGGCGGAAGCCCGCCTCGCTCGGATAACGGAAGCGGTCGATGTGCTCCAGCACCTCGCGGCACACCGACTGGACCAGGTCGGTGCTCGACTCCTTGGAGCGCAGGAGCGCCCCTCCGTGCAACCGGACGTAACCGCGCAGCCCGGGGAGGTTGCGCTCGAGCAACGCCTCGATCGCGTCGGAATCGCCTTCCCGGAGGCGCGCCAGGAGCTCCAGCGAGTCGCCCACGCTCTCATCCTATGCGAGGGCGCCCGCGGAGCCCCCGTACGAAGGACCGAGAGGCGTCAGCGCGTCCGGATCCAGGCGAGGAATCTCCCGCGCTCTTCGCGCGAGAGCACGGCGGCGAGCGCGCCGACGAGGACGGCCAGGAGGAGGGCCTTCACCGCGATCGTCGCGGGCAGCGACCACCCGCGGCCGTCCACCAGCGCGTGCTCGATGCCGTAGGTCGCCGCGGCGCCGGCCGAGACGAGGGCGAGGGCGACGAGGAGCCGCCCGATCTCGAACGGCACGTGGGCCTCCGAGCTGCTCGCGAGCATGCCGAGCACGGCGAGCAGAGCGAACGTCGCGCACGTCGCGATGCCCGCGCCGAGGAAGCCGTGCTCGGGGATCAGCCAGGCGTTCAGCGCGACGTTCGCGAAGAGCGCCACGCCGTTGATGAGGAAGAGCCGCCCCGTGCGTTTCGCGAGGAAGAGCGGGATCTGCGACACCTGATAGAGCGCCCAGCAGACGTAGCCGCCGCCGACCAGCGGCACGACGGTCCACGCCACGCGGAAGCCGGGCTCGCCGGAGAGAACGTCGACCGCCTGCCGGCCGTAGACGATGACGGCGAGGGTCGCGGCGGCGATCGCGAGCACGGCGTAGGTGCTGACGCGCGCGACGAGGGCCGCGCGTTCGCGCTCGTCCTTCACCCCGAAGATCCACGGCTGCCAGATCTGGAGGAAGGACCCGAGCATCATCGCGTTGACCAGGTAGCCGATCTTGTAGCCCAGGCCGTAGACGCCGGCGGCGACCTGCGCGCCCTCCTCGGTGAAGGCGAGGAGCAGGCGGCGGTCGATCTGGTGCAGCCCGAACTGGCACAGGCCGACCGGGATCAGCGGCGCCGCGTAGAGGACGATCGGCCGCAGCACGGCGAGGTCGACGCGCGGGCGAAGCGTCGCGATCATCCAGCCGGTCAGCCCGAGCGTCGTCACGGCTTCGCCGGCCAGCATGCTGATGAGAAAGCCGCGCACGCCCAGTCCGAGCGCGCCGATCAGCCAGAAGTTGAGCGCCACCTCGAAGAGGAGCTTGAGCGTCTGAAGCGTCGAGTAGAGACCCGAGCGCTTGAGGATCTGCAGGTAGTAGAAGCCCGAGAGCGAGCTGAGCTGGAACGGGATCAGGAGCAGCGTGAGGCGCAGGATCGTCTCGAGCTCCGGCGCGTCGACCACCTCGCCCCGTCCGAGCATGAGCGGCGTGAGCCCGCCGCTGAACACGAGCGCGATGCCGCAGAACGCCCAGGCGAGGGCGGTGATCACCAGCGTCGAAGAGGTCACCACCCGCGCGCGCTTCTCCTCGTCCTCGTGGTCAAAGTAGAAGCGCACCATCGCTCCGAGGACGTTCTGCCCGAGGAGCTGCTGCAGCCCGATCATCCACAGGTCGACGTTCTCCTTGACGCCGAAGCCCGACTTCCCGAGCCACGTCGGCGACGTGTAGAAGCGGGTCATCGCGATCGAGATGACCTGACGCAGGAGCGGAGCCGCGCTGTAGATCAGCGAGTGCTTCGCCAGCCCGCCGAGGGACCGCTGCTCGTCGGGCTGCGTGGTCTCGGTCATCGTGGGGGTCTTTCGACCAGATAGGCGCGATGCCCCTGCTCCAGTCGCGCGACGAGCAACACACCACGGCGGCGCCCCGGGCCTCGCAAGCGCCTGGCGAGGGTTTCTGCCGGGTCGGGATGCCCCCGCTTCTTCACGGTGAGGGGGCCGACGTCGTGCTCGCCCAGGAGCGCGCGCACGCGGCGCCGGTCGACCGCCACGCTGCCGAGGACGCGCCACGCGCGCAGGAGCGGCGAGGTCGGTCGCGCCTCGCCCCCAAGGTAGGCGAGCCCCGGCCCGAGCGGCGTCACCCCGTGGTCACGGGCCAGCCGGCCCACCAGGCCGGCGCGGAGGACCGCGGGATCGGGCTCCGCGATCCAGGCGACGCTCGCCGCCTCGGCCGGGGCGAGGTGGGAGACCTCAACGGGCTCGCCGGCGTAGCGCGCGGCGCCACCGTCGCGGTCGAGGGCGAGGACCTCGCGCCCGGAGCCCGGCCGGGCGAGAGCGCCGGTCCAGAGAGCGACCTCCTTGAGCTCCCCGGCGAGGCTGACCCACTGCCACGAGTGGGGGAGATCCCCGAGCGCGACCTCGGGCTCGAAGGCGGGTGGGAGCTTCACGCAGGCCCCCCGGAAGCCGCGCACCGCCGCGAGAACCTCCGACAGGCGCGGCGACCAGGCCTCCGGCGATCCCACCCGACCGCTCTCCCGGCCGGCGCGCCGGTCGGGGTCCGCGCACAGGAAGTCGACGGCGCCGGCGCGCAGCGGAGGCGCCGTCAGGCTCGCGCGCGCCGCCCAACCGCCCCGGCCCGCCCGGCGCAGGTTCCTCGCGGCCAGGGCCGTCGCCGTCGGATCGACGTCCGACGCCAGGACGGAGAGCCCCGCCGCCGCGAGGGCGAGAGCGTCGCCCCCGATGCCGCACGTCGCGTCCCAGACCCGGCCGCCGGGCGCGCCCTCGGCCATCCGCGCCGCCCGCGCGGCCGCCACGCGGCGGTCGCTCGCCTGCTCCAGCCCCCGGCGGGTCAGGAGCAGGGAAGCCGCGCCTTCCAGCTTCCCCGCCGCCCGCCGGCGCAGCTCGTGGAGCTCGGCCGCCTGCCGCGCTGCCTCGGGGGAGAGCGTCCGGCGCAGCGCTCGGGAGGCTTCCAGGGACCCGAGCTCCGGATCCAGGTTTTCCAGAGCTTCCAGGACGGACGGCGGGTAGATCGGCCGGATCTTTCCCATAATCGGGAACTTAGGCTCCGATGTGGAACTTGGTGGGTCCCTGATCCGGGATCGCGCGTGCCAAGATTAGGGCGTCCCAGGGCGGCCGGCCCCCCGCGGTCCCGGGAGCGCGTCGGCGTGTCGAAGGGCAGCGCATGTCAATTCAGAGAGAAGCGCATCGCGGGGCACGGACTCGGGGAGGTGTTCATTGGGCCGCATTCTTTTGATCGAGGACGAGCAGGGGGCGCAGCTCCTGTTCAAGAACCGGCTGGAGGACCTGGGCCACGAGGTCGTCACGGCGCCGACGGGTGCGCGCGGACTCATGGAGGCGCGCGCCGGGCAGTTCGACCTCTTCCTGGTCGACATCGTGCTGGGCTCCGGCATCGACGGCTACGAGGTCTGCCGGCGCATCAAGACCATACCGCAGATGCACGGCATCCCCGTCGTGCTGATCAGCGGTCAGCTCAAGGGGCGCGAGGATCTCCACCGCGGCTACGAGGCGGGCTGCGAGTCGTTCCTGATCAAGGGCGACCTGCCGCTGCTCGAGGACGTCGTGCGGGCGATGCTGAACATCAAGTCCCTGCAGGACGACCTCGGGATGCAGAACCGGCTGCTCGAGGAGCAGAACCGGCGCCTGTCCGAGGAACGCCAGCGCGGCGCCGACCTCGAGGTCGCGCTGCGCGAGACGGGCAACCGCTCCCTCGTCTTCCGCGAGCTCGCCGCCGGCCGTCCGGACGGGATGCTCCTCGTGGACCACCTCGGGGTCGTCCGTTTCGCCGACCGCGGCGCGATCGACATCCTGGGCAAGGACCTGGCGGGCAAGAACCTCGGCAGCATCGCGCCGGCCTCCGGACTGGAGGCGTTCGTGCGCGACGCCCGGACCGAGCCGCGCGAGGGTTTCCGCTTCGACCTCTCGATCAGCGGCGGCCAGGCGACGCGTTCGCTCTCCGCCTCGGTGATGCCGCTGGTGCCGATCTCCGGAGCGGCCGAGGAGGGCCTTCGCGCCGTCCTGCTGCTCGATGCCGGAAAGCGTCAGGTCGCGGCGGAGATGCTGCGGCTGCAGGAGCAGGGGATCCCGAAGCGCGAGCTCGGGCCGCTGCTCGAGGCCGCCCGCAACGCGTTCCATCCCAGCGGGATCATGGGCCACAGCAAGGTCATGCTCGATCTGCGCAGGCGCGTCGCCAAGGTGGCGCGGAGCGACAGCAGCGTCCTGATCACCGGCGCCTCCGGCACGGGCAAGGAGCTGATCGCGCGGGCGCTTCACTTCGGCGGCAAGCGCAGCGGAGCCTTCGTGCCGGTCAACTGCGCGGCGCTCGCGCCGAGCCTGCTCGAGAGCGAGCTCTTCGGGCACGTGAAGGGCGCCTTCACCGGAGCGATCTCCGACCGGCCCGGCCTCTTCCAGCAGGCCCACCTCGGCACGATCTTCCTCGACGAGATCGCCGAGCTCTCGCTCGATCTGCAGGCGAAGCTCCTGCGGGCGCTGCAGGAGGGCGAGGTCTACCGCGTCGGCTCGCAGACCGTCGAGCACGTGGACGTGCGCGTCATCGCGTCGAGCAACCGCGACGTCGAGTCGATGGTTCGCGAGGGGCGCTTCCGGGACGACCTCTACTACCGGCTCAACGTCGTCGAGATCCAGGTGCCCGCCCTCAAGGACCGACCCGGGGACGTCGAGTTCCTCGCGCGGCACTTCCTCGCCCGTTACGGCGCCGACCGGGAGGAGATCGACATCGCCGACGACGCGCTCTGGGTGATGGAGAACTACCCGTGGCCGGGCAACGTGCGCGAGCTTGAGAACGCCGTCGAGCGCGCCTGTACGCTCGTCGAGGACAGCTTCGTCGAGATCGGCGACCTGCCGCAGCCGCTGCGCGAGCTCGCCAGGGACCTGACCGCGGGCAAGCAGATCCCGCCCGCGCGCACCCCCCGTCGCGTCGTGCCCGGCACGCACTCGGCGGTGTCGTCCGGGCGCCCGCTCGAGGCGGCCGTGGCGGTCACGAGCCTGAGCCTCGACCGGGACGACGAGGGCGAGGTGAGCCTCGAGCACTTCGAGAAGAAGTGCCTGCTCGCCGCGCTCGAGAAGACCGGCGGGGACAAGCTCGCCGCCGCCAAGCTCCTGAAGGTCGGGAAGAGCACGCTCTACCGCAAGCTCAAGGCGCACGGGATCAGTTAGCTAGCCGCCGATCGTCAGCGTCACCGTCTCGCTGACGTTCCAGAACTCCGGATCGCGCTCGGTGCTCGGGTTCTGGAGGACCGCCGAGACCTCGCCGCGGGCGAGCTCCGGCGGCAGCTCGAAACGCATCAGGCAAACCGGCCGCTGGCCGGTGGAGTAGAGCAGGAGGCCGGTGCGGGCGTGAACGAGCTCCTCCTGCGCGAACTCGCCGGTCGGCCGCAGCATCCAGCGGGTTCCGTCGGGCTCGGTGAAGGCCACCTCGAGGTCGGCGACGAGGTTGTGGCCGGACTGGCGGGCCAGGACCGAGATGCCGCCGTCGTCGAGCCGGAGCTCGAGGTGCGGTTGCAGCCCGAGCTCCTTGTCGCGGAGCAGGTAGAACGGCTGGTCGGCGATCTCCGCCGGCCGGTACGCGCGCTCCGGCACCGGCACCGAGATGATCTCGTACCGCCGGAGCTCCTCGAGCAGCGCTGCGATGGCGCCCTCGGGGTCGCCGGTGTCGTCGAAGCGCGCCACCCACGCCTCCGCGATCTCGCGTCCGCGCGGCGGCCGGCTGCCGGTGAATCCGGAGGGGACGATGTAGTCGACGCCCTCGGCGAGCACCGCGGCCAGGTCGACGCGGGGCGTCCCGTACCACGAGCGCTGGCGCGACCCGTCGCGCGGCGGCGTGGTTCGGCCCAGAAGGTCGACGACCTCGACGCGCGAGATGTAGCCGATCGCCCCCGGCCACGACGTCATCACGGTCGAGCCCGGCTCGAGGTGCTCGCGCAGGAAGACCGCGCAGGAGCGCAGTCTCTCGACGGTCCGGATCTCCTGCATCAACCCGAGCCGGCCGTAGAAGCGGCCGTACGTGCGGCGGTAGGACTCGCTCGGCTTCATCCAGGCTCGCTGCACCTGCCCGATCGGAATCGCGCCGACGTCGGCCGGGACGCGGCTGACCAGGGCCGACGCGCCGATGCCCGCGATGAGGAGCACCCACGTCAGCGGACCCAGCCCGGGCCGCCGGCTGTCCATCGCGAGGATCATCGCCTCCTGCACCGAGAGGAAGAGCAGCGGCACGATCGGCGCCATCGACATCCAGAACGGAAGCCCGTCGCCGCCCACCTGGAGCACGAAGAGCGACCAGACGACGACGAGCGCGAGGGCCCGCCGCCCGGTTCCGGACAGGCGGCCGCGCAAGAGGTAGAGGGTGGGGAAGATCACGAGCGTCGCGCCGCCCGAGCGGAGGAAGAAGCTCGTCAGGTAATCGAGCCCGAGGCGGTAGCGCTCGGCGTCGGGGCGCAGGAGGTCCGCCGTCACCGTCGAGAGCCAGGAGCCGGTGACGATGCCGCGCACGAGGACGAGAACGACGGCCAGCGCGGCCGGAGCGATGAAGGCCCGCAGGAGCGAGCTCTCGTCCGCCGACAGGCGCCGCCTGCGGCGCAGCTCGAGCACCGCCAGCGCCGCCACCAGGAGCCAGACGTCCGGCCGCGTCAGGGTGAGAAGGACCAAGAGCGCGGAGAAGATGCGCGCCCGGCGCCGCTCATAGGCGAGGAAGGCGGCGGTGACGAGCAGCATCACGAGGGGCATCTCCGTGCCGGACGTGGCCGCGGACGCCGTCGTGCCCGTGACGACGAGGAGCAGGAGCGCGATCAAGCCCGCCCGCCGGTCGGCCGCGAACTGCGCCAGGACGATCACCGTCACGAGCGAGCAGGCGATGCCGAGATACTGGGAGGCCAGCGTGACGGAGAAGTAGAGCCGCGTGGCGACCGCGCAGATCAGCACCCACAGCGGTGACGGATACGATTCGAGCACGGAGCCGGCCGTGCTCCACGCCGGCGTGCCCTCGAACACCAGGTTGCGCGAGACCCGATAGGCGACGTGGGCGACCTCGTACGGCGGCCCGAACACGCCATCGGTGTTCTGGTGGATCGCCAGGATGTGGGCGAGTAACGTCGCCAGCGCTACGAGAATCGCGGTCGTGCGGTTCATGCGGGATGCCGGAACGAGGAACTATCCCCGCCGCAGCTTATATTCCACTTTGCGATGACCGAAGCCTACCGGAACGCGCGGCACGCGCTCCTGGCGGCGTTGATTCCGCCGCTCGTCCACAAGCTGAACAACCAGCTCGCCGTCATCTCCGGTCATTGCGACGTCTGGGCGCGCGACCGGCCCGGCGGCGCGGGCTCGTTCGCGCACCAGGTGGATGCCACGCGCCGCGAAACCCGCAACGTGAGCGATCTGGTCGTCGCGCTCTCGACCTACGCGAAGGACCTGCCGCCGCGCGAGACCACCGTCGATCTCGCGGGCGTCGCGCGGCGAGCGGCGGCGTTGATCGAGCCCATCGCCTCCGAGCACGGCGTCGACCTGCGCCTCGCCGCCCGCGGGGTGGCGCCCGTGGTCGAGAGCGACGCCGGCCGGCTCCACCAGGCCCTGGTCACCCTCGGCGCCGGAGTCGCAATCGCCTCCGGCCCGAAGGGCGGGCGGGCCGACCCGCTGCGGGCGCGCATCGCGGTGAGCGCCGGCGGCGGCCGCGCGGTGCTCGCGCTCGTCTTCGCCGGCGTGCTCGACCTCCCCTTCGACGCGGTCGACCCGCCCTTCGTGCGCCGGCGGCTCGGAACGCGCGCGACGATCTACCGGCTGGCTCTCCCGAGCCACGCGGGCGTCGACGAGCCGGAACCGGTCCAGGTCCGGGGCGACGATCCGCGGCGTCTGCTGCTCCTCGAGCCGGAGTCGCTCCTCGCCGAGCTCGTGGGCTCCGTGCTCGGCGAGTCGGGCTATCGCGTGGACGTCGTCGCCACCGTGGGCGAGGCGAAGGAGCGGCTCGCCCAGGGCGCCTCCGACCTCGTGCTCTTCGACCACGACGCCGAGGCGGGGCTTCCCGGCTCGCTGGAGACGCTCCTGAGCCTGCGGGTCCCGCTCGCGGTCCTCGCCGACGACAGCGTCGCCGTGCCCGACACCGTGCGCGTCCTGCGCAAGCCCTTCCGGCCGCAGGAGCTCGTCGAGTTCGTGGAGCTTTGCCTCTAACCCGCCTCCACGTCGACGACTTCGAGTCCCGCCACCGCGTCTTCGACCAGGGCCTCGACGTCGAGTCGCGCCTCCGCTTCCTCGCAACGTTCCAGGCTGCCGCGGATCACCGGCCGCGCGGGCTGGAAGACGGTGCAGCAGTCGGGTTCCGGCTGGATCGAAACGTCGTAGGTGCCGATGGCCCGCGCGCGCTCGATCGTCTCCGTCTTGTCGAAGCAGATGAGCGGGCGCAGGACCGGAAGACCCGACGCCGCGCCGATGCAGGTCAGGTTCTCCATCGTCTGGCTCGCGACCTGTCCGAGGCTTTCGCCGGTCACCAGCACGCCGGCCTTTTCCCGGCGCGCGACGCGCGTCGCGATGCGTTGCATCATGCGGCGGTAGAGCACGGTGCGGTAGGGCTCCGGCGCGGTGTCCCGGATCGCCTCCTGGACCGCGGTGAAGGGCGCGAAGTAGAGGCGGTTCCGCGGCTGGTAGCGCGCCAGCGCGCGCACCAGGTTCGTGAGCTTGCGCTTCGACGACTCGCCGATGTACGGGTAGGAGTGGAAGGAGAGGAACGCGACCGAGCAGCCGCGCTTCATCGCCATCCACGCCGCCACAGGCGAGTCGATGCCGCCGGAGAGCAGGCACACCGCGCGTCCGATCGTGCCGACGGGCAGGCCGCCCGCTCCGGGGCGCCGCTCGGCGAAGACGTAGGCGCGGTCGAGGCGCACGTTGACGCCGAGCGTGAGCTCCGGTCGGGTGAGGTCGACCTTCAGCCGGCTCGCGTGCGGCGGCATCACGCGCTCGGCGACGAATATCTCCAGCTCCATCGACGTCATCGGGAACGTCTTGTCGGAGCGGCGCACCTCCACGCGGAACGGGATCGGGCCGTCGTCGGGCCGGTTCGCGAGCGCCTCGTCGAGCGCCTGCGCGGCGGCGCTCGCGATGGCCTCCGCGCGCGGCTCGACGCCGCGCGCCGGCGAAAGCGAGGCGATGCCGAAGACGTCTTCGAGGCGCTGCGCGACTGCGGCGGGGCGGCGGCTCGCGTGCACGACGAGCTGTCCGTAGTCGCGGCGCACCTCCACCCCGGAGAACGGCCGTAGCGCCGCTCGCACGTTGTCGAGGAGCTTGCGCTCGAACTCGTGGCGGTTCTTGCCCTTGAGCCAGATCTCCCCGTAGCGCGCGACGATCAGGTCCGCTTCCACGCCGGACGAGACGGTCATCCGGCCCGCGCCTCCAGCGCGCGCGCCACCTCGTGCAGCGCTTCGCCGGCGGCGCGCGCCTCCTCGACGGTCGTGTCGCGGGAAAACGAGAACCGCAGGACCTGGCGTGCCTCGCGCTCGCCGAGCCCGATCGCCGCCAGGGCGGGGCTGACCGCGAGGTCCTTCGCGTGGCACGCGCTGCCGACGCTCGTCATCACACCGCGCGTCTCGAGGTGGTGGAGGTAGACCTCCGCGGGCGGCCCGGGAAGCAGCACCGCACAGATCGCGGGGACGGTGTCGCCTGGGGTGAGCAACCGCGCTCCGGGGAGCGACTCGACGGCCCGCGCCAGCTCGGCGTGCGCGGCGCTCATGCTCGCGACGGTCGCGTCGACCCGCGCGTCGGCGAGCTCGAGGGCCACGCCGAGGCCGACGATCCCCGCGACGTTCTCCGTTCCCGAGCGCACGCCGCGCTCCTGCCCGCCGCCGAAGATCACGGGCTTCGGCGGGGCGAGCCCGTCGCGGACCGCGAGCGCGCCCGTTCCCTTGGGGCCGTGGATCTTGTGCGCGCTGACGGCGACCGAATCGGCGCCGAGCTCCGCGAGCGAGATGACCTCCTTGCCGGCGCCCTGGACCGCGTCGACGTGCAAGACCGCGTTCGGCGCCGCCCGCCGGACGATCCGCGCGACCGCGGCGACGGGATAGAGGGTGCCGATCTCGTTGTTCACGAGCATCTGCGCGACGACGACGGTGTCGGGCCGCAGGCGCCGCTCGAGGTCGTCCAGGTCCAGGCGACCCGTCTCGTCCAAGCGCGCCCGCTCGACCTCGAACCCCTCCTCGCGGAGCGCGAGAGCCGGCTCCAGCACCGAGGGGTGCTCCGTCGGGCCGACGACGACGTGCCGCCCGTGCCGTCGCCGGCCGCGGGCGAAGCCCAGGACCGCCAGGTTGTTCGCCTCGGTCCCGCCGGCGGTGAAGATCACGCCGGCCGGCCGCGCGCCCAGCGCCCGCCCGACCCGCTCGCGCGCGCGGTCGAGCGCTTCCGCGGCACGGACGCCGAGCGGATGGCGCGACGAGGGGTTGCCGAACTCGGCGTCGAGCCAGGGCTCCATCTCTGCGCGCACCTCGGGCGCGAGGCGCGTGGTCGCGGCGTTGTCCAGGTAGATCGGCTGCATCTCCGGCGGGGCTCGGGACCCCTCAGGATAGCCTCTGGCGAGGGCTGCTAGTCCTCCCGGCGGGGGTCGAGGGGTCCGAACGACACCTCTTGGTCCTCGCCGTCGGTCACCTCCACCTTCCGCTCGCGGCGCTCGGCGCCGGCGAAGACGCGCACGACGTAGACGCCGGGCGGCAGGTCGTGCACCTGGAAGCGGCCGAACTCGTCCGTCGCGACCGCCGGCCAGAGATCGCGCTCCCTGTCCTTGGCGTGGACCTGTAGCAGTGCGCCCTCGACGTCGTTGCCGTCGCGGTCCACCAAGCGGCCGCGCAGCGCGCCGACCGCGAGCTCGACCTCCTTCGGATCGCGATCCCCGGCGACGCGGTGGTCGTACGGGATCGTGCAGAGGTACGGCCACGAGCCCCCGACGGCCCACGGCGGCAGGACGTGCAGGTCGTAGCCCGACACCGGCAGGTCGTCGACGACGAAGCGACCCTCGGCGTCGGTCAGGACGCGGCGCGCGAAGACGGCGCCCCAGGTGCTCTCGGGATCGCGGGGGAGGAGGAGCACCTCGTAGCCCTCGAGCGGGCGGTCGCCCAGGAGGAGCTCGTCGGGAAAGCTCAACCGCCCGACGAAGGTGTCGCGCTCGATCTCCGGGAGCGCGGGCAGCTCGCCCCAGGGCTCGCCGAGAACGAAGCGCTGCTCTTTCGCGGGAACGGTGAGCTCGAACCTCCGGTTCGGCACGCCGGTCGAGAGCAGGACGACCTCGAATCTTCCCGCCGGCAGGTGGCGGATCTCGAACATCCCGTCGTCGCTCGAGTGGTCGAAGAACATCGGCTCGAGCACGGCTTCTTCGGACTCGAGCACGCGCAGGTGCACGGTGACGCCGGCCACGGGGCGGCCCCGGTGGTCGACGACGCTTCCCTCGAGCGTGTGCTCGCCGCGCGTCGCCTGCAACGCGGCGAGCGTCACCCGGCGCGGCGTCTCGAAGTCGCGCACGGGCAGCTCGCGGGAGCGCGAGCGCTCCGCGACGTAGGCGGAGAGAAAGGCGGTCAGGACGACGACCGCGAAGATGACGTGGAGGCGTCGCATCGAGCCCGCCTAGGGTAGCGCCTCCAGCTCCGCGAGGATCGCGTCGCGCAACTCGGCGCACGGCGCGAAGCCGGAGCAGTCGAGCGCGCGCAGACCTTCCCCGAAGTCGTCGAGCCCGCGGCTGCCGGCCCGGGCGTAACCCAGGAGCCGAAGCCCGAGGTGCAGCTTGTCGCACACGCGCGCGAAGCGGGCCTCGGCCGTTTCGCCCGCCTGGTACTCCGCGAACCGCTCGCGGGCGGCGGGGGAGAGCGCGCCGACGAGCTCGTCCGCGATGCGGGCTTGCGCGTCTTCCTTCACCCCGTTTGAAAGAAGCGCGGCCCCGCGCTTCGGCAGGTCGGAGAGCCACGCCTCGGGCGCGTCGTGGACCGCGCAAAGCGCCGCGGCGCGGTCGAAGTTCAACGGCGGCTCGACCGCGGGCCCGAGTGCCAGCGCGACCAGGGCCGCGCCGAGCGAGTGCGCGGCGACCGACTCGGCGTGCGGAACGCCGGCGAGCAGCCACCCGGTCCGCGGGAGCCGGTCGAGGGCGAGAAGGTCGAGCAGAGCTTCGAGTTGGCGCATCGTCGTGGTTACGCTCCGAGGCGTTGAGCCGTCTCCCGGGCGTCCCTATACTGCTCCGTTCGAGACCGGGGGGCGAACCCTTGCCGACCGGTTCCGCGAACCCCACCGCGATGCTGCTCCGCCTGCGCAAGAACGCCACCCGCGCCGACCTCGAGGCCGTCCTCAAGCTGGCGCGCGAGCTGGGCTACGAAACCCGCTTCCTGGACGGCGGCAGGCAGTTGCTCGAAGCCCGCCGCCCCGAGGCGGCGGGACCCGGCGCGCCGCCGGACCGCTCGCGCTTCGAGGACATGGCGTGCGTCGCGCAGGTGCTCGACGCCGCGGAAGCGCGCGAGCTGGCGGAGCGCTCGCCGGATCGTCCGGACACCGTCGTGCGCGTCGGCGACTCCGCCACGGCCTTTCCCGCGGTCTTCGGCGGCGGCTGCGTCTCGCTGATCGGCGGGCCCTGCGCGGTCGAGGACGAGGGACGGCTGACCGAGGTCGCCCAGGCGGTGCGCCGCGCCGGCGGGACGCTGCTCCGCGGCGGCGCGTTCAAGCCGCGGACGTCGCCCTACTCCTTCCAGGGCCTCGGCGCCGAAGGCCTCGAGCGCCTGGCGCGCGTGCGCGCGGCGGTCGAGATCCCGATCGTGACCGAGGTGCTCGACCCGCGCGAGGTCGAGCGCGTCGGCGCGACCTGCGATATGTTCCAGGTCGGCTCGCGCAGCATGACCAACTTCGCGCTCCTGCGCGAGGTCGGCGCCGCCGGGAAGCCCGTGCTCCTGAAGCGCGGCTTCGCGGCCACCGCGCGCGAGTTCCTCCTGGCGGCGGAGTACGTTCTCGCCGCGGGCAACCCGAACGTCGTGCTCTGCGAGCGCGGCATCCGCGGCTTCGACGACGTGACGCGCAACGTGCTCGACGTCGGCACGGTGGCCTGGCTCAAGCAGGCGACCCACTTGCCCGTGATCGTCGACCCGTCGCACGCGGCCGGCCGCGCGGACCTCGTCCGCCCGCTGGCGCGCGCCGCGATCGCCGCGGGCGCGGACGGGCTCATCGTCGAGGTCCACCCCGATCCGTCCGAGGTGCACTCCGACGGCGCGCAGGCGCTGCCGCTCGACGAGTTCCGCCGGCTGGTGCGCGACGTGCGCGCGCTCGTCGATCTCGATGGGCGGATCTTCGTCGCCCCCGAGCGGGAACCCGAGACCGAGCGCGAGATGGAGACCATCCCGTGAGGACGCCGTACCTCGCCGGCAACTGGAAGATGAACCTCGACCGCCGCGCGGCGCTCGACCTGGTCTCGGCGTTGCGCGAGCACGTCGGTGACCGCACGGACGTCGACGTGGCCGTCGCGCCGCCCTTCGTGTACCTCGACGAGATCGCGCGGGCGCTCGCGGGCTCGCGCGTCGCGGTCGGCGCCCAGAACATGTGCGACGAGCCCTCCGGCGCCTTCACCGGCGAGGTCTCCGGCGCGATGCTGGTGGACGTCGGCGCCTCCTTCGTCATCCTCGGGCACTCGGAGCGCCGCCACGTCTACGGCGAGACCGACGACCTCGTCGCCACGAAGGTCGGCGCCGCGCTCTCCGCGGGGCTCGACGTGATCCTGTGCGTCGGCGAGACGATCCAGGAGCGCGAGGCCGGCGAGACCGAGGCCGTCGTGCGCCGCCACCTCACGCAGGGGCTGCGCGACGTGGCCCGCGAGGACATGCGGCGCGTCACGATCGCCTACGAGCCGGTCTGGGCGATCGGCACCGGCCACAACGCCACGCCCGAACAGGCCGGCGAGGTCCACCAGTACCTCCGCGGGCTGCTCGAGGGCCTCCACGGCGCGGCGGTCGCCGAGGCGACCCGCATTCAATACGGCGGCAGCGTCAAGCCCGCCAACGTGGCCGAGCTGATGGCCGTCGACGACGTCGACGGCGCGCTGGTCGGCGGCGCCTCGCTCAGCCCCGATTCCTTCCTCCCCATCGTCGACCTCGGCAGGTAGCCTCTCTCCGTCATGCAACTCCTCATCACGCTCCTCTACCTGGTCTTCGTGTTCTCCGCGATCGTCCTGATCGTGGTGATCCTGTTGCAGGAGGGCCGCGGCGGCGGCTTCGGCACCGCGCTCGGCGAGGGCGGTCAGCAGACCTTCGGCGTCGGCGCGAAGGGCATCAACACGTTCACCGGCTACACCGCGGGGATCTTTCTCGTCTCGGCGATCCTGATCCACATCTTCACGCTCCGCCAGGAGAAGGGCACCGTCATCGACGACGCGGGCGGCGCGGGAATCGAGGCCCTGCCGGGCGCCGGCACGGGCGGCGGAGCAGGCGGCGGCACCGACCCGATCGGGGGCTGACGGCCGGGAAGCTCCGATGCTCCGCTCCATGACCGGATTCGGCGCGGCGGCCGGGATCGCGGGGGAGCGCGAGGTGCGGGTGGAGATCCGTTCGGTCAACCACCGACACCTGCAGGTCAAGACGCGGCTGCCGCACGAGCTCGCGTTCCTCGAGGGCGACGTCGAAGGGCGCGTCAAGAAGAAGCTGAAGCGCGGGGCCGTCACGGTGAGCGTCAACGCGGCCACGCGCGCGGACGCCGCGGGCGCCGCGCTCAACCTCGAGGTGGCCGAGCACTACCGCGCCAAGCTCGCCGAGCTCTCGCGCCGCTTCGGCGGCAACGGGACGATCCCGATCGAGGCGGTCCTGCCGCTCCCCGGCGTCGTGGGCTTCCAGGACGATCCCGCCGAGCTCGAGCGCGAGGCCCGCGGCGTCCTGAAGCGCGTGGACGAGGCGCTGGGGAAGCTGGTCGAGATGCGCGAGGCCGAGGGCGGCGCGCTCGAGGCCGACCTGCGCAAGAACGACGCCGAGATGCTGAAGCTCCTCGACCGCATCGACCGGCGGATGCCCACCGTGGTCCGAGCACATCAGAAGAACCTGAGGAAGCGCGTCGGCGAGCTGCTCGACGGGCACGCCGTGGACGACGCCGAGCTCGCCCGCGAGATCGCGCTCCTCGCCGACAAGCTGGACGTCTCCGAGGAGATCGCGCGCCTGCGCAGCCACGCCAAGCAGCTCGCGAGCTTCCTCGACAAGGGCGGCGACGTGGGCCGCAAGCTCGACTTCCTGGTCCAGGAGATCCTGCGCGAGACCAACACGATCGGCTCGAAGTGCAACGACGCGAAGGTCGCGCACTGGGTCGTCGAGCTGAAGACGCGCATCGAGCGCCTGCGCGAGCAGGTGCAGAACGTGGAGTAGCGCGATGGCGGCCGGCTGCATGGTGGTGATCTCGGGCCCGTCGGGATCGGGGAAGAGCTCGATCTGCCGCCGGCTGATCCAGGACCCGCGCGTCGTGTTCTCCGTCTCGGCCACGACCCGCGCGCCGCGCGCGGGCGAGGTGGACGGCGTCGACTACCACTTCCTCTCGAAGGAGCGCTTCCGCGAGCACATCGAGAAGGGCGAGTTCATCGAGCACGCCGAGGTGCACGGCAACCTCTACGGCACGCTGCGCCAGCCGATGGACGACGCGATCGCGGCCGGGAAGGTCTACCTGCTCGAGATCGACGTGCAGGGGGCGCTCCAGCTCCGGGAGCTCGGCATCGAGGCCGAGTACATCTTCGTCGCGCCGCCGAACCACGAGACCCTGCGCGAACGCCTCGTCGGCCGCGGGACCGACGCGCCCGAGGTCATCGAGCGCCGGCTCAAGAAGGCGCTGGACGAGATGGAGGAGAGCCACCGCTACGACCACGTCGTGGTCAACGCGAACCTCGAGGCGGCGATCGGCGAGGTGCTGCGGATCGCGGGGCTGGACGCGCCCCAGGAGGTCTGAGCGTGGCGCGGATCCTGCTCGGCTGCGGCGCCTCCGCGGCGCTCCACAAGGCCTGCGACCTGGCCAGCAAGCTGACCCAGGAGGAGCACCGGGTCCGCACCGTTCTGACGGAGCGCGCCGCTTCCCTGATCGACCCGCAGCTCTTCGAGGCGATGACCGGCGAGGGCGCGTGGACCGACGAGTTCGGCCCGGAGCGGCGCACGGCGATGGACCACATCGAGCTCGCGGGGTGGGCGGAGGCCCTGGTGATCGCGCCGGCGTCCGCGGACCTGGTCTCGCGGCTCGCCCTGGGGCTCGCGAACGACCTCGTCACGACGGCGGCCCTGGCGGTGCCGGCCGGGATACCGCGGCTCCTCGCGCCGGCGATGAACGCCCACATGCTCTCCGCCCCGGCGATCCAGCGAAACCTGGACACCCTGCGGGAGGACGGTTGGCGGATCCTGGAGCCGGACGAGGGCTACCTCGCCTGCGGGGTCGAGGGCAAGGGCCGGCTCCCGGACGTCGAGCGCATTCAGGCCGCGCTGGCGGAGCTCCTGGGGTGACCGCGAGGGGCCGCCGGGGAGCCGCCGCACGGCGCCGCCGGGTGGTCGTGACCGCCGGTCCGACGCGGGAGTACGTCGACCCGGTCCGCTACCTCTCGAACGAGTCGAGCGGGCGCATGGGCTTCGAAGTGGCCCGCGCCGCCGCCGAGCGCGGCGACCACGTCGTCCTGATCGCGGGCCCGGTCGAGCTCGCCACGCCGCCGGGCGTCACCCGCGTCGATGTGGTCAACGCGCGCGACATGCTGCGGGCGACCCGCGAGGCCTTCCGGACGGCCGACGTCCTCGTCATGACGGCGGCGGTCGCCGACTGGCGACCGCGCCGCAAGCGCCGGGGGAAGTGGAGGAAGGAGGGCGGCGGGGAAAGCGCGACCCTGGAGCTCGTCCGGAACCCCGACATCCTCGCCGAGGTCGCGCGGCGGAAGGGGGACCGCCTGGTGATCGGGTTCGCCCTGGAGACGGGCGACGGGGTCGCGAGGGCGACGCGGAAGCTCGAGCGGAAGGGGGCCGACTACGTCGTCCTCAACGACGAGTCCGCCCTGGGCGCCGACCGCACCACCGTGGACATCCTGGGCCGCGACGGCAGCCGGCGGCGGCTCGAGCGGCGCACCAAGCGGGCGGTGGCTCGGGTGCTCGTGCGGCTCAAACCTCTGCGCGCCTGAACGCGAGGACCGGGCCCGGTTCTTTCCACCAAACTTCGGCGGTGCAGAGCCTTAGAGCCTCCGGGGAGCCTCCTCCGCCGAAGTTTGGTGAACAGAACCGGGCTCGGTACTGGAAACGAGCGACCGATTCCTATCACTAGAGGAGATGGGCCGAGCCGGGAAGTCGAGGGGGAAGGCGAAGAAGGCGTCCGGGACGTCGTTCCTGGGGCGACTCCGGGAGCTGACCGGGGCGTTCGTGCTCGGAGGTGAGCTCGACGAGAACACCTCGTCCCACCTCCGGGAGATCGTCGGGATCGCCGGGATCGGCCTCGCCCTTTGGCTCCTGGTTTCGATGGTCAGCTACGCACCCCCGGAGATCGGCGCCCTCGCGGCCGCCGGGGGCAACTGGGGCGGCCAGGCCGGCTTCTACCTGGCGGATTGCGTCTTCATCGCCATCGGCTGGTCGGGCTACCTCCTGATTTTCCTCGCCCTGGCCTGGGGCACGATCCTGGTGGCCCGGCGGGCGGTCTCGTTCGCGACGCTCCGGATCGCGGGCGGGCTCTCCTTCCTGATCTTCTCCGCCTTCCTGTTCGAGCTGGCCCTTGGAGGCGGGGAGGCCGGCGCCGATCTGCCCTATGGACCCGGCGGGTGGCTCGCCCGCGAGTTGATCCGGCCCGATCCGGTGACGGGCGAGGCGGCCGTCCTCGTCGCGAAGTTCGGGGGACCGGGGCTCTGGATCCTGGTGGGGCTCGGCACGTTGATCTCGTTCATGCTCGCCACCGAGATGGCCTTCTACCCGGCCGTGGTCGCGTTCCGCGGCTGGCTCGCCGAACGGCGCGAGGAGGGAGCCCAAAGCCGTCTCGGCGCCGTGGCGCGGTGGATGCTCCGCACGCTCGGCGGGCTCTGGGACTTCCTGCGCGGCAAGGACCTCGAGCGGCAGGCCGAAGCGGTGGCGGTCGTCGTCCCGCAGAAGCCGCGGCGCGCCCCGCGGCAGCGGCAGCTCCCCGCGCTGGAGACGGCGGACCTCTTCGACGAGGCGGAGGACGAAGAGCCCGAAGAGGAAGAGGAGGAAGCGGACGCGGAGTGGGAGTACGTCGACGAGGACGGCAACCCGATCGAGGCGGGCGAGCTCGACGAGTACGACGAGGAGGAAGAGGAAGACGAAGAGGACGAGGAGGAGCTGGAGGACGAAGAGGACGAGCTGGAGCTCGCCGCGGAGGAAGAGGAGGAACCGGAGCCCGAGCCGGTCGCCGCGAGCGCCAAGCCCAAGCCCAAGGCGAAAGCGAAGCCCGAGCCGGACGTCGCCGTCTTCGAGCCGCCCTCGCCGCCGGCGGGGCCGTGGAAGTTCCCCCCGCTCGAGATGCTCGAGCCGCCGGCAGGGGGCGGCGCGGGCGACGAGTCGTCCATCGAGCTCGCCGCCAAGAAGCTCGAGAACGCCCTCGGCTCGTTCCGCGTCGAGGCGACCGTGGTCGGCGCGAAGGTAGGCGCCGCGGTGACGCTCTTCGAGCTCGAGGTGCCGGTCGGGACGCGGCTGAACAAGGTGACACAGCTCAGCCAGGAGATCGCGGCGGCGCTCCGCGCGAAGAGCGTGCGGATCATCGCGCCGATCCCGGGCAAGTCGACCATCGGCATCGAGGTACCGAACAGCCAGCGGCGCGTCGTGCGGCTCTCGGAGCTGATCAACCAGAAGGCCTACGACAAGAAGTTCATGGCCCTGCCGCTCTTCCTGGGCATGGACGCGGAGGGCAACCCCGTCGTGGAGGACCTCGCCCGGATGCCGCACATGCTGATCGCGGGCACGACCGGGTCGGGCAAGTCGGTGTGCATCAACTCGATCCTGGCGAGTCTCCTGCTCACGCGCTCGCCGCACGACGTCCAGATGATCCTGGTCGATCCGAAGATGGTCGAGCTCCAGATGTTCGCGGCGGTCCCGCACCTGATGCTGCCGGTGGTCACCGACATGCGCCAGGCGACCAACGTCCTGATGTGGGCGGTCGAGAAGATGGAGGGGCGCTACGAGGTCTTCAAGAAGGCCGGCGTGCGCAACATCAAGGCCTACAACGCGCTCTCGGAGGACGAGCTCCGCGCGCGGATGGGCGACGAGTTCCACGAGGAGCGCACCCCGCGCCACATGCCCTACATCGTCATCGTCATCGACGAGATGGCCGACCTGATGATGACCTCGAAGAAGGAGGCCGAGCACGGCATCACGCGGCTCGCCCAGAAGTCCCGGGCGGTGGGCATCCACGTCATCGTCGCGACCCAGCGGCCGTCGACCGACGTGATCACCGGCGTCATCAAGGGCAACCTGCCGACCCGGATCGCGTTCCAGGTCGCCAGCAAGGTGGACAGCCGCGTGATCCTCGACGTGATGGGGGCGGAGAAGCTCCTCGGGCAGGGCGACATGCTGTTCACGCCGCCCCAGACGTCGCAGATCGTCCGGGTCCAGGGCGCGCTGGTCGAAGACCACGAGATCCAGTCCGTGGTCGACTTCGTGTCCCAGGAGTCGGCCCCCACCTTCAACCAGGAGCTGGTCCAGTCGGCCACCGGCACCAAGCCCGCCGGCCAGCCCGGCGGGGCCGAGCAGGACGACATGTGGGACGAGGCCGTGCGCGTGATCCTGAAGTCGCGGCGCGGCTCGGCGAGCCTTCTCCAGCGGGCGCTCGGAATCGGCTACACGCGGGCCTCCCGCCTCATTGACTTGATGACCGCGGAAGGCATCGTCGGGGAGTACAAGGGGAGCAAGGCCCGCGAGGTCCTGCTGTCCCTGGACGACTGGGAAGAGATGCACGGATCCGCCGTGGGCGCGGATCGGGGAGCCAGCGATGACTGAAGCAACCGAAAAGAAGCAACTGGCCCGCTCCGCGGCCGAGCTCCTCCTCGCCGCCCTGGGCGGCTGGTTCGCGATCTCCAGCCTTCTGGCGATCGCCGGCAACGAGCCCCACGAGGGCGTCTTGACCAATCCGGTGGTCGCCCTGATGGGGTGGATGGGCGCGTGGCCCTGCCTGCTCTTCACCCTGGGGCTCGCGGTGGCCGGAGCCTGGTCGTTCCTCGCCTCCAAGCCGATCGCCCTGGCGGCCCACGCCTTCGGCGTCCTCGGAGTGGGGATGGCGCTTTCCCTGATTTGCGGGGCTTTTTCGGCGACCGCGGGCGGGGCGCTGGGCGCGACGCTCGGCTCGGTTTTGCCCGGAATGGCGGGGCTGGCGCTCGGTTTGGGGCTCGGCCTGGCCGTGCTTCTCGCCACCGTGTGGCTTGCATGGCTTCCGCAAGGTGCAGGTTTTTACGTGAAACCGAGGGAGCTCTCTCCGGTACGGGCCGTTGGAAAGCAAGAGGACGCCGACGGCGTCTCCGCGGCGGAAGCCGAGGCCCTGCAGGCCGACCTCCACCGCGGAACCCGACCGGACGTGCTCGCCACCGCCGGGCAGTCGCCGCTCGACGACGTCCGCAACCGCGGGGGCGTGCCGGAAGGCGCGCAAGCCCTCGACGCCCCAAACCTCCATGAGCCAACCCATTCCGAAGGTCCGCGTGAAGCTGGTGCCCCTGCGGGGGGGATTGCCGCGGCAACCCCACCTGCCGACGAGCCCGCTGGCGCAGATCTGGCTCCCGCCGGAGCGGAAGTGCGCGCCGAAGCTCGCGCGGATCAGCGCGAACCTGGCCCTGCCGAGGATCCAGCCGACGCGGAACCCCTCGCCGCCGCGGCTCGTGCGCTAGCGTCCGAGGTCGAGGCCGACCCCGGGGTCGCGGTTCAGGAGCCCGACGTCCATTCCCTCGACGCGCCCGGCGTCGAAGACCTTCCGATCCGTCCGAGCTGGGAGGACGCGTCCGTCCCCGAGCCGGCGCCGGAGCCGCTGCCGCTCGTGGCGGAGGAGCCGGAGCGCGAAGAGCCGTCGCCCGAGCCCGAGGCCGAAGTCGAAGCGCCGGAGCTTCACGCGGGAGGAGCCGAAGCCGAAGTCGACGACGAGGAAGAGGTCCTCGCCTCCGGGTTGGAGGAGGAGGAGGAGTACGACGAGGAAGACGAGGACCTCGTCGCGGAGGGCGAGGACGAAGAGGACTACGAGGAGTACGAGGAGGAGGAAGACGAGGAGGACGAGCTCGCGGCCGAGCACGAGGAGGAAGAGCTCGACGACGAGGAGGACGAGGAGCTGACCGACGACGACGAAGAGGACTACGAGGAGTACGGCGAGGAAGACGAGGACGTGCTCGCCGAGCACGAGGAAGAAGAGGAGCTCGAGGAAGAGGAGGTCGCTCCCCGCGCGGAGACCGAGGAAGAGGAACCCGCGGAGGAGGTCGAAGAGCCCGCGTCCGCGGCCGCCGCCGGCGGCTGGGAGCAGTCGGGGCTCTTCGACGAAGCGGAATCGCAGGCCGAACCGGAGCCCGAGCCCGAACCCGAGCTGGTCAACGAAGAGCCCGAGCCCGACCCGGAACCCCAACCCGAGGAGGAGCCGGAGTACGTCCTGACGCCCGAGGCCTCCCAGGAAGAGCCCGTGGCCGGCGTGGACGACGAGTTCGAGCGCGTCGTGCTCGAGGCCGGCAGCATGATCGTCGAAGAGAACCGCGTCGCGGTCTCGATGCTCCAGCGGCGTTTCGACCTCGACTTCAAGGCCTCCACGCGCGTGCTCGACGAGCTGCAGGCGCGCGGATTGATCGGCCCGTATCTCGGCGGACGCAGCCGCGATATTCTGATGAGCCGCGAGGAGTGGATGGCTGCCGCTCCTCGCGCTTGAGGTGCGCGAAACGGTCGTCTCCCTGGTCCATCTCGGCTGCGCGAGGAACCTGATCGACTCCGAGCTGATCCTGGCGCGGATGGCGGAGGAGGGGCTGACGATCTCGGGCGAGCTCTCTGGAGCGCGGATCGCCGTCCTGAACACCTGCTCGTTCATCGGGCCGGCGCGCGAGGAGTCCGAGGGCCGGATCCGCGAGCTGATCGGGCTCAAGCGCCGCCGCGAGCTCGATCACGTCGTCGTCGCCGGCTGCCTCGTCCAGCGCTACCGCCGCGGGCTCGAGGAGCGCTTCCCCGACGTCGACCTCTTCGCGGAGATCTCGGACTACCGCGCCCTCGCCCGTTCGATCCGCGAGCTGGCGGACGGCGCGGCCGTGCCGCGCTACCTCGCCGCCGGGGGGCTGCGCGCGCCCGAGCGTGACGCGGCGCGGCTGCTCGCCACGCCGGGCTCCTACGCGTACCTGCGCATCTCGCACGGCTGCGACCACACCTGCGCCTTCTGTGCGATCCCCGCCATCCGCGGGCCGCACCGCTCGAAGCCGCTGGAGAGCGTCCTCGACGAGGCGCGCGAGCTCCTCGGCGCCGGCGTGAAGGAGCTCGTCCTCGTCGCCGAGGACTCCACCGCCTGGGGGCGCGACCTCGGTCTGGAGCTGCCCGCGCTCGTCGAGGGACTGGCCGAGCTCGAGGGCGACCACCGGCTGCGTGTCATGTATGCGTATCCGAACCGCTTTCCGTGGGACCTTCTGCCGCTCCTCCGTGACCATCCGCGCGTGATCCCCTACCTGGACATCCCCGTGCAGCACGTCGCGACGCCGGTCCTGCGCGCGATGGGGCGGGCCGGAAGCGGGGATCAGGTGCGCGCCATCCTCGACCGGTTGCGCGACGAAGTGCCCGGCCTCACGCTCCGCACCACGGTGCTCGTGGGCTTCCCGGGCGAGACGGAAGACGACGTTCAGGAGCTGATCGATTTCATCCGCGAGTACCGCCTCGGAAGGCTCGGCGCCTTCGCCTATTCGCCCGAGGAGGGGACTCCGGGTTTCGCGCTCGACGGAGCGGTCCCGGCGGAGGAGGCGGAGAAGCGGCGGCTCGCCGTGCTCGAGACTCGCGACGACGTCCTGCGGGAGATTCAGGAAGGCCTCCTCGGAGGCGAACAGGAGATCCTCGTCGACGAGCGCCGCGACGGCTGGGTCGTCGGCCGCGGGGCGATGGACGCGCCGGAGGTCGATCTCGTCGCGGCGGTGCTCGACTGCGACGCGGACGTCGGCCAACGGCTGCGCGTGCGCGTCGAGCGCCTGGACGAAGACCTCAACACGGTCTGTTCGCCGATCGGAGCCGCGCCATGAGCGAAGGCGTCTTCGCGCACTGGCCGAACCGCATCACGGCGATCCGCTTCGTCGGGGCGATGCTGCTCTTCGTGATCCTGTCCCTCGCGGAACGTCCCGAGACTCGCACGGTGGCGCACGTCTGCTTCTGGCTCTTCCTCGTCGTGGCGGTGACGGACGTGCTCGACGGCTACCTCGCGCGCCGCGACAACCTGGTCACCGCCTTCGGACGCGTCGCGGATCCGTTCGTCGACAAGGTGCTCGTGCTCGGCACGATGATCTTCCTCGCCGCCTTCGACTGGTCGAAGGAGTGGTTTCCGCCCTGGGTCGTCGTGATCGTGCTGTCGCGGGAGTTCCTGGTCACGGGGCTCCGCGGCTACGTCGAGACCCTGGGGTTGCCCTTCCCCGCCGACTGGTTCGGCAAGGTGAAGATGGCCCTTCAGTGCACCGCGATCAGCATCGTGTTCGGCATGTTCGCGTTCGGCCTCGAGGAGACCTTCTGGCGCGGGGTCGTGCACGTTCTGATCTGGGCCATCCTCGTGAGCTCGGTGGGGTCGGGCGTGACCTACGTGCTTCGTTCGAAGAGGCTGATCGAGGCGGCCGCGTGAACCGACTCAAGCTCGGGGTCGTGTCGTGCGGCTATCTCGGCCTCTCGCCCTTCGCCCCGGGGACGGTGGGGACCCTCGGGGGGGTGCTCTTCGTCTACCTGCTGGCCATGACCGGCCAGTTCCTCCTCTGGACGCTGGTCGCGAGCGCGGTGATCTACCTGGTCGGCCGCTCGCTCGGCGACTGGTCGGAGAGCTACGCCGGAAAGAAGGACCCGGGCATCTTCGTGCTCGACGAGGTGATCGGCTACATGGTCACCTGCCTCTGGATCCGCGGGCCGAGCCTGCTCGCGCTGGTGCTGGCGTTCTTCGTGTTCCGCTTCTTCGACATCTTCAAGCCCCCGCCGGCGCGGCGGCTCGAGGCCCTGGGCGGAGGGGACGGTATCCTGCTCGACGACGTCGTCGCGGGGGTCTACGGGCTCGCCGTGATGGCGGTCTGCCGGCTGGTGTTCCCCGACCTGACCTGGACGGTGTGAGATGTCCGAGCTGCGCGTAACCGGCATGGGGCTGCGAAAGCGCTTCGTGGTCTCGATGACGGTCGCGCTCACGCTCGTCATGTTCGTGGCGGCGGGCCTGCTCTACACCGGAGCCAACCGGGTTCAGGAGACCATTGAGCGCGACACGGTGACCGAGGCGGTGAAGGTCAGCTACCGCAAGCCGAACACGAATCGGGTGGGGCAGACGGTGACCAAGCACGAGTCCGGCGTGGTGATCTATCCCGTCACCTACGGGCCCAACCAGTCGATCCACGGGACGCAGTACGAGTACGACGGCGGCGACGTCACGAGCGAGACGTACAAGTTCCTCGTCCCCGCCTCCGCCGAGGAGGGCGGCGAGGCGTTGCTCACGATCATCGCGATCGTCATGGTGCTCGTGATCCTCGTCGGCGCCGCCGTCGCGTTCTTCGTGTCCGGGCAGGTGACGCGGCCGGTCCACGTCCTGATCGACGACGTGCGCCAGATCAGCCACGGGCACTTGAACCGCCGCATGCACGTCTCCGGCGGCGGCGAGATCGAGCTTTTGGCCCGGTCGATCGAGCGTATGACGCGCGACCTCCAGTCCGCCCAGGACGCCGAGTTCGAGCTCTCGCGCCGCGAGCGGGAGATGAGCATCGCCTCCGACATCCGCGAGGCGCTCCTGCCGATGACGACGCCGATGATGCGCGGCTATGACGTCGCGGCGGTGCACATCAGCTCGCCCACGATCGGCGGGGACTTCCACGACTACATCGAGATGGAGGACGGGCGGGTCGGCCTCCTGGTCAGCGACGTGAGCGGCCAGGGGATGCCCGCCGCCCTGATCGGCGCGACCGCGCGCTCCTACCTGCGCACCGAGCTCCAGCACATCGGCGCCGGGCTGGGCACGGAGGTCGTCGCCAAGGCGGTCCGACGGGTCAACCACTGGCTGAGCCGCGACCTGAAGCGCGGTGTCTACGTCTCCGCGCTCTACGCGCTGGTCGATCCGCGCCTCGGCCGCGCCACGGTCGCCTGCGCCGGGCACAAGATCCCGCTCCTGCGCTACTCGGCCGACGACGGGCAGCTCCGCACCGTCCACCCGGAAGGGATCGCCCTCGGCCTGGACAAGGGGCCGGTGTTCGACCGCGCCCTCGAGGTCCAGGAGGTGCCGATCGAAGTGGGCGACCGGCTCTTCCTCTGCAACAGCGGTCCGGTCAAGATCGTGAACCGCGACGGACGTGAGCTCGGCGAGAAGGCCTTCTACGCGCGCGTCCTGAAGCACCAGGCGCTCGAGTCGCACACCTTCCTCAAGGCGCTCCGCAGCGACCTCGAGCTCTACGCCGGCGAAGACGAGATTCCGCAGGAGATTTCCTTGGTCACCATTTCGCGCGAGAGCTGATCATGCAGCTTCGAGAGTTCCAGCGGAGGATCGAGGAGATCTACTACGAGCGCGATTCCGCCCGCGGGCTCGCGGGTACTCACATGTGGTTCAGCGAGGAGGTGGGGGAGCTGACCCGCGCCCTGCGGCGCGGAAACGACGAGGAACTCGCCGGCGAGTTCGCCGACGTGCTCGCCTGGCTCTCCACGCTCGCCTCGATCGCCGGGGTGGACCTGGAGGCGGCCGCGACGGAGAAGTACGCGGCCGGTTGCCCGCGCTGCCGGTCGGCGCCCTGCGCCTGCGCCTGACGGCGGTTCCGTGTCCCCCCGCTCGACCCCCCGGACCCCGGAGCTCTTCCCCGTCGAGGAGCAGGAGCCGGAGACCGGCGGCTCCTTCGTCGACGTGGCCCTCAACCGGCCGATGCGCCGCGAGTACACCTACCGCGTGCCGGAGGACCTCCTCGCCGGGCTCGAGCCCGGCATGCGGGTGGCGGTCCCCTTCCTGCGCGGTCGCGAGGTGGGCGTCGTCGTGCGCCTCTCGGAGGAGTGCGACCTTCCCCGGAGCCGGCTGAAGCCGATCGCGCGGGTGCTCGACACCGCGCCCGTGGTCGACGCCGGTCTGCTCGAGCTGACGCGCTGGATGGCGCGGCGCTACGCCTGCGCCTGGGGCGAGGCCCTCGGCGCGGTGCTCCCGGCCCCGCTCAAGCGCGAAGCGGGCACGCGCAAGGTCCTGCAGATCCAGGCGGTCCCCGACGCGGCGCGCGAGGCGCTGGCCGAGCTCGAGGAGCGCCAGCCGAAGCAGCACCGGCTGCTGCGCACGCTGCTCGAAATCGACGGCCCGGTCCCGCTTCGCGAGGTTCTGCGGTCTTTGAACCTGTCCGACTCGCCGGCGAAGGTGCTGCGGCGGCGGGGCCTGGTGGCGATCGAGCGCGTGGAGGCCCAGCCGGACGAGCTGCTGTCCGCCGCCGCCCGCCGGCCGCGGCACGCGGAGCTGACCGCCGACCAGGCCCAGGCGGTCGAGACCCTGACCGCGAGCGTGCGCGCGGGCGAAGGGGAGACCTTCCTCCTCCAGGGTGTGACCGGCAGCGGCAAGACCGAGGTGTACCTCCGGGTGATCGAGCGCGCGCTCGAGCTGGGGCGCGGCGGGATCGTCCTCGTCCCGGAGATCGCGCTCACGCCGCAGACCGTCGGCTGGTTCCGGTCGCGCTTCGGCGCGATCGGCGTGCTGCACAGCCGCATGACCGACGCGCAACGGCTCGCGATGTGGCGGCGCGTCCAGAGCGGTGAGGCCCGCGTCGTCGTCGGGGCCCGGTCGGCGGTCTTCGCGCCGGTGGCGGACCTCGGCGTGATCGTCGTCGACGAGGAGCACGAGCCGTCGTTCAAGCAGGGCAACGTGCCGCGCTACCACGCCCGCGACGTCGCCGTCGAGCGCGCCCGGCGGGCCGGGGCGGTGTGCGTGCTCGGCTCGGCCACGCCTTCGCTGGAGACCTGGTACGCGGCGCGAGAGGGCGGGATGCGGCGCCTGCGGCTCCCGCGCCGCATCGGCGACCGGCCGATGCCGGCGGTCGACGTCATCGACATGCGCGGGGAGGGCGGCCAACGCGGAACGGGGGGCGCCCCGCTGTTCTCGCGCCGCCTGGGCTTCCTCCTGAAGGAGGCGGTGGAGGAGAAGGAGCAGGCCATCCTGTTCCTCAACCGGCGCGGCTTCACGACGACGCTCTGGTGTCCCGGCTGCAAGGAGGTGCTCCGGTGCGTGCAGTGCAGCCTCGGGCTGACGCTGCACCGCCGGATCCGGCGCCTGGTCTGCCACGGCTGCTGCGACGAGCGAACGGTGCCGCCTGCCTGCCCGCTCTGCAGCCGCCCCGGGCTCAAGGCCTATGGCGCGGGGAGCGAGCGCGTCGAGCGCGAGCTGCGGCTGCTCCTGCCCGGCGTGCGGCTGCGCCGCATGGACTCCGACACCATGCGCCGGCGCGAGGATTACGAGGAGACGCTGGCCGCCTTCGAGCGGCGGGAGCTCGACGTGCTCGTCGGCACGCAGATGATCGCCAAGGGGCTCGACTTTCCCAACGTGACCGTCGTGGGGATCGTGTCGGCCGACGAGGCGATCGAGCTGCCGGACTTCCGCGCGACGGAGCGCACGTTCCAGTTGATCGCGCAGGTCGCCGGCCGCGCGGGTCGCGGCGAACGGCCGGGTCGGATCGTCGTCCAGGCGATGGACCCCACGCGTTCGGCGATCCGCCTGGCGGCCCGGCACGCCTACGACGAGTTCGCCGAGATCGAGCAGGCGAGCCGGCGCGTGCTCGGCTTTCCGCCCCACGGCCGGCTGATCCGCGTCCTCTTCGAGGATCGCGAGGAGGCCCGCGTGGCCGCGTCGGCCGCCGAATGCGTCGCGAAGCTGGAACGCGAGCTCGCCGGAGGGCCGGTGCGGCTCCGGGGGCCGAGCCCCGCGCCGATCTCGCTCCTGCGCGGCCGGCACCGCCACCACGTTCTGGTCATGGCGCCGCCCGACGGAGAAGGCCTCGCCACCGCCCGCGATCTCCTCGTCGAGCTCGCGGCGGCGACCTCCCGGCCGCACGTCGCGATCGACGTCGACCCGGTGTCGATGCTCTGACCCTTTACTGCGCCGAGAGCAGGAAGTGGCGCGGCGTCAGGCTCATCAGGATCGCGCCCGCGGGCGGCGGAGCGCCGTCCCAGACGCGCAGGTCGTCGACGAACCAGCCGGCGTGGTTGTTGTCCACCGTGTCGATCGAGTCGAAGCGGAAGCGGAATCGGACGGATCCCCAGATCGGGTTGAGCGGGATCGTCTCGCGCGTCCAGACCTCGCCGCCCGCCTTCGAAAGGGTGAGATCGGCGAGCAGCGTCTGGAAGCCGTTGTTCGAGACCTGCAACCGGCGTTCGTCCGTGACGCCGTCCGTGTCGCACTTGCTCTGGAAGCTCAGGATGGGCGACGTCGTCTCGCTGATGTTGATGACGCTCGTCGTCGCGTTGCCCGAGGTCGGCCCGAGCGCCGAGGCGTAGTCGACGCCGTTGTTGAAGTTCAGGCTGGCGGGCGGGCTGGTGAACGGGGCGCCGTTGAGCACCGACCCGGGCGTCGCGTCCACGGCCCAGGAGACGCCGTCGACGGGCTGGTCGAATCCGATGCCGGCGGGGCTGTTCAGGTTCGTGGCGAAGAGCGGCGCGCCTTCGTTGGGCGCGTAGATCAGGCCGCCGAAGATCCGCTGCGTCGCGCTCGTCACGTTGACGCGGATCAGGAGGTAGTCGGCGTCCGAGGCCGTGTAGTCGACGACGTCGAGCAGCGTTCCGATCGTCCCGCTGCCGAGCGGGATGGGCTGCCCGGTGGGGATGTACACCGCGAACGCGTCGAACGTTACCGTCGGGTCGTTTCCGAAGAGGTGGATCGCGCTCGCCGTTCCTCCCCTGGGAAGCTGGACGACGGCGTGCATCTCGAGTGCGTCCGCCCCCGCGACCGCGCCCCAGCCGGACGGCGTGTCGTCGGCGAAGGCCGGACCGTTCGTGCCGGGCGGGCCCGGCGGACCGTCCGCTCCGGCGGGCCCGGCGGGGCCCGGGTCGCCGTCGGCGCCGGGAGGACCGGGCGGCCCGACGAGCCCGGTGGAGTCGCCGACCCACTTTCCGGAGGAGTCGATGACCGTCATCCCGCCGACCGTGACGCTCCCGGGGTTGATGTCCTGCCCGCTGACGTCTTCCGCCTCGATCGAGGTCCGCGCCTTGAAGGCGTAGGGGACGCTCACGAGCGGATAGCGCGGCACCGCCTCGGCGTCGTTGCCGATCGTGACGCCGAGGTAGAGCTCGTCGTTCTGCTCGAAGATGTTGATCGGGAGCGGCGTGACCGAGCCGACGAGCGTGCTCACGAGCCCGTCGGTGACGTCCATGCTCTGGAGCTCGCTGTACAGCGCAGCCCCACCGGTCGGCTGGTTGTACAGGTTGAACCGGAGCGTCAGGCCGACGACCGTGATCGGCTGGCCGGCCGGGTCGGTGATTCGACCCTGGTATTGGATGAAGGCCGGCGTGGAGCCCTGCGCCGCGGCCAGGCCGGCGAGGAGAGGTGCCACGAGAGCAAGGAGCCCTCGCCGAGACGAGATCGGTAGATGCATGGTCTGTGAGGGGGCGGGAGGGAGTCCCGAAGGCCACATCGGCGCAATCGGCGCGAGGTGGAGCCGCTACACTATATCTGGCCTGCGCGGATCTGCCGCATCGGGCTGGACTGGGCTAGAATTCGGTGCCCTGCCCGTGGGTGGGGGAACCCATGGGCATCCGGAAACCGCTTCTCGTCTCGCTGTTGGGGCTCGCGCCGCCCGTCCTGGCGCAGGACAACGTCCTGATCGTCGTCGCCGACGACATCGGCGTCGACCACATCGAGGCCTACGGGGTCGGCTCCGATCTGCCGCCCACGCCCACGATCAACGGCCTGGCGGCCAACGGCGTCCTGTTCCGCAACGCCTACTCGCAGCCGGTGTGCTCCCCGACCCGGGCCCAGATCCTCACGGGGCGCCAAGCCTACCGGAACGGGATGGGGCACATCGTGGGGCCGTCGTTCGTGAACCCGGAGCTCTTCTCGCTTCCCACCGAGGAAATCACCCTCCCCGAGCTCCTCGACGACGCGACGGGCGGCCTCTTCGCCCACGCGGCGATCGGCAAGTGGCACCTCCACGAAGGGCTCGGCTTCGAAACCGCGCCCAACGACGCGGGCTTCTCGCACTTCGCCGGGACGCCGACCAACCTGGGCTTCGACCCGACCGGCTATTTCAACTGGGTCAAGGTCATCAACGGGACCGTCAGCGTCTCGACCAACTACGCCACGACCGACCAGGTGGACGAGGCCCTGGCCTGGATCTCGACGGCGCCGGAGCCCTGGCTCTGCTACCTCTCGTTCAGCGCGGCGCACTTCCCGTTGCACGTTCCGCCGGCCGGCCTGCACACGCAGGACTTCACCGGCGTCGGTCCTTCGGACGTGGAGCCGCGGCCCTACTACAAGGCGATGATCGAGGCGATGGACACCGAGCTCGGCCGCCTCTTGACCGGGATGGGAGGCCTCGTCGACCGGACCAACGTCTTCTTCCTGACCGACAACGGCTCCCTGAACGAGGCGGTCATCCCGCCGTTCGACCCGTTCAAGGCGAAGACGACGCTCTATCAAGGCGGGGTCAACGTGCCCTTCATCGTCTCGGGGCCGGTCGTCGGGCAGCCGGGGACCGAGAGCACGGCGCTCGTCGGGGCGATCGACCTCTTCGCGACCATCGCCGAGCTCGCCGGGGTGTCGCTCCCCTCCGAGCTGCCTCCGGGCTACGCGCTCGACTCGGTCAGCATCGTTCCCCAGCTTCAGGACTCGAGCACGCCGTCGCACCGCGACACGGTGTTCGCGCAGATCTTCGCGCCCCTCGGGAGCGGGCCGTACACGCTCGACGGCTACATGATCCGCGACGAGCGGTACAAGCTGATCCGCGTGTTCACGCCCGGCCTCCCCGGGTACCCGCAGGAGTTCTACGACCTGCAGGCCGACCCGTTCGAGCTGACCGACCTCTTCACCGTCGGCCTGAACCCGGCGGAGCTCGACGCGTACCGCGAGCTCGACCGCGATGCGCGCGCGATGGTGCGTCCGGCCCGTTCCGCGGGTCCCTCGGGATCGGAGAGCCAGACGACGGTCGCGAGCAACCTTCCCGCGGGAGGTGGGGAAGCGGTCAGCGCGAACTACCGCGTCACCTCGCAGGTCGGAGTACCCGCCGCTTCGCCGGAGGTCGGCTCCGCGAGCTACCGCGCCTCCGGCGGCGTGAGCTGGACGACCGAGGGCATCGCGCCCGTCCGCCCGATGATCTTCGGCATCAGCCCGGACCGCGGCGACAAGGTCGGCGGGCAGGCGGTCGACGTGTTCGGCGTCGCGCTCGAGAAGCTGCAGCAGACCAGCACGCTCGACTTCAAGCTCGCGGGGCGGGCCGTCGTGCATCAGCCGGTCAGCGACATCTACCTTCGGTTCGCCACGCCCTCCGGCACGAGCGCGCTGGGCAACCCGACCGGCGTGGCCATGGTCGATCTCTTCACCGACGACGGAACGTTCCTTCTGCAGGACGCCTTCACCTATCTGCCGGCGCTCACCCAGCTCGCTCCCGCGGTGGTGGGAAAAGACGTCCCCGTGCGCTTCGCCATGAACCCCGGGGAGACCTGGGTTCTTTCGGCCGGCATCTCCATCCCGGGCGTCGGCATCCCGGTCCCCGGCTTCAGCGGCGTGCTCGAGCTCGTCGCCGCCGCCTTCCCGGTGGCCGGCCCCGACATGTCCCCCGGGGGCGTTCAGGACTTCGTCTTCCCCGTGCCCGAGAACGTCGCGCTCATCGGCTCGGCCGTGGACTTCCAGGGCCTGGCGATCGAGGGGTTCGCCGGCGAGTTCTCCAACCTCCTCCGGGTTCCGGTCGAGGCGGGCTTCTGAGCGGGAACGGCCTCGCCTGAGCGACGGCCGCGTCGCGGCGCGGGAATCCCGGGGTTTCCGACCCGAATCGGGCCCGGCTTCCCGGTACGGCTACAGTGGTCGCCTCCGCACGGTCGGAAGGGTCCCCAGCCCCACGAGGATGCCATGAAGCGCCGATTCGTCCTGCCCGCGCTGGTTCCGTTCGTCTTTGTTGGCTTTCCGAACGCCCAGGAAAGCGCCTCGCTCTTCGACACGCCGCTGGTCGTCATTCACGACGTCGAGTCGCCCCCGTTCCAGAAGCTTCTCGACTTCGACGGCGACGGCGACCTGGACGCGGTCGGCACCAACATCCGCAATGACGGACAGCGGATGCGCGTCTACGCGTGGACGAACGACGGGGCGGGTGGCCTGACGCAGACGCTGAGCCTGGAGTTCTTCCCGGCGCTCTCCCACGACGGCGACGAGCCGCTGCACACCGAGGTCGGCGACCTGAACGGGGACGGGCTGGACGACTTCGTCACCGGCGGGCAGGGCGGCTACTACGCCTACCTCGCCACCGGCGGCGGAGCCTTCTCCCAGGTCCTGCACCAGACTTCGCCGGACATCCTCGATCTCGCCGTCGGCGACTTCGACGGAGATGGAAAGGAGGACGTGTCCCTCTTCAAGTGGGTCTTCGGCGGGGCGAGTATCGAGGTCCGCTTCGCCGACGGGAACGTGCTCGACGCTCCGGTCAACGCGGGCTTCCAGTCGCACCTGCTCGTGCTCGAGGCCGACGGGGATACGAGCGCCGACCTGATCCTGTGGGAGGACGACGTGGCGACGGTGTACGTGGTGACCGCCGCGCAGGTCACGCCGGTGGACGCGCTCACCGGTTCCGAGTGGTACAAGCCCATGTGGGCCGCGGGCGACGTCGACGGGGACGGCGACGATGACGTGGTTTCCTTCAACCCGGGTCCGGACGCGGACTACGACCTCTTCCGGCGCACGGGTCCGGGCACGTGGGTCCAGGAGCCGAACGCGCCCGGCGGACCGGCGGAGTACCTGATGGACGCCGACGGCGACGGGGATCTCGACGGCGTGTGTTGCGGCGGGGGCGGGGGGTCGAATCCGCAGTGGCCGAGCCTTGGCTTCGAATCGACGTTCGAAGTCGCGCTCAACGACGGCAACGGCGGCTTCGCCGATTCGTTCCAGTTCCCGGGGCTAGGCTCGACGTCGCTCGCCGGCGCCGCCGACGTGGACGCCGACGGCGACGTCGACTTCGTCGCCGGCCGCGTCGTGCACTACGCACGCGGGCCGCTGGTCGCAACTCCGACGCCCGACGCCTTCCCGAGCCCCTTCATCACGCGCGAGCGCCTGATCGCGGACATCGACGGCGACGGCGATCCGGAGCTGGGCTTCGTCGGCTACGCGGTCAACCAGGGAGACGGCACCTTCGGGCCGTCCGGCCTGCCGCCGGTGCCCGGCTACGGGGTCCCGGGGGAGATCCTCACCACGCCGCGCTACTTCGGCGACTTCACCGGAGACGGCGTCGCGGACTGGATCTACACGCGCAAGGTCAACGGGCCTCCGTGGACGTTCCTCGGTCAGACCCTCGTGGCGAACAACGGCGGCGGCGGATGGGAGATCCTCGGCGACGCCGCGGCGCCGGGCATCGAGTTCCAGATCCTGGGTGAGAACGGGATCGACAACCACTTCGCCGCCGACGTCAACTCGGACGGCTTCGAGGACCTGATGGTCGTGTCGATCGACTACTACTCGCTGCTCCAGCGCCGGACGCACATGTTCGTCAACGACGGTACGGGCTTCCTGTCGCACCGGCAGTTGATCCTCAGCGAGCGCGGGGAGGCCGTGGCGGACGTCGACCTGAACAGTCTGCCCGACCTGATCGCGTCCGACGCGGGCACGTCGCTCACGCTTCACCTCGGGACCGGGTACCCCGGCGGCGACGTGTTCAAGGACGAGACGCTCACGCCCTTCGGCACCTGGGAGTGCGACACGATCGAGAGCCCGATCGACGTCAGCGACTATAACGAGGACGGGTATCCCGACGTCGCCATGATCGACGAGGACGGGCACCCGCGGCTCTTCTTCAACACGACGATGGCGCAGCTCGAGCCCTCCTTCGCCTACTCGGACGCCTTCGAGAACGAGGAGGTCGACGGCGAGCGGCCCCGGATCGTCGCCGCCGACGTGAACGACGACGGGCTCGCCGACGTCGTCATGGGGCCGTACAGCGAGCACCCGAACGCGGCGTTCGTCTTCCTGCGCAAGCCGGGGACCTCCGGAGTGCTCACCGCCGCGGACTACGAGCCGGGCACGCTCCAGGTCCTTCCCACCCTCCACCGCGCGGACCTGGACGGGGACGGGGACGTCGACTTCGCCGGCGAGTTCGCCGCGCGCAACGCCGCCTGGCACCCGGCCTACGGGCACGGTGCGCGGGTCCAGACGGGATCGGCCGTGGCGGGCGAGGACGAGATGATCCCGACGCTGGGCGCCATCGGCCCGTTCCGCGCCGGCTCGTCGATCACGGTTACGCTCTCCGGCGCGATGGGAGGCTCGCTCGGCGTCCTCGTGTTCTCTCCGCACGCGGCGAATCTCCCGGGGCTGCCCTTCCCCGGGTACACGCTCTACGTCGACCCATTCCAACCCGGCTTCGTGCAGGTGGTCCTGCCCGTGCTGGGCTCCGCCGACAAGGTCGGCGCCGGGACCTGGACGGGCGTCACGCCGTTGATGCCGATCCCCGCCGCGATCGCCGGCCTGACGATGCACCACCAGGCGTTCGTCGTCGATGCCGGCGGGCCCGCGGGCTGGACGCAGACGAACGAGCTGACGATCACCTACGGCGCGCCGTAGGCGCGCTAGGCGATCGCTTCGCGAAAGCGGTGGAACAGGTGCGCCGAGTCGAGCGGCCCCGGCGCCGCTTCGGGGTGGTACTGCACGCTGAACACGGGAAGCGTGCGGTGGCGGATGCCCTCGACGGTTTGGTCGTTCAGGTTGAGGTGCGTGAGCTCGAGGTGGTCGGGCAGCGAGTCGGGATCGACCGCGAAGGAATGGTTCTGCGAGGTGATCTCGACGCGGTTCGTGAGCACGTCGCGCACCGGGTGGTTCGCCCCGTGGTGCCCGAAGGGCATCTTGTGCGTCTTGGCGCCGAGCACGATCGAGAGGATCTGATGGCCGAGGCAGATCCCGAAGATCGGCGTCTTTCCCACCAGGTTGGACACCGCGTCGATACCGCGCGACACGGCGGAGGGGTCGCCGGGTCCGTTGGACAGGAAGACGCCGTCGGGGTCCATCGCGAGCGCCTCGTCCGCCGGCGTCCAGGCCGGCACGACCGTGACGTCGAAGCCGCAGTGCACGAGGCTGCGCAGGATGTTGCGCTTGATGCCGAAGTCGTAGGCGACGACGCGCTTGGTCGCCGCTCCCCTCTTCTGGATCCAATCGGGGTAGGACTCGTCGTAGGCCGAGTCCCAGGTGTACGGCTCCTCGCACGATACGACCGAGGCGAGGTCGCGGCCGTCGGTGGCCTGGGCCGAGCGGGCCTTTGCGACCAGCGACTCGGGGTCGTCGTCCTCGGTGGAGATCACGCAACGCAGCGACCCCTCGCTCCGCGTCAGCTTCGTCAGAAGCCGCGTGTCGACGTCCTCGATCGCGACGACGCCTTCCCGCTCGAGCCACTCGGGCAGCGGGATCGACGAGCGGAAGTTGGACGCGATCTTCGACATCTCCTTCAGGACGAACGCCTCGGGCCACGCCCGCTTGCTCTCGGCGTCCTCTTCGGCCACGCCGTAGTTCCCGATCAGCGGATACGTCATCACGACGACCTGCCCAGCGTAGGAGGGATCGGTCAGGATCTCGTGGTAGCCGCTCATCGAGGTGTTGAACACCAGGTCGCCGGCTTTCTCGCCTTCGGCGCCGACCGACCGCCCGCGCAGGACGGTTCCGTTTTCGATCGCGAGGAAGGCGTCTCGGTTCTCGTTCATTCGACGGGAGCGGGTTGGGTTCGATTGATCAGGGCCGCGGCGTAACCGGCGCCGAAGCCGTTGTCGATGTTGACGACCGTCACGCCCGAGGCGCACGAGTTGAGCATGGCGAGGAGTGCCGCGAGCCCGCCGAAGGAGGCGCCGTACCCGACGGAGGTCGGCACGGCGATCACCGGCCGGTCGACCAGGCCGCCGACGACGCTGGGCAGCGCGCCCTCCATGCCGGCGACGACGACGAGCACGCGCGCTTCGCGCAGCCGTTGCGTCTCGACCAGAAGCCGGTGGATCCCCGCGACGCCGACGTCGGCGAGGTGCTCGGCGCGGGCCCCCAGCGCGCGCGCCGTAACCAGGGCCTCCTCGGCCACCGGGCCGTCGGCGGTTCCGGCCGAGACCACCAGGACCAGGCCGTCTCCGCGGCCGTCGCCCTCGCGGTCGTAGGTCCCGACGGTGACCGCGCGCGCGCGTGTCCAGTGCACGGCTTCCGGCAGTGCTTCGAGGAGCGCTTCCGCGCCGGCCTCCTCCACGCGGGTGACGAGGAGGCGGTCGTGGTGGGTCAGGATCGAGCGGGCGATGGCGACGAGCTCGTCGGGTCGCTTCCCCGGGCCGAAGACGACCTCGGGAAAGCCGCAGCGGAGGCTGCGATGGGTGTCCACGCGGGTGTGGCCTAGATCGTCGACGGGCAGGCGGGAGAGCCGCTGCAAGCCTTCGTCGACCGTCAGGGCTCCTTCCCGGACCCCCTCCAAGAGGTCTTTGATCTTCGGGGCATCCATGGGGGGGCGGAGCGGAGAATAACATCCGCGCGGAGTTTCCCGCTCCGCGGATCGCGCACTCTAGCGCGGGCTCGCGTCGGCGTGCAGCGAGGCGGTCTCGCCGGCCCGGAGGATGTGGAACCCGAGCCCGGCGATCATCGCGGCGTTGTCCGAGCAATAGGCCGGAGCGGGGAAGACCGCGCGGATGCCGCGCTCCTCGGCGTCATCTGTCATCCGCGCGCGCAGGCGCGGGTTGCAGGCCACCCCGCCGGTCACGACGACTGTCGAGAAGTCCTCGGCCTCGGCGGCGGCGAGCGTCTGCTCGACCAGGACGTCGACCACCGCCTCCTGGAAGGAAGCGGCCACGTCCTCGCGGCGCTCGATCTCCTCCGGCGGCGGCGTCGGAGCGAGCGCGTCTTGTCCGCGCAGGTGATAGAGCACGGCCGTCTTCAGCCCGCTGAAGGAGAAGCCGGGTTTCCCGTCGCGCGGACGGTAGCGAGGGAAGCGGACGGCCGATGGATCTCCGTGCTCCGAGAGACGCGAGATCTCCGGCCCGCCCGGATAACCGAGACCGAGCATCTGGGCGACCTTGTCGAACGCTTCGCCGGCCGCGTCGTCGAGCGTCGTGGCGAGCGGCTCGAGCGCCGTCGGGCCGCGCATGCGATAGAGAGCGGTGTGGCCGCCCGAGACGACCAGGGCGAGGCAGGGGTAGTCGACCTCGGTCTCCATCGTCGCGGCGTACGCGTGGGCTTCGATGTGGTGCACGCACACCAGCGGCAGTCCGCGCGCGTAGGCCAGGCCCTTCGCCGTCGACAGCCCGACGAGGAGCGAGCCGATCAAGCCGGGTCGCGACGTCACCGCGATCGCGTCGATCTCGGAGAGCCGCGTGTTCGCATCCGCCAGCGCTTCGTCGATCACGGGGAGGATGTGCTGCAGGTGCGAGCGTCCCGCCATCTCCGGAACGACGCCGCCGAAGAGCGCGTGCTCCGGCGCCTGGCTGTGTACGACGGAGGCCAGAACTTCGCGTCCGCCCCGCACCACCGCGGCCGCGGTCTCGTCGCAGGAGGACTCGACGCCGAGGATCCGCTTCTCGGCGAGCTCAGTCCGCATGGTGCGCGCTCGCGGGGGCGGGCGATTCGCCGCGGAGGAGGCCGAGCGCGACGTCGAGCTGTGGATCGGGCGGCGCCTTGGCGATCAGCTCGATGCCCTCCTCCCGCTCCCAACGGCGCAGCTCGGGCACGGCCTTCGGCGGGGGGGAGTAGGTGCGCAGGAAGTCGTGAATCCCGCGCCGCACGCTTCCCGAGGCCTGGACCAGGACGTCGGGGGCGATTCCGGACTGTGCCCCGTTGTCGCCGTGCTCGATGCGGCGGCCGGCGGGCGTGAAGTAGTTGGAAGTGGTCAGCTTCACGATCGCGTTGTCGCGCTCGAAACGGGAGAGCGTCTGCACCGCTCCCTTCCCGTAGGTGGGTTCGCCGGCGATCACCGCTACGCGGTGATCCTGGAGAGCGCCGACGAGGACCTCGCTCGCGCTTGCCGAATCCCCATCCACGAGCACGACCAACGGAAGCCCCGCGAGGCTCGTCTCGGCGCGAGTTGCCGAGGAGCTTCGCGTTTCCACGCGCGTCCGCGTCGAAACGATCGTTCCTTCCTCGATGAACCGGTCGGCGATGCGGATCGCGGCGTCCAGGATGCCCCCGGGGTTGGAGCGCAGATCGATGATGAGGGCTCGGAGCCCCTCACCCTCCAGGTAGTCGACGCACTCGTCGAACTCGTCGGGGGTGCGATGGCTGAAGGAGAGGATCGCGACGTACCCGATGCCCAGCGCGGCATCGAGCATGCGCGCGTGGCGGATCGTCGGATCGACGACGTCTTCCGGCGTCAGGCGGGTCGAGCGCTGGACGCCGTCGCGCCCTTCGACCTCGAGCTCGATCTCATCGATCGCGCTGCGCTTCAGGCTTTCGCGCAACCCGCCCGCGGGCATGTCCGCGACTCGAGCGCCGTCGACGGAGAGGATCCGATCGCCCACCCGGAGGCCCGCGCGCTCCGCCGGCGAGTTCGGAAGCGGGAAGCGGATCTCCCCGGAGTCCGCGTCGCGGAAGACGACGCCGATGCCGCGGTACTCGCCGCTGGTCTCCCGCTCGATCTGCTCGATCTCGGCCGGTCCGTAGTAGCGGGAGTAGCGATCGAGTCCTCCGACCAGCCCGCGCAGCGCGTCGTCGACCATCTCGCGCGAGTCGACCTCTTCGACGTACGTCTCCGTGGCCAGGTCGCGCACCGCGCGGACCAGCTCGACGTCGCGATCGAACGACGACGGCAGCAGCGCGTGAACGATCGCCAGGGCGACCAGCCCGCAGGCGAAGCCCACCGCGAAGGTGAGCTCGGGGGAGGTGCGTGAGCGGGGACCGGAACCGTACATCGTGCGGAGAATAGCTTCCATGTCCCATGCGGAGGACGGGAAGGGCCTTCCCGCTTCCGTCGGGCGAGGTTCCAACCCTTTTGAAAGCAGAGAGTTAAGGCGATCCAAGGGCCGGGGTGGCGCCTGGCACGCAGCTCGCTTCCCGACGGGGTTCCGGGGCGCAATCGGTCGTCGTTCCGGCCCACCATGAAGATCACCATCGTCGCGGCGGCACTCCTGGCGCTCGTGGTCTTTGAGCCCCCCGGTGCTTTCCAGGCGGCGGAGAAGGCCCAGGAGAAGACCCAGGAGAAGAAGGGGGTCGCGAAGAAGCCGCACGACCTGGCCCGCGCTCGGAGCTCCTTCGCCGGTGCCGATGGAGACAAGAACAACTCCCTCTCGAGCGCCGAAGTGGTCCGCGCGGGCTACACCGAGCGGCAGTTCAAGGTGTTCGACCTCGACGGGGACGGGGCCCTCTCCTCCAGCGAGTTTGTCGTCGCGTACAAGCAGGGGATCACCGGCAAGGGCGATCGAGTCGCCCCGGACCTCGAGAACGAAGCGCGCCGCGTGCTCGCCGTCCACCGAGCCGAGCAGGCCCGGCGCGAGCGCGAGCGCAGCCGCGAGATCGGCCCGGCCGTTCGACGCCGCGCGACGGTCTCCACGAGCTCGGCGGAGAAGAAACCTCCCGTCGGGTCCAAGAAGGACCCGATCCCGCGCGTGCAATCCGGAGTCGCGCCGCCCGTCCTGCCGCCGCCCTCGCCGGGCTCGGGACCGGCCCGCGCGAGGATCCAGGAGCAGGTGCAGAGCCGCAAGGATCCGAAGCAGAAGGAAGTGCCGAAGCCCACCGTCCGACCCGGGCCGCAAGTCGAGAAGCTAGGCCGGGACGCCAAGCAGGGTGCGGGGAAGTCCTCCTCTGGCCAGAAGTCGGGGGTCACCTCCGAGAAGAAGGGCGGTGCAGGCGAGCCGCCGAAGGAAAGGCGGGCGGACCCTGAGGGCGGGGCGAAGCGCTCGTCCACGGGCAAGCGAGACGGGAAGAAGTCTCCTTAAACGTCCAGGGCCCCCGCCGGCGTCGCCGGCGAGGGCCCTGCGCTGTTCCTTGTGGGCTTACCGGAGAACCGGGTCGCCCTGGCGCCAGACGAAGCTGCGTCGTGCGTTTCCCCTTTGTCCCGGGATGCGGATGGTCAGAGGCGCCGTGCCCACGATCGAGCAGCCGAGCCGGAGGAGCTCCTCCTTCGCCAGCCGCACCTCGCGGCGGTGCATGGAAGCCTCGGCCACGAGATTGTGGAGCGCGCCTTCATCCGGGCGCTGTTGATTCGAGAGGGTTTCGATGCGCCGCTCGAGCCCGGCCAGCTCGGCGTTCCGCTCCTGCAACTCATGGGTGATCGAGTTCAAGAGCGGGACGAGTGCGGTCGCTCGCTTTTGGTCATAGAGTTTGTTTTTCATGGCCGCACCTTCTTGCACGCGGAGGAGCCGGAAGTGGCCCTCTTCCGAGCGCGGTAACCCGAATTACGCCTCCGACCGCGCTTCGCGACCGCGGGAGGACGGGTGGGCCCCTAATCGTCCTCGACCTGGATGACCTCGACCGGGCAACTGTCCGCGGCTTCCTGGACCCGCTCCTGAGTGTCCAGGTTTTCGAGCTGCCGCTCGTAGCCCTTGCGCGTGCGCGACTCGCCGCCCGCCGGCACCTCGAACACCTCGGCGGCGAGGTCTTCGCAGAGGTTGCAGGAGATGCAGCCCTCTTCAATCCATACGCGGCGAATCGTCATCGTGAGGGGGTTATCGGAGCATACGAGGCGGTTCCCGCGCGGTGGCCAGATTCTCGCGCAAACGGTAGAGTCTCGCGCCCCATGTCGACCCTGCCGAATCCGTCGCTTTCGGACCATCCGGAAACAGGTTCCGTCCGAGGCATCCCGACCGAGGAGCTGATCCGCGTTCTGCTCGAGCGCGCCGGCGAAGATCCCGACAGGCAGGGGCTGGTCCGGACCCCCGGTAGGGTTCGCCGGAGCATGGAGGAGCTGACCGCGGGCTACGCTCAGACCGTCGACGAGGTCGTGGGGGAGGGCGTTTTCGACGAGGACTGCTCGGAGATGGTGCTGGTGAAGGACGTGGAGTTCTACAGCCTGTGCGAGCACCACCTGATCCCCTTTTACGGCAAGGTCCACGTAGCCTACATCCCGAACGGTCGCATCATCGGGCTCTCGAAGATCCCGCGCATCGTCGACGTTTTTTCGCGCCGGCTGCAGGTGCAGGAGCGGATGACGCAGCAGATCGCACAGGCGCTGCAGGACGTACTCGAGCCCAAGGGCGTCGGCGTCGTCACCAACGCCTACCACCTCTGCATGATGATGCGCGGCGTTCAGAAGCAGAACTCTTCGGCGATGACGTCCTGTCTGCTCGGCCAGTTCCAAGAGGACGCGATGACGCGCAACGAGTTCCTCGGGCTCGTGCGCAGCTTCAACCGCTAGCGGCGGGAAGCTCGACCTCCGCTACGTCTTCGTCGGCCGCGTAGGTCGCCCAGACCAGCTCGGCGACGTCCTCGGGCTTGTTCATCTTGGTGCGATCCCAGTCCCCGGGAACGCCGTCGAAGATGGAGGTGTCGGTCTGGTTTGGATAGACGGTGGTGACCCGTATGCCGCGATCGCCCAGGTCGAGGCGGAGCGCGTCGGCGAACCCCCTCAGGCCGTACTTGCTCGCGCAGTAGGCGGTGTTGCCGGGGAACCCCACGCGGCCGGCGCGAGACCCGATATGAAAGATGTGGGCCCGATCGCTTTCCTCGAGGCCTTCCAGAGCTTCCAGGGTGACGTAGAAGGGACCGTTCAGGTTCACGTCGATGTGACGGTTCCAGGTCTGCGCGTCCATCCGGTCGAACGGTTTCACGTCGAAGACGCCCGCGTTGTTGACCAGGACGTCGAGCCCCCCTCCGGTGAACTGGAGAGCGCGGTAGACGGCCGCCTCCACGGATCCGAAGTCGCCCACGTTCATCTGGGCGGCCAGGCCCTCTCCTCCGGCCGCCTCGATCTCGGCTACGACGCCGTCGAGCTGGTCCGAGGAGCGAGCCGCGACGACGACTTTGGCTCCCTCGCGCGCGAAACGCAGCGCGATGGCGCGGCCGATGCCGCGGCCGCCGCCGGTGACCAGAACGCGGAGCTGTCCCATGGATCGAGCGCGACAGCATACTGTCTAGGAACCGGACGCCGGGCCGGCCGCCCCGCTAGAATGCCGCCATGGGCTGGTCTACTCTCGGCACCCAGTTCTGTCTGGAGATCGCGTTCGGCGTGCTGCTCGCGCTCGCGTTCGTGCCGAAGGCGCCGGTTGGGGCGTTCTTCTACCGCATCATGGGAACCGCCGCGCTCGTGCCGATTCTCGTCGCCGTGGTGATGCCCGTCTCGACGGGAGCGGCGACCTGGAGCGATCCCGCGATCCTCGCGACGCTCGTCGCCGCGCTCGCGTTTCCGGTTTACTCCGGGCCCGTTCGCGGCGCGCGCTGGGGCATCGGGCTCGGGGTTGGGCTCTTGGGGTGCGGCGTTGCGGTGCTCCTGATGTTGAGCGCTTCCGAGCTCGTCGACGGGCCGCTGGCGCTCACGCTGGCGAGCCTCTCCGCGCTCGCCACCGGCGCGGTGGCGGGCAGCGTCGGGCTCGCCATGGTCCTCGGGCACTGGTACCTCACCATTCCCAACCTGCAGGTGCGGCACCTGGCCCGGCTCAACCGCGTGACCGTGGGCAGCATGCTGGTGTCCCTCTTCGCCCTCGGTCTGATCTGTCTCGTGTTCGGCGGGCCGCTGAACGAGGGGGACCGTCCGCTCTTCGGAGCGACGGGTCTCTTCTACCTCGGCACGAGGGTGGGGGTGGGCATCGTCATGCCCCTCGCCTTCGCGTGGATGACCGCCGGCTCGCTCAAGTTCAAGAACACGCGGTCCGCGACGGGGATCCTCTACGCCTCCACGGTCCTCGTGCTGATCGGGACGGCGGTCGCGATCTCGCTCCAGGACTCCTACGGAATCCCCCTGTGACCGCAGCGGACGGGACCGTTGAGATACCCGACAAGGGGCGGCTCGAGCCCGACGCTTTTCACAGGGAGCATCTCACCGAGGGAAACGGGCTTCGCGGGTGCCTCGCGTGCGGCCATGCGGAGCTCTACACGCAGAAGGACTTCCCGCGCGCGCTCGGCATCGGGATCGTCGTCGTCGCTGCGGTCCTCGCGCCGTTCACGTGGTACGTGAGCCTGGCGGTAGCCGCCGCGATCGACTGGGTCCTTTATCACACGGCGCGGGAGGTGGTCGTCTGCTACGTCTGCGGCGCCCGGCACAGCCGTTTCGCCGCGAAGCCGAGACATCCTCGCTTCGACCGCGAGATCGACGAGCGGCTTCGCTACGGCGCCAAGGCGGTGATGGGGAAGCCGATGCGGGAGGGGGGCACGGCCGACGCGCCCGAGCCGGAGCACTGAGCGACCGGGACCGCTCTCGGCGACGTTTACTTTCGAAGCTGCGCCCGGAGCTGCTCCACCGTGTCGACCGGGAGATCGCACACGTAGTTGCGGCAGACGAAGGCGCGCGCGCCGCCCTCCGCCGCCGTCTTCCCCTCGAGCAGCGGGATGAGCTTGCTATCGGCCCCCTCGTGGGCCAGCGCGACCACGCGCTGGGGCAGGAAGGTGCCGCGAACCTCCCGGAGCATGGCGTTGACGGCTTCACTTCCCGGCTCGCCGGCGATGACGATCTCCCGTGGTCCGGCCGCCAGCAGGTCGACGGCGAGGAGCATCTGGCTGAAAGCCTGCGGGTAGCGGTTCAAGAGCTCGCCGCTGGACTGGATCGTCTTCGAAGCGAGCGAGGCCTGGTCCGCGTCGCCGGTGAGCTCGGCCAGCCGAAGTAGGTTCAGGGCCTGGACGGCCATCCCGCTTGGCAACGCGCCGTCCATCGGGCTCTTGAGGCGGGCGATGAGCTTCTCGTGATCGCGGCCGGTCGTGAAGTAGCCGCCCTCGTCGTCGTCCCAGAAGCGCTCGCGGAGAATCGCGTTCAGCGCGATGGCCTCGTGGAGCCAGCCGGCGTCGAAGTCGGTCTCGTACAGATCGAGGAGACCCTGGATCAGGAAGGCATAGTCGTCCAGGTACGCGTTGAGGTGCGCCTTGCCCTTGCGCGCCGTCGCGAAGAGCCGGCCGTCGTCCTGGCGCATGTGCTCGAGCACGTAGCGCGCCGCCGTTCGGGCGGCGTCGACGTAACGCTCGTCCCCGAGGACCTGCGTCGTCTGCGCGAGGGCCGAGATCATCAAGCCGTTCCACGACGCGAGCACCTTGTCGTCTTTGCCCGGTGGGACGCGCTTCGCGCGGGCTTCCAGGAGCTTCGCTCGGGCCGCTTCCATCGCCGGTTCGAGCTCCTCCAGCTTGACCTGCAGCGTCGCCGCGACGACCTCCGGCGCGTCGTGGCGCCAGAGCGCGCTCTTGCCGTGCTCGAAGTTCCCTTCCTCGGTGACGCCGAACCAGGCGGCCGCCCACGCGCCGTGCTTCGCGCCGAGGACCTCGACGAGCTCGTCCGGCGTCCAGACGTAGAACTTGCCCTCTTCGCCCTCGGAGTCGGCGTCGATCGTGCTCGCGAAGCCGCCCTCGGGGGTCACCATCTCTGCGAGCACCCAATCACAGCACTCTCTGGCGACGCGCGCGTAGCGCTCCTCGCCGCTGACAAGATAGGCCTCCAGGTACGCGGGCACGAGCTGCGCGTTGTCGTACAGCATCTTCTCGAAATGGGGGATCAACCACTTCTCGTCGACGCTGTAGCGCGCGAAGCCGCCGGCCAGGTGGTCGTAGATGCCGCCCTCCGCCATCCGATCCAACGAGACCAGGGCCGCGTCTCGCACCTGCGGGTTCTTCGTGCGCAGCCAGTGGCGGAGGCACATCCGGATGTCCATCGAATGGGGGAACTTCGGCGCGTTCCCGAAGCCGCCCCAGGTGGGATCGAAGGTGCTCGTGAGCGTGGCAGCCGAACGGTCCAGCGTCGCGGGGTCGATCTCCGCCGCCAGGCCGGTCTGGTTCTGCCCCGCGATGTACTCGGCCAGCTTGCGCCCCTGTTCCACGGCCCGGTCGCGGTCCTCGGTCCAGATCCGGTGCATCTCCTCGAGGACGTCGGTGAACCCGGGGCGGCCGTAGCGGTTGTCCGGAGCGAAGTAGGTGCCGCCGTAGAAGGGCTCCAGGTCCGGCGTGAGCCACACGCTCATCGGCCAGCCGCCCGACCCCGTCATGGCCTGGACGGCCTTCATGTAGATCTCGTCGATGTCGGGGCGCTCCTCCCGGTCGACCTTGATGTTGACGAACCACTGGTTCATCAGCTTGGCGATCTCTTCGTTCTCGAAGCTCTCGCGCTCCATCACGTGGCACCAGTGGCACGCCGAGTAGCCGATCGAGAGGAAGATCGGCTTGTCGAGCTTCTTCGCCAGCGCGAGGGCCTCCGGCCCCCACGGGTACCAGTCGACGGGGTTTCGCGCGTGCTGGAGCAGATAGGGGCTCGTCTCGTCGATGAGCCGGTTGGTGTGCGCGTGCTCTTGCTCGGTGGTGTGCACGTCGGCGGGTTCCTGGGGGGTTGTTCCGTCGAAGGTGAGGAAGAAGCCGATCAGAAGGACGTTGCTACGCAACATGGGAGGCCATTAAACGAGAAAACTCCGCGGCGCGCGCGGAGCTTTCTGTTCGCTCACCCGAGTCCGCGACGCGCGCGGCTCGGAAGGTCCCGGCTGCGACGCGCGCAGCCTGGACCCTACGTTCTCTTAACCGCCGGACGCGCCAACGGTGAGACCGATCTGCCAGATGGAGCCGTCGGGAGTCGAGACGCCGAGGATGGAGTCGTTGTCGATATCCGACCAGCCGGCCTGCCACTTCGCGTTGTGGCCGCTTTGGTACCAGGCGATACCGACCGAGATGATCGTGGTGTCCGCGACGTTGTCGAGATCCTCGTAGCGGACGCCGAACTCGAACTCCTCGTTCAGCAGGTAGGTGACCATCACGCTGTAGGGCGTGGCGCCGCCGACCTGAGTGGTGTCCTCGGCGAAGGTGGCCACGGCGAGGAGGGGGTTGCCGAAACCAGCGATCCGGCTGAAGTCCTCGTCGATGCCCAGCGCGAGGTCGTCTCCGATGCTCATGATCTCGGCACCGAAGCCGACCGGACCCGCCGTCCCGCGGAAGTCGAGTCCATAGGCCTCGTTGTCGCTTCCGACCGTAATCGGAAGGCTGAGATCCTGGCCGTCGTCGTCGATGTAGACGAGTCCGACGGTCGCCGCGAAGTCGTCCCCGGCGCCGAGCGCGCCCTCGACGTCACCGGCACCCTCGCCCAGGTCGTACTCGACGCGGACGGTGTAGCGGTGATCGCCTTCCTGGCCGTTCAGCGAGTTCTGGATCGAAGCCGACCAGCGGATCATCTCCAGCTCACCCCAGGCCGAGATGCCGTTGTCCCAGCCGTCGAAGGCGGAGCCAAGGGCGGTCCTGTTGATGAAGAAGAGACCCTCCGGGGCCATGTGGCTGCTTTCGAGCGTGTTGGCCTTGTGCTGGCCGATGAGGGCGGTGGCGTACTCGCCACAGCTCCACCACGCGTGGGCGTCCTCGATGTTGAAGTCGCCCCCCAGCTTGCTGTTGTCGCTGGCGTCCATGCTGATCCGCCAGCCGTAGTCTCCGACCTGCCCCCAGAAGGCGAGGTCGACGTCCTCGAACGACCAGCCGAAGACGTCACCGGCGGGAGTGGCCGGCGAGTCGCCCGTGGCGATGTCGTCATCCGAGTACGTGGTGGTGACGCGCAGCAGGGCGGACCAGCCCATGCCGTCGTGTTGATCGGCTGCCGTCAACGACGACGAGAGCGTCGTGATTTCGCGGTCGAGCTCCAGCCACTCGCTGTCGCCGGTCCCCGCGTACGCGAGCGAACCAGCCGCCGTAATGGCCAGAGCGCTGGTGACGAATTTGTTCATGAGTACATGCACTCCGAGAATGTGAGAGAGACTGAGTTCCCAGGGATGGGGATCCGGTGTTTGGGCGGAGAGGATGCCGATGCCGCTACCCCAAGTCGAGGACGCGCCCGGCTTTCCTGGGGAAGAGCGGACCGTCCCGAAGGGACCATTCCAAGGGTTTGGCGCGGCCAAACCGATCCTTCTCGGGTGTAAAGCGCCTAACTCACTGTTGTCTATTGGGTTGCAAAATGCGGTTTCTTCAAAAGCAACACCCTTGCGCAGGCGATGGCGGGGCAGGGCGCCCCGCGGGGCCTCCGGGGGCCGGTTCGAGGGATCACGGACTCTCCGCGTCGTCGCCTTCCGGCCCCCTCTCCGCGAGATGCGCCGCGAGGAGCCGGTCGGCCTCGCGGACACGTTCCATGAGGTGGGCGGGGGCCTCGAGGCCGAGCAGCGCCGCCGCCCGCAGCCGGTCCTCGAGGCGGCCCCGGGCCTCGGTCGTGTACCGGAAGTCGTAGTTCGGCAACGTCAGATAGCGCGGGTCGACGCTTTGGACGTGCTCGGCGCAGGCGAGGGCGAGCTCCTCCCCGACGGCGACCTCCCAGGCTTCCCCGAGCGCCTCGGCGGCGGCGTGGGCCCGGGAGCAGGCCTCGAGGACGGCGTCCTGGCCCTCGATGCGAATGCGGGCGCCGAGTGCGAGCAGAAGGTCCCGCACGTCCCAGCGGCCGGGCGTTTCCCGGCGCGCCGCAAGGCCCTCCAGGGCTGTCAGGGCCTGCTCCAGAGCGGTTTCGGGTTCGCGGTCGGAGCTCATTCGTCGATTCTTCCCCTCTCCCGCTTGCGCTCGCCGCGCCGCTTCTTCTCCTCCAGCCGCCGCCGGCGCGAGGCCGCGGTCGGGCGCGTGGCGATGCGCTTCTTCCTCGGCGCCAGGGCTTCCCGCAGGGTGCGCGCGAGCCGGTCGCACGCGTCCTGGCGGTTCCGCTCGCGCTCTCGATAGCGGGAGGCGTGCAGGACCAGCTCGCCGCGCGACGTCAGGCGGGAGCCGAGTCGGTCCTCGAGCATCGCCCGGCGCCTGTCGCCGAGGGCCCGGCTCTTCCGGACCGAGAAGCGCAACACCACCTTGCTCTCCACCTTGTTCACGTTCTGACCGCCGGGCCCGCCGGAGCGAGCGAACTCGAACCCGATCTCGTCCCAGGGGATCACGAGGCGCGAGTGGACGCGCAGCCCTGCGGTCCTCGCCCCCACGGCTAACCCGAGGGGTCGTTCTCCCGGAGCATGCGGAAGGGGTAGATCCCCGTCTCGTGCCCGTCGGAGAAGCGGATCGTGATGGCGTAGTTCCCGACCAGCGCCACGTTCTGGGTCACCATGTCGCCCGGCACGGTCGTGGGGTCGTGCGTGCGCTTGCCGGTCAGCTCGTCGACGCAGCCCGCGCAGGGGCAGATCTGGCGCAGCTCGCGCGCGGTGTAGACCGTGGAGTGGCCGTCGCTCCACTCGATCGAGACGCGCGTCGGATCGCTCTTCGTGATGACTCTGGGCTCGATGCTCGTCATGCCGTGGTGGGTGAGGCCGGACTTGAACCGGCGACCCCTTGATTTTCAGTCAAGTGCTCTACCAACTGAGCTACCCACCCGTTCGAGGCGCGGGATTGTAGTGTCCGGCGGTGTTGGCGTCGATCCCCGGACCGTCCGGCGGACCCCCTAGAGCTGCGCGCGAGCCGCCTCGACGTCGCGCGCGATCTGGTCGTGGAGCGCGCCCAGGTTGGCGAACTTCGCCTCCGAGCGCAGCCGCGCGGCGAACTCGAGCTCGAGGCGCTCGCCGTACAGGTCGTCTTCGAAGTCCAGCAGATGGACCTCGACCAGCGGCGCCTCCGGGCGGCCCGCGCTGACCGTGGGACGGAAGCCGATGTTGCAGACCCCGCGATGGCTCGAGCGCCGGCCGTCCGCGCGGAGCCGGTGCACCCGGCAGGCATAGACGCCGGGCGGCGGGTGCAGCTCGTGGTGGAGGTCCAAGTTCGCGGTCGGGAACCCGATCTGGCGGCCGAGCTGGTTTCCGCGCACGACGCGCCCGAAGACGCCGACCGGGCGGCCGAGCATCCGCGCGGCGCCTTCGAGGTCGCCGAGCTCCACCGCCTCGCGGATCGCCGTGCTGGAGACCGCGCGGCCACGGATCACCACCTCGGGGACGACCGCGACCTCGAAGCCGAGCTCCCGCAGGAGGTCGGGGGTCCCCTCCCGCTCGTGCCCGAACTTGCTGTCGAAGCCGAGGACGAAGCTCACGACCCCCAGCCCGTCGACGCAGAGCCGGCGGGTGAACTCCGCGGCGGAAAGCGCCCGCAGCTCGGGGGTGAAGCTCAGCGCCACGGCGTGTTGCACGCCCGCGCGTTGGAAGAGCTCCAGACGGTGCTCCAGCGTCGTGAGGGTCCGCGGCGAACGACCCAGGAGCACCTTCTTGGGGTGCCGGCGGAAGGTGATGACCGTGGCCTCCGCCCCTTCCGCCCGGGCGGCGGCGACGTTGGCCGCGAGGATCGCCTGGTGGCCGAGATGGACGCCGTCGAAGACGCCGATCGAGACGATCGATCCGGTCGGAGGCGGCGCGAGCTTGCGCTCCTCGAAGGTCGTACGCACCTAGCGTCTGCGCTTGTAGCGCTCGACCAGCTCCTCGAGCGCGGCGCGGTGGCGGACCTTGTCCGCCGACGACATCCGATCGACGAGGAGGATCCCCTCGAGGTGGTCGTGCTCGTGCTGGATGATGCGGCTGGTGAAGCCGCCGAATTCCTCCCGGATGGGGTTGCCGTCCGTGTCGAAGGCTTCCACGGTGCAGCTTTCCGGCCGCTCGACGTCCGCGTAGATCCCCGGGAAGGAGAGGCATCCTTCCTCGAAGATCACTCGCGCCCCCGACAGCTCGACGATCTTGGGATTGACCAGGACGAGGTCGTCCTCCGGCTCGCCGGTGGCATTGAGCACCAGGAGGCGCTTCCGGAGGCCCACCTGGGGGGCGGCCAGACCGACGCCCTGGCTCTCGCGCATCCGCTCGAACATCCCGGTGACGATGGCCTTCAGATCCTCGCCAAACGTCTCGACGGGCTCCGCAACCTTGCGGAGGATCGGACTAGGGAAGAGCGTCAGGTCGAAGGTGAGCTTCTCGGTCATAGGGGCGGCCATGCTACCAAGCGGGGCGCGTTGACCGCATTGGGAGCCCTCAGTAGACTTTTCGCCCCTTTTGGACTTCTCCAAGCACATCAAGAAGGCGGAAGAGGCCTTCCAGCGCCGCAACTACGACTTCGCGATCGAGCTCTACCGGCAGCTCCTGGAGCTCGACGCGGACCTCGGCGACGCCCGGAGCGGGCTGCGGAAGGCCCTCAAGAAGCGCCACGAGCAGAAGAAGGGCGGGAAGCTCTTCGGCAAGGTCGCGGGGTCCGTCCCGCTCGGCCGGGCGAAGACGATGCGCAAGATGGGCAAGCACGACGCCTGCGCCCGCGCGCTCGAGTCCTACCTTGACAAGAACCCCCTCGACGAGGAGGGGAACCTGATGCTCGGCATGGCGCTGGAGGACGGCGGGCACTTCAACTCGGCGCGCGCGGTGTACGAATTCGTGGCGGAGATCGCGCCGAAGAACCCGGAGGGCCTGAAGCGCGCCGGGGCGATGATGCAGCGCACCGGCGATCCGGCCCGCGCCCTGGAGTACTTCGAGCGGGCGCTGCAGGCCGATCCGCGCGACCAGGAGGCGCTGAAGGCGCGCAAGGACCTGGCGGCGGAGACCGCGCTCAGCCAGTCCTCCCTCGACTCGGTGCAGCACAGCCGCGAGACGATCAAGGACAAGGCCCGGGCCCAGGAGCTCGAGCGGGCGCGCAAGCTGCACATGAGCAACGAGGAGCTCGAGGCCGAGCTGGAGCGGCTGCAGAACCTCTACGCCGAGGCGCCCTCGGACGTCGAGGTCCTGAGCGAGATGGCCGCCGTGCACGAGAAGTTGCGGGACCCCGAGGCCGCGCTCGACCTGATCGAGCGCGCGCAGCAATACCGCAAGGAGGACGTGGAGCTCGCGGCCAAAGCCGGCGACCTGAAGTCCAAGGTCCTGAAGAAGCAGATCGCCCGCGCGGACAAGGAGGGCGACCGCGACAAGGCGACCAAGCTGGAGCGGGAGCTGCTCGCGCACGAGGTCGAGGACTTCGCGCGCCGCGTCCACCTGCGTCCCAGCGACGGCGGGCTGCGCCTGCAGTACGCGCGCCGGCTGATGCGCGGCGAGGAGCACGACAAGGCGCTGGCCGAGCTGCAGAAGATCCAGACCGACCCCCGGGTGCGGAACGACGCCTTGTTCCACATGGCGCAGTGCTTCCAGCGCAAGGGCATCCTCGATCTCGCCAAGAAGGAGTTCGAGCGGGCCCTGGAGGCCCTGGGGGGCATGAACGAGCGGGCGAAGGAGATCCTCTACAACCTGGGGGGTATCGCCGAGTCCCAGGGGCAGCGGGAGGAAGCCCGCGGCTATTACATTCGCGTCTACGAGGTGGACATCGGCTATCGTGACGTGTCCACCAAGATGGAAGAACTGAACTGACCCATGCCGAATAGCAAGCAAGCGAAGAAGCGCGTCAAGCAGGACGAGAACCGCCGGCTCCACAACAAGGCGATCCGCTCGTCCATGCGCACGGCGATGAAGCAGGTGCTCGCGGCCGAGACCGCGGCGGACGCGGAGAAGGCGCTCCCGATCGCCGTCAAGCGCGTCGACAAGGCCGCGAAGACCAACGTCATCCACCGCAACACGGCCGCGCGGTACAAGAGCCGCCTCGCACACGCCGCCGCCGCCAAGAAGTGATGGCGGGGTCTTTCGAGACCAGCGACAACCACAAGAACAAGCATCACCAGCCGATCCGCGTCCCCACGCTCAGGGGCGACGTCTACAGGGCAGCCAAGGAGATGATCGCGGACCTGGCGGGCTGGGACCTGGTCTCCGAGGACGCCGAAGCGGGCGTTCTCTCGTGCACGAAGTCCGGCGGCCTCCTCGGCGGCAGCTCCAAGATCACGGTGACGGTCGAGGGGCCGGAAGGGATCCCCTCCACGACGGTACACGTTCGCTCCGAATCCGAGGGCGGCCTCGTCTCCCGCGACAAGTCCAACGTGGCCGAGTTCGTGAAGCCGTTCTTCCGGCGGATCTGCTGACCTCGCACCGCGGAAAAGCCAAGAGGGGCGGAGGTCCTGCGGACCTCCGCCCCTCTGTGATTAGCTCTTCGAGCTAGCGCGGAGCTAGCGGGCGCCGAGGACCTTGGCGTAGCGGAAGTAGACCTCGAGGCAGAGCGTCATCGAGGCCGTGGCGTACACGCGACCGCCGGTGTAGCCCCACGGACCGACCGGATCCCACGAGCCCTTCTCGTCGCCGTCCTTGCGCTGCGACTCGAGCACCGCCTTCTTCATCGCCTGGTTCCAGCTCTTCCAGTGGCTGCCGCCCATCTGGAACATCGCGTAGGTGCCGTAGTACCAGTAGTACATGTCGCACCCGAAGCCCTCCGGATCCCACACGGGCGGAGTCCGCTTCAAGAGGTCGGCGTGTTTCTCCATGATCGGGTGGTCCGACGGGTCCTGGCCGAGGAAGATCCGGCACAGGAGGCCCACGGCGGTCATCGCCTCGCCCTTCTCGCGCGGGTAGTGCTCGTTGGCCGGCGTCCGTGAGGAGAGCGAGCCGAACGAGTCGTAGCCCACGCGGCCGGTCGCGGGGTCGGAGACCTCGTCGATCCAGGAGAGACCGCCCTCGAGCGCGTCCTCGGGGACCTTCAACCCCGCGTCCTTGGCCGAGGCCAGCGCGAAGATCATCCACCCGGTGACCGACGTGTCGTTGTCGCCGATCGGCGGCACGTCGTAACGCCAGGCCGCGTACGGGTTGCGCGCCGACGTGATGAAGTTGATCGCGTTCTGCGCCGTGCGCTTGATCAGCGGGCTCTTGGAGAAGTAGTAGGCCTCGCAGATCGCGAGCGCCGCGATCGCGTGGTTGTAGATGAAGTCGTGGCCGGCGCGGTCGCCCAGGAGGCCGTTGTCCGGGTCCTGCTGCTGGCGCAGCCACTTGATGCCGTTGGAGACGACCTCCTTGTACGGCCCCTCGTTCGTCGTGTTCCCGTCGCCGAGGAACGCGAGCAACGCGAGGCCCGTCACGCCGACGTCGTGGTTCGTGTAACCGGCGCCGTCGCACTCGTTGCTGCCGATCTTGCCGCAGTTGCCCATGAAGCCGTCGCAGTCCCACGAGCCGTCGGGCGACTGGTGGTTCTTCAGCCACTCGAGCCCGTCCTTCAGCGCCTGCTCGACGCCGGCTCCGCCCGCCGCGCGGAGGTTGCGCCGCCCGCCGAAGCGCCCGCCGAACTTGCCGCCGGCGCCGCCGCCGATGCCGATGACGTCGTTGAAGGCGTCCGAGTCGAAGGGGGAGTCCGACAGGAAGTCGGGGTCGCCCTCCGACTGCTCGTACTCCATGTCGTCCTCGGTCTCGTTGTGGTCCGAGATCTCGGCGTCCTTGAGGATCGGCTCCTCGACCGGCTCCTCCTCCTCGATCTCCTCCTCGATCTCCTCCTCCGGCTCCTCGAACAGGTCCTCCGGGGGGATCTCGATCGAGGCCTGGATCTTCTTCGAGTTGTCCGGGGAGAGGAGCTCCCACGGGATCGCCATCAGGATGAAGAAGATCAGGAGGTGGGCCGCGGCCGAGATCATCAGCCAGGGAGCCCGCGCCATCCAGTCGTACAGGACGTCGTTGAACGTTTGCTCCTCCTCCCAGGGCTTGGGAAGGGTGCTCTCGATCTCGATACCGATGTAGTCCTCTTGGGCCATAGCGCTTCTCGTCCGGCCGGGTGGGGGGGCGGCGACTTCCCCAGAGGAGTTTCCGGGGTCCGGGGCCGCGTTTTGGGGCCTGGGGAGGCCCCAACGGCCTCCGGCGCGCCCGGTTCACCCCCTTCCGGGGATTTCCGCAAGAGTCTAGCAGGGTGCGGGCCGGCGGACTACGGCCCGGGCAGCGCGGGGGTCGCCTCGGTCTGGGTCTGGTTCCAGAGGTAGGCCCGGCCCCGGAGCTGGAGGCGGGCTCGGCGGAGATAGAGCTGGTCCCGGAGGTCGAGGACGTCCTGGCGGAGCTCGTCCTGGGTCTCGGGGTCGAAGAAGGCCGGCGCCGGCTTGCCCGCCCGTCGTTCGAGGAACTTCAGGACCCGGTAGGCCCGCACCTCCCCGGTCGAGGGGGCCGTGATCGGGAGGGGCGCGGAGAGATCGCCCTCCTTCGCGGTCGCCGCAAACTCCTCGATCGCCGGGGGGAGCTTCGTCATCTCGAAGAACTCCGTCTCGCCCAGCGTGTCGCGGTAGGTGACGCTGAACTCCTCGTTCAGAAGACCGAAGTCCTCCCCGGCTTCGAGCCGCTGCAGGACCTCCTCCGCCAGCGACTTCGCGATCTCCACGCCGCCGACGGCTTCGGCGACGATCACGATCTCCTGGAACTTGACCTGGTCCGGCTCGCTGAGCGCCGCCCTGCGCTCGTGGTACAGGCGCCGCAGCTCCCCCGGACGGACGTAGCGGTCCCGCGTCGGGCGCGGCCCGGTCAGTCCGGCGTCGCGGAAGCTCTGGGTGTAGAACTGTTCCTTGGTCTGCTCCTTCTCCCGGATCGCGGTCAGGCCGATGCTCTCGAGCTCGGTCGCGTAGGTCGCGAGTCCCTCGTCGTGCGCGCGGCGGCGATTCTCCAGGAAACGGTCGATCGTCCGCTCCACCTCGACCGGGGTCAGAAGGTCCTGGTCCTCGCCCGCCTGGGACTCCAGCTTGAGCACGATGAGGCTCTCGAGGGCCTGGTCGAGCAAACGGTTCTGCTCCTCCTGCGTGCTCACCGGCAGGTTCATCGCGTCGAGCCGGTACTTGTAGTACTGCATCAGCCCGAGGAACGTGATCACCTCGTCGCCCGCTTGGTAGATGACGGCGTCCAGCATCTTCCATCCGTCGTCGGCCGGCGGGCCGATCCGCGCGGCGCCTTCCTGCCCCCCTCCGTCCTGGAGGAGCGGGGCGAGGAGCGCGAGGGCGGTGACGGCGTGATTCATGGGCGATGGCTCGAAGCGGACATCCTGGGCGCGTCCCCTTCCGCGATCAAGAGCCCCTCGAACCAGCCGAGCGCCGCCTCCGCGTCGCGGAAGCCGGGCGGGATCACGAGGTGCGCCTGTCCGGCGCGCAGCGGGCGAAGCTCGATCTCGTGGCCGGCGAGGGTCTCTTCGAGCAAGACGCGGTCGGCGTACTCGACGAAGTACGTCTCGTCGCGCCAGAGGAGCCGGCGGATCCCCAGCCGCGCGAGGCGCGGGCGCAGGCGGAACTGTCGCAGCAGCGCCTCGGCCTCGGGCGGGACCCGACCGTAGCGGTCGCGGAGCATCGCGAGCTGGTCGGCGGCCTCGGCCTCGCTCTCGATCGACGCGAAGCGGCGGAGGAGCTCGACGCGGGTGTCGGCGGAGGGAATCCACGCCTTGGGCAGGAAGGCGGGAATGCCGAGCTCGAGCTCGACCGCCTCCGCTTGCAGCTCGGCCTCGACCTCGGCCGGCACGGTGCGCAGGAGCTCCTCGGTCTCCGCCTGCCCGACCGTGAGGCGCTCGACGGTTTGCTTCAGGAGCCGGCAGTACATGTCGTATCCGACCGCCGCGATGTGGCCCGACTGCTCGGGCCCGAGGATGTTGCCGGCGCCCCGGAGCTCGAGGTCCTTCATGCTGATCTGGAAGCCCGCGCCGAGCTGCGTCAGCTCTTCCAGGGCCTTCAGGCGCTCGCGCGCCGCCTGCCGCACCGGCTGGTTCCGGTCGAGCAACAGGTAACAGTACGCCTTGTGCCGGCCGCGGCCGACCCTCCCGCGGAGCTGGTGCAGCTCCGAGAGCCCGAAGCGGTCGGCGCGGTCCACGACGATCGTGCCGGCCGAGGGGATGTCGATGCCGTTCTCGATGATCGTCGTGGCGACGAGGACGTCCACGTCGCCGCGCTCGAACGTGCGCATCACCGTCGCGAGGGTGTTGCCGGCCATCTGTCCGTGTCCGACGGCGAGCTCGCACTCGGGCACGAGCTCGGCGAGCTCGCGGGCGCGGGCGTTGATCGATCGAACGCGGTTGTGGAGGAAGAAGACCTGCCCGCCGCGGTTCTTCTCGCGCAGGAGCGCCTCCCGGATCAACCCGCGGTCGTCGTCGTAGGCCAGGAGGGTCTCGATCTCCTGCCGCCCCTCGGGCGGTTCGGACAGGGCGGAGATGTCGCGCAGACCCGAGAGCGACATGTGCAGCGTCCGCGGGATCGGCGTGGCGGTCAAGGTGAGGAGGTCGACCTCGGCGCGCAGCCGCTTGTAGTGCTCCTTGTGCTTCACGCCGAAGCGCTGCTCCTCGTCGACGATGACGAGACCGAGTCGCTTGAACGAGACGTCCTTGGAGAGGATGCGGTGCGTGCCGATCAGGACGTCGACCTGGCCGAGCGCGACGCGCTCGATCACGTCCTTGGCGCGGTCGCCCGTGACGTAGCGGCTGAGCGTTTCGACCTCCACGGCGAACTCCGACAGGCGCTCGCGGAAGGTCTGGTAGTGCTGCTGCGCGAGCACGGTGGTCGGCACGAGCACGGCCACCTGCGCGCCGGCCGACACCACGCGGAAGGCCGCGCGGACGGCGAGCTCCGTCTTGCCGAAGCCGACGTCGCCGCACAGGAGCCGGTCCATCGGCCGCGGGCCGGTGAGGTCGGCGGCGATCTCGGCGTCGGCGGTGACCTGGTCCTTGGTGTCGTCGTAGGGGAACGAGTCGACGAGGTCCTGGTGCAGCGCCTCTTCGAAGACCCACGGGGGCCGCTTCTGCATCTCGCGCTTGGCCTGGACGCTGAGCAGGTCCGCCGCGAGGTCCACGAGGGCCCGCTCGACCTTCTCCTTGCGGCGCCGGAAGGCCTGCCCGCCGACCTTGTCGAGCGACGGCGTCGCGCCGCCGCTGCCGATGTAGCGTTGCACGAGGTCGATGCGGCTCGCGGGCACGTAGAGGTGCACGTCGTCGGCGAAGAGCAGGTTCAGGTGCTCCTCCTCGCCGCCGGCGCGCTCCATGCGCACGAGCCCCGCGTACTGGGCGACGCCGTGTACCGCGTGAACGACCAGGTCGCCGGTCTTGAGCTCGAAGAAGGTCTGGAGGGCGCGGACGTGGTGCGTCTTCTTGGCCTTCGGCCGTCCGCGCGCGCCCAGGATGCCGGTGAGCTCGCGGTGGTTGACGACGAGGCCCTCGATCGCCGGCATGCGGAAGCCGCGTGCGACCGAGCCGACGCGGGTGTCCACGCCGGGAGCGCCGCCGGCTTCCTCGAGGTGCTCGCGGAACCGGCGTTCCTCGGCCTCCGTCCGGCACAGGACCAGCACCCTGTCGCCGGCCGACGTCGCCGCGCGCAGGGTGGCGGGAGCCTGCTTCAATCCGACCGCGAGCCCCTGCACCGAGCGCGTGCCGAAGTTGACGTCGTCGGCGGGGAGGCTCTGCAGCGACACGCCGGCGTGCTTCGCCATCGCGTCGCGCAGCGCCAGCAACCTGCGCTTGTGCGCGGTCGACCGGATGCGCAGCCCTTCGGCCTGATCCGCGACGCGCAGCGGCTCGACCTCGACGTACACGGTCGTGGGCGAGAGGAGCTCCGCGGCCTGGAGGCCCTTGCCGTCCTCGACCCCGCCGACGTCCGATGCGACGCAGAGGGCGACCTGATCGAGCGTCTCGACGCTGCGCTGCGTATTCGGGTCGAACACGCGGATCGACTCGATCTCGTCGTCGAAGAGCTCCACGCGCACCGGCTGGTCGGCGGCGAACGGGAAGACGTCGATCACGTCGCCGCGGACGCTGACCTCGCCGGGACGTTCGACCAGGGGCTGTCGCGAGTAGCCCGAACCGACCAGGCGCTCGAGCAACTGGCCCGAATCGAGCCGGTTGGCTTTCGCAAGATGGAGGAAGTCGCTCTCGAGCTGGCGCGGGGAGGGGACCGGCTGAAGCATCGATAGGAGCGAAGCGACGATCAGGCGCGGTCGCCGCTCGGGCGGACCGGCGATCCTCTGCGCGACCTGGAGGCGGTTGCGCACCGAGTCCGGATCGGCGTGCGCCCGATCGCGGCCGGAGGAGTACGACTCGCGCGCGGGGAACGACGCGCACTCGACGCCGAAGGCGGCCAGGTCGTCGGCGAACACGTCGGCTTCGGTCTCGGTCGAGACCAGGACCAGCCAGGGGCCCTGCAGCCGCCGCGACAGGGCCGCGAGCACCAGCGCCTGCGACGACCCCCAGAGCGCCCCGGCCGACACGACCCTTCCCGGCGAGACCGCGCCGGCCAGACGCTCGAAGGCGTCGTCGCCGTCGAGGACCGACGGCTCGAGCAGAGCGCTCACGCCGGGGCTTCCTCGTCGAGGACGAGCAGGGCCTCGTAGGCCGCCCAGCGCTCGGCCTCCTTGCGCGTCCGTCCCCACGCGCTCGGGAAACGGCGCGAGTCGATCTCGGCCGCGACGAGAAAGGCGCGGGAGTGCGCTTCGCCGCGCTCGTCCAGCACGACGTACACCGGCGGCTCGCCGGTCTCGAGCTGGCAATGCCGCTGGAGGACCTGTTTCGGGTTGGGACCCCGCTGCTGCTGGCGGACGCGCTCGAGCGGCTGGCGGAGCGTCGCGCGCGCGAACGCGCGCGCCGTCTCGAGCCCGCCGTCGAGATAGACCGCGCCGAGCACCGCCTCGTACAGGTTGGCCATCACCGAGCGCGGCAGCGTGCGGTTCCTGAGCCCGCTGCCGAGGCGGGCTTCGGCCTCGAGGCCGAGGTCGCGCGCGACCTCGGCCAGGACGCGCCGCGAAACGACCCAGGCCTTGAGCTCGGTGAGCTCGCCCTCGGGCAGACCGGGATGGCATCGAAAGAGCTCGTCCGCGACCACGAGATCGAGAACGGCGTCGCCGAGGAACTCGAGTCGCTCGTTGTCCTCTTCCTCCCCCGTCGACGCGTGCGTAAGGGCGAGCTTGAGCAACTCGGGATCCTTGAACTCGTGCGGGACCGGGGGCATGACCGCCGCGAATTGTAGACTCCGCCGGACGACGTGAGCGACGAGAAGGAGTACCGCACGCGGCCGCACGATCATCTGGTCGAGCCGTTGTTCGCCGGACTCGGCAAGGGCGCGGGGGATCGGATCGACGCTTCCATGGCGCGCGGGAACGTTTGGCTCCGAGCCGGTCTTTCCCTCCTGACGTACGCCGTGGCCGTCCTGCTCGGCTACGAGCTTCGCCCCGACGCGGAAAGCGTCGCGGCCTTTCGGCCGGCGAGCGGAGTTCTCCTGGGAGCGCTGCTCGTCACCCACAGGCGGGCGTGGCTCCTCGTCGTTCCGGCGGCCGTCCTCCTGACGCCGGTTGCCGCCATCGTCGCCGGCGAGAGCGGAGCGACCGGCCTCATCGACGCCGGCGTGACCTTCGAGGCCCTGCTAGGGGCCTATCTCATTCGTCGCTTCGGCGGACCTCGCTTCGGCGCGGTCGCCACGCGACAGACGTTCAAGCTCGTCGCCTTCGGAGTCGTCCTGGGTCCCGCGGTCGCCACTTTCCTCGGCGCCCTCGTCGCCGTTCGATTCGGGAGCGCCGTCTGGTCGACCTGGCCGTCGTGGTGGTTCGCGGACGCGCTCGGCGTGCTCGCGGTGACCCCCCTCTTTCTTGCCTGGGAGGCGAAGACGGTGCTCGGGGGGGAGGCGCGGCCGGCCGAGACCGCGCTGGCGCTCGCGACCTTGCTCGCCGTGTGCGCGGCGACGCTCGGCGGCGCGGCGGCGTCCCACGGTTTCCTTGCGTTCATCGCTCTTGCGCCGTTGCTCTGGATCGCCGCGCGCCTTCCCGCGCGAACGGTCGCGATCGCGACCCTGGCGACGGGACTGGGCGCCGTCTGCTTGGCGGACGCCGGCCGTGGACCGTTCCTCCTCGACGAGGGGGGCGCCCTTCAACCGAACGTCCCGGCGGTTCGAGCGTTTCTCGCGACCTTGTTCCTCGCGGCGCTCTTCCTCAACGCCGCGGTCCGCGACCGGCGGTTACTCGCGCGTTCCTAGCCGAACAGGCGCGCGTGCTCCAACTCCGCGAACCGGTCGGTCATGCCGGCCAGGTAGTCGCACACCGCCCGCTCGCGCCCGACCGTGTCGATCCAATGCTGGTACCAGGCCGGCATCTCCGCGGGGTCCTCGACGTACGCCTCGAAGAGCGGTGTCAGCACGCGCGCCGCGTGCTCCGTGAGCTCCTGCAGGCGGGGGTGGCGATAGAAGTGCTCCTGCAGGAAGCGCTGGAGTTCACCGACCTCCCCCTTGAGCTCGGGGCTGTGCCCGACCAGCATCGCGTTGCGGGCACGGGCGTCGTCGGCGCTCTCCAGCCGCGCGTCGGCGATCCGCGAAGCGGAGGACTGGATCAGGTCGTTGATGCAGATCTTGATCAGCTCGTTGGTGATGCGCTTGACGCGCAGCGCGGTATCGGTCGTGCCCTCGAGGAAGCCCGGGTGGCGAAGCGCGACCGCCTCGCGCGCGCCGCGCCACAGGGCGACGTTCTCGTCGATGGCCGCCTCCCCGAAGACGCCGGCGCGCAGGCCGTCCTCGATGTCGTGGACGTCGTATGCCGTCGAGTCGGCGAGGTCGACCGCCTGCGCCTCGAGGCAAGGCTGGCCGGGCCGCGGGTGGAACTCCGCCGGCCAGTCGGCGTCCCGCTCGTGCTTGAGCAACGACTCGCGGACCTCCCGCGTGAGGTTGAGGCCCGGGTAGTCCGGGCTGCGCCGCTCCAGCAGGTCGACGACGCGCAGCACCTGCGCGTTGTGCCGGAAGCCGCCGTGCGCGCTCATCAGCTCGTCCAGCGCCCACTCGCCGCGATGACCGAAGGGCGGATGGCCGATGTCGTGCGCGAGCGCCAGGGCTTCGCAGAGCGGCTCGTTCAGCGCCAGGGCGCTGCCGACGCTGCGCGCGACCTGGGCGACTTCGAGGCTGTGGGAGAGCCGGGTCCGGTTGTGGTCCCCCTCGCGATTCACGAAGACCTGGGTCTTGTACATCAGCCGCCGGAACGCGGTGGAATGGACGATGCGATCGCGATCGCGCTCCCAAACGGTCCGCAGATCGTCTTCTTCCTCGTGAAAACGGCGTCCGCGGGAGCGGCTGGACTTCATCGCCCAGGGTGCGAGGACGCGTTCCTCCAGATCTTCCTTCGCGGTGCGATCGTAGAGCTTGTGCCGGGGCTGCATACCGATGGTGCGGAGGGTACCATCGAGCACATCATGAAGCCTCGCCTGCCGCTTGCCGCCTGTGCCGCGGCGCTTCTCGGGATTGCCGCCTGTTCTTCGCTCGCCACTCCGCTCGACTACGTCGGGCAATACGTCGGCGGAGTCACCAAGGCCGTCGGCACCCTGCTCGGGGATCGCGAGGACGGGATGTGGACCTACTTCCACAAGAACGGCCAGAAGAAGCAGGAGGGTCGCTGGCTCAAGATCAAGGACGGCCGTCGCTCCGACTCGGTCCGCGTGGGGGAGTGGGTTTCGTGGTACGAGGACGGCCAGTTCAAGCAGCGCGGCTCCTGGGACATGGGTGAGCGAACCGGCTCGTGGACCTACTGGTACGCGAACGGGAACAAGCGCGCGGAGGGCGTCTTCGAGAACAACTGGGAGGTCGGACCCTGGACCTTCTGGCGGCTGGAAGGAACGGTGCAGGCCCAGGGCGGGTTCGACCGCGGCCGGCAGACGGGCGAATGGGTCTTCCGCCATCCCGGCGGCGCGTTGCAGGAGACCGGGTCGTTCCTCGCCGGGCGAAAGGTCGGCACGTGGGTCTACTACGACCGCTCCGGCCGCGAGACCGGACGCGAGTCGTTCGCGCTTCCCGGAGCGGAGACGGTCGCCGCCGCGGCCCCCGAGCCGCCGAAGCCCGCGCCCGAGCCGGCGACGCCGGAAGCGAAGCCCGAGCCCGAGCCGGTGCCGGAACCGGAACCGGAACCGGAACCGGAGCAAGTGGTCGCCGCTCTGCCGGACGATCCGATTCCGCCCGCTGACCGCGACCTGCGCGAGTCGGACCTGCCGCTGTCCGCGCCGGTGGAGCTTCAGCCCGAGAAGAAGGTCGAGGAGGACAAGAAGGAGAGCTTCGTCGAGCGCTACGACGAGAAGCAGGCTTCGCGCGCCGCCGGCTCGAGCCCCTATCGCCGCAACCGCAAGGTGTCCTCCGGCGAGCGCAAGGACCTCGCGGGTGAGGCGCTTCCGCTGAACCGCTTCTTCCGCTCCGACCGGAGCACGCTCGACCTCAAGGACTACAAGGGCAAGAAGAACGTCGCCTTGGTCATCCTCCGCGGCTGGGGCGGGGAGGTGTGCGTCTACTGTGCGGCGCAGACCGTCGCGCTGATGAAGAACAAACGCCGCTTCGACGAGCTGAACACCGAGGTCATGCTGATGTACCCCGGTCCGGCGTCCGCGGTGCCCGCCTTCCTCGAAGGCGTCCAGCGGATCGAGGAAGACGAGGACGAGATCGAGGTCCCCTTCCCGATCCTGCTCGACATCGACCTGCGGCTGGTGCGCAGCCTGGACATCGAGGACGAGCTCGCCGCTCCCACGACGATTCTGATCGACCGCGAGGGGATCGTGCGCTTCGCCTACACCGGCGGCACGATCGACGACCGGCCGTCGGCCGAGCAGCTCCTCGACGAGATCGAAGACCTCAAGCCTGAATGAAGGAAACGCCCGAATCGGGCAGCGAGCCGTATCGCGACACGGACCTCGCCGAGACGCGGGCCGCCGTGCCCGGGCGTACCTCGCTGCCGCACATCCCCGACGTCGAGCTGATCCGCGAGATCGGCCGTGGCGGGATGGGCATCGTCTACCAGGGGCGGCAGACGTTCCTCGAGCGCGTCGTGGCGGTCAAGCTCGTCATGACGCAGGACATGGCGGCGCGCAAGGACTACATCGCGCGTTTCCATCGCGAGGCGCGCATCCTCGCCGGGCTCTCGCACCCCAACATCGTCGCCTGCTACCAGGCCGGCGAGCTCACGGACGGCGATTGCTTCATCGTCATGGAGTTCGTCGAGGGGATGAACCTGAGCTCCTGGATCCAGACGCACGGTCCCCTCGAAGCGCGGCACGCGGTCGCGATGGTGCGCGATCTGGCGTCCGCCCTCGACTACGCGCGCGACGCCGGCGTGATTCACCGCGACGTCAAACCCGAGAACGTCCTCCTGAAGCCGGTGTCGAAGTCCGGCATCGCGGAGGACTTCCCTCAGCAGGCGAAGCTGACCGACCTCGGTCTCGCGCGCCCCGAGCACTCGACGGCCACCGAAGGGATGAAGCTCACCGTCGAGGGCATGATCGTCGGAACGCCCGCGACGATGGCGCCGGAGCAGTTCAACGATCCCGAAGGGGTCGACTACCGCGCGGACATCTACGGCCTCGGCTGCGTCCTCTACCAGGCGCTGACCGGGGCGCTCGCGTTTCCGCAGCGCAAGCTCACCGAGCTCGTCCAGGCCAAGATCAGCCCGCCGCCGCCGGATCCGCGCGAGGAGCTGAGAACGCTGCCGGCGTCGGTTTCCGCGGTGGTCGCCGAGATGTTGGCTCCGCGGCGGGAGGATCGGTTCAGCGACTACGCCGACTTGGTCCGGCGCTGCGACGAGATCCTGCGCAAGCTTCCGAAGGCCGGCTCGGGCGCTTCCAAGACGGTGAAAGTGCGCGGCGCCGCCGGGATGCCCACCGCGCTCGGATCGCACGTTTGGAAGGTCGTTGCGGCCGTCGCGGTCGTCGGTCTGCTCGTGGTCGTCGCGGTCATCGGTTTTGGTGGCGACGGGGACTCACCCCCTGACGACGCAGGCGAGACCGCCAGAGGAGAATCGGGTTCCGTTTCCCAGGGTGACGGGGGTAGCGCGACCGCCGATGTGAGCACGCCGGTGGAAGTCTCAACGCCCGGTCCGGATCCTCCCGTCGAGCCGACCGACGTACCGTCCACGAATCCATCGCCGACGGAGCCGGCGGAGACGAAACCCGTGGACACCGGTCCGGCCGAGGTCGTCGTCGACCCGCCGTCTCCCGTCGAGCCGGATCCCAAGCCCGAACCGGAACCGGAGCCCCCGCCCCCGCCGCAAGGGCCGCAGGCGCTCTTCGCGGACTCGCTCGCGGAGCGGCTCGGGGAGAGCTGGGCGGTCAGCGGGAAGTGGGTGGCGGAGGAGGACGCCCTCGGGATCATCGTCATGGCGAAGAAGGAGGAGGCCGAGCTCGTTCACCCCATCGCGGGCGGCGCGTGGGAATTGACCGGCTCCATGGCGCTGATCCACTTCGACTTCTTGGAGGGGGGCAAGCGGACGGAACGAGCGAGCCTGGAAATCGGTCTCGCGGATGGCGGGCACGTGCTGCTGGACCTCTACGAGCTTGCCGAGGACACGCTCTACTTCGGGACGTTCGTCACCGAGCGCGAGGAGGACGGCGCGTGGAAGGCGGAGCCGACGCTCAGGGAGTTCCAGCACGTTGCCGACGGCGGCGACCGCACGTACGTGCGCTTTCGCTTGACCGCGCGCGGAAACCAGCTCGCGGTCGAGGTCGTCGGCCCGCGTCGCGACGTGGAACCCGGCGCGTTCTCCGACCAGGAGCGGATCTTCAAGCCGATCGAGCTTTCGGCCGCGGCGACGGAGCTCCGACTGCGCGTGCTGAAGGGGCACGCAAGCTTCCGCGACGTGACCTTCGAGGTGCTTCCCGAGTAGAATCGGCCGCGCCATGCACCAAGTCCTTCGTCGCCTCGGCTCCCTCGCCCTGTTCGCGCTGTGCGCCTGCGGTCCCGCGCCGGTTCCCGTGGAGAGCGGGCAGAGCGTCTCCACGGGCGGCACGGAGCTGCCGCCCGATCATCCGCCCCTGGAGGCCGCTTCGCCCGAGCCGGTCAGCTTCGTGGGCAGCGTGCGGCTGCTCGGCGAGCTGGCGACGCGCGAGGACGGCTACGTCTTCATCACCATCAAGCCGGAAGGCATCATGATGCCCTCCTACTCGCACAAGTACGCGCTCAGCGAGGCGGGCGCGCTCGAGGACGGTGAGCGCCGCCTCGCCTTCCACGTGGACGAGAAGGACAGCATGGGCGGGCTGGCGCCCACCGGACCCCACGTGATCGAGGCGTGGTTCGACGTCGACGGGTTCGTCGACTCCAAGGGCGACGGTTACGTCGTTTCCACGCCGGTCGGGCGCGGAGGCGAGGGCATCGAGCTCACGCTCGACCCCGCGACCGCAGCGCGAAAGTGAGCGCGGGGCGCGAGCGCCCCTGGTTCGAAGAGGCGTTCGGAGCCGAGTATCTGCGCGTCTACCCGCATCGCGACCTGGACGCGGCTCGGCGCGAGGTGGCCCATCTTCTCACCGCGGATCTCGCGGATCCGCTGCTCGATCTCTGCTGCGGATTCGGGCGGCACACTCTCGCGCTCCGGGAGTCGGGGCGCACCGCGGTCGGTGTGGACCTGTCCTTGGAGCTTCTCAGGCACGCGCGTTCCCTCCCCGGATCCGAGAGGCTGTCCGGCCGGCTGGCTCGCGCCGACGCGCGCGCCCTCCCCTTTGAGGACGGTTCCTTCGGGGCCGTGTTGATGCTCTTCTCGTCCTTCGGGTACCTCGACGACGGCGCCAACGCCGGTGTCCTCGCCGAAGTCGCGCGCGTCCTCAAAGCGCGTGGAAGCGCGGTCTTCGATCTGATGAACCCGGCGCGCATCCGCGCTTCGCTCGTTCCGGAGTCCGAGACCGAGCGGGACGGATTGGTCTTGTTGGAGCGACGCCGCCTCGCCGCCGGTGGAAGCCGCGTGGTCAAGGAGGTCACGCTTCGAAGGCCCGACGGGAGCGAGCGTTCCTGGCGGGAGGACGTGCGCCTGTACGACCCGCCGGAATTCGACGAGCTCTGCGCTCGTGCCGGGTTGCGAGTCACACGGCGTGACGGGGACTTCACGCCGGGCTCCTTCGAGGAAGCCTCTCCTCGACAGATCGTCTGGACGGAGCGGGAAACCCGCTCGAGAGGCTGAGAGCCGCGGTCCCACGGCTATACTCTCGCCGTTAGTGAGCCGGAGAACCGAGTCAGGCCCCCCAGATTCCATGGAACACCCGAACAACATCGTCTTTAGCGACCTCGCCCTCGAGCTGAAGGACAAGGCGCACGAGATCGCCGAGAAGTACGTCCGCCCGAACGCGGCCAAGTACGACCGGGCGCAGGAGTACAACTACGAAGCGGCCAAGGCCGTCGCCGAGGCGGGGCTCTTCAAGACGTTCGTGCCGAAGGAGTACGGCGGCCACGGGGCCGGCGTGCTGGCGCTTTGCCTCGTGACCGAGCAGCTCGCGCGGGCGGACTCGGGCTTCGGGGTCGCCTTTGCGGTCAACGCGTTGGGATCGTTCCCCATCATCCTCGGGGGCACGGAGGAGCAGAAGCAGAAGTGGCTGCCCCAGATCGCCAACGGGGAGAAGTTCGTCGCGTTCTGCCTGTCCGAGAAGTACGCGGGCTCCGACGCGGGCGGCTTGTCGGTGACGGCGGAGCTCGACGGAGACGAGTACGTCATCTGCGGTGAGAAGAAGTGGACGACGAACGGCGGCGTGGCCGACATCTACTCGGTCTTCTGCGTCACCGACCCGAGCTCCAAGTCGCGCCGGATCAGCTCCATCGTCGTCGAGAAGGGAACGCCGGGTTTCTCGATCGGCAAGATCGAGGACAAGATGGGCATCCGCACGGTTCCGGTGGTGGAAACGCACTTCGACCACGTGCGTGTTCCCAAGGACAACCTGATCGGCGGTCGCCCCGGTCAGGGTTTCAAGCACGCGATGATGACCCTCGACTGCGCCCGTCCGGGCGTCGCCGCGCAGGCGGTCGGCGCCGCGCAGGGCGCCCTGGATCTGGCGGTCGTCTACGCCAACCGGCGCAACCAGTTCGGGCAGCCGATCTCGTCGTTCCAGATGGTGCAGAAGATGCTGGCCGACATGGCCATGAAGACCGAGGCGTCCAGGTGGCTGGTCTACTCCGCCGCGGCGGCGGTCGACGCCGGCGTCAAGAACATCACCAAGCGGGCGGCGATCGCCAAGTGCTTCGCGACCGACACGGCCATGGAGGTGGCCACCGACGCGGTGCAGATCTTCGGCGGATACGGGTTCATGGAGGACTACCCCGTCGCCAAGTGCTTCCGCGACGCGAAGATCCTCCAGATCTACGAGGGGACCAACCAGATCCAGCGGATGGTGATCGCCCGGAACCTCGTCCGTGAATCCGAGGCGCTGAAGTACATCGAGGACTACATTCCGAGAGAGGTCCAGCAGACCTTCCAGGATGAAGAGGTGATCACGGGGGTGTAGGCCGCTCCGTTCGCCGAGGGCGGTTCCGAAGCGGGACGACCGCTGGGTCAAAATCCTCAAATTCCCAGGCTGAAACGGCCTTTTTTCTCGTACGGGCGGATCTCTAGATCCGGCTCGGGGGTCTCTATGGCAGGGACGATCGGGACTCCCCGGGAACGCGACTGATCGCCAGGCAGGCACTTGGAGGCGACAACGTGCGTAAGCCCCTCTCTCAAAATGACTTGGACCAGCGGCTGGACCCGGCGGCCGCCGATCCCACCCTGTTCGAAACGCTTGCGGATGAGTTGATCCGCGAGCTCGACGAGCGGGATCTCGACCTCGAGATCATCGATCCGCTCACGTGGCGCAGGCCGAACCGCCGCGAGGCGGGACGGGGCTCGGACCCGCTGCAGCAGTTCCGCGTGGACGTCGACAACATCCTCCCGCTGGACCGCGAGGAGGAGGCCCGCTTGGCCCGGCGCGTGGAGTTCGCTCGCCGGCGTCTACGCCAGGCGCGCGAGGCGGCCGGGCTCGACCCCGACGGTGGCCAGGCCGAGGCCGGGGCGCCTCGCCCGCGGGCGGTTGCCCGCCGTGCGTTGGAGCTTCACTCGCTGCGCACGGAGATGGTCGAGCGCAATCTCTACCTGGTCCTGATCAACGTCGAGCGCTATGCGCAGACCGGCGCCAACCGCCAGGACCTGATCCAGGAGGGGAGCCTGTCCCTCTTCCGTGCGGTCGACGGCTTCGACTGGAGGCGCGGCCTGCTCTTCCGCACCTACGCGGTGCACTGGCTCAACCAGGCCTTCCGGAACTATCTCTACAACTTCAACAGCACGGTGCGCGTGCCGGTCTATCTCCAGAAGGCGCTGAAGCACATCAACCAGGCGACGATCCGCCTCGGCAACCCGAAGGCCACGCCGGCTGAGATCGCCGCGAGCTCCGACCTGAACGAGAACCTCGTCAAGTCCGCCCTAGGCGCGGCCCGGACCAGCTACTCGATCGACGCCGGCTTCTCCGAGGACGAAGACGGCTCCCGGCTGCGGGACCTCCTGGTCATGGAGGAGGACGAGAACGGACCCTACAGCTCGAGGTTGGAAGACCTGACGTTGGAAGAGGGCGTTCAGAAAGCCCTCGACCGGCTCAGCGACCGCGAGAGCCTGGTGGTCAAGATGCGCTTCGGGGTCGGCTTCCCGCAGGCGCACACCCTCGCCGAGGTCGCCGGCGAGCTCGGCGTCAGCGTCGAGCGCGTTCGCCAGATCCAGGTGCGCGCCATCGCCAAGATGAACACGCCGGGGCTGCGCCGCGACCTGGATCCCTTCCTCAATTAGGAAACGCGCCCCAGCAGCGGGGGTACACTGGGTGCCATGGCAGGGGCGATTCCGCTGGAACGGGCGCTTCTCGGGGGCCTAGGGGCCCTTTTCCTCGCCGCTCCCGCGGCAGCCCAGGGGACCGCGGACGACGATGGCCTGACCGAGAGCGTGCCCGCGCGCGTGCTCGAAGTGGGGCTTCTCCGCGCAGTCTACCTCGATCTTCTTGGACGCCCGCCCTTCCTGGCGGAGCGCGAAACGTGGCGCGGGCGCCAGCTCGCCGACCTCTTGAACGAGCTCGTCGACACGCGCGAGTTCTGGGAGCGCTGGACCGACGAGCAGCTCTATTACTTCCTCCTGATCGACAACTTCCGGCCGCGTTCGGAGCGCGTCGTGGCGATCCCCGAGGACCTTCGCTCGGAGCGGATCGGCGTCAAGGAGGCGATCCACCGCATCGTTCTCTCGTCGAGCTTCGATCAGCGCAACCCCGGCCCCGACACCTTCGTGACCGTGGTGATGGAGCAGCTTCTCGGCATCACCGTTCAGAAGAGCCCGCGCGATCTCGAGATCGGAAAGAAGCTCTACGACGGCGGAAGTGGCAACTTCCTCGGCCACAAGGGGAACTCGCAGGCCGACGTCGTGAAGATCTCGATCGACGACAAGCGCTTCCTTCGCGAGCTGATCGAGCGGGAATACCAGCGGCTGCTGCGGCGCGAGCCCAACGGGCGCGACGCCGCGCGCTGGGCCTCGGAGCTGAAGCGCGATCCCTACGCCTTCGGGGATTTCGTCAAGAACTGGATCCTCTCGCCGGCGTACGAGGAGCGCCTGGCCGAGAAGATCGTCCAGCCAAATCGGTTGTACGTACGGACGATGTACGTCGACCTCGTAGACCGCCTGCCGGACAAGGAAGAGGAGCGCCGCATGCGCGGCGCGCTGGACGGGTTGTCCGATCCCGGGCCGCTGCGCTCCGTCCTAGCCCGGTTGCTGCTCGACTCCGGGACGGCCCGGATCCCCCCGAAGGGGGAGATCGAGGATCCCACCGCCTGGGTGGCCGGCCTCTTCGAGCGCCTCCTCGGGCGCGCCGTCAGACCGGAGGAGCTCAAGAGCTTCGTCACCGCCTTTCACGACGACGCCTGCTCGCCGTCCACCGTGGTTTACGCCATCGTCTCCCATCCCGAGTACCATGCGTTCTGAGGGCGCAGGGCCATGAAGAACAACCCGACCCGACGAACCGTGCTAAAGGGGGGAGCGCTCGCCGGAGCGGCGCTCCTCGGCCCCAAGCCCCTTTGGGCCGCGTCGCCGCCCTCGGCGCGCAAGACGAAGCACGTCATTTTGGTCGCGTTCGCGGGGGGCGTGCGGACGCGCGAGACCCTCGGGACCCCGGACAACGTTCCGAACCTCAAGGCGATGGCGGACGAAGGCGTGGTCTACACGCGCGCCCGGACGTCCAACCTCGGGCACTTCGGCGCCGCGCTTTCGATCTTCACGGGGATCAGCGAGGCGCGGGGGATCCGCGAGAACGCGCGCGGGCCGGATCCCACGCTGTTCGAGTACGTCCGAAAGAACGGTGGATACTCGGCGAGCGAGGTGTGGATGAGCACCTCGGGCGGCGCTCAGCAGGCGAACTACGCTTACAGCACGCACGTCGACTACGGGCCGGAGTACGGCGCGAACACGCTCGACGGCGACGGTGTCTTCAATCAGGAGTTCAAGAGCATCGTCGATAGCTACGGCCGTCCGCGCGAGATGAGCAAGCGCGAGGCCGAGCTCCTGAACAAGATGCGCGAGAGCATCGGAGGGGACACTGCGACCGGCGTCAACTCGGCCGAAACCGCACGCCAGGTCGAGAAGTACATCCTCGACGAGCTGACGCGCGGCACCGCGGATCTTCGCGGCGTGAACGCGAGCGACGCCAAGTCGCTCCAGGTGGCGCGCAACCTGACGCTGATCTTCAAACCCAAGCTCCTCGGCGTGTCGTTGCAGAACGCCGACGTGGCGCACGGCTCGTACAACTCCTACGTCGAGGTCATCCGGCGCAACGACGTGGGTTTGGGTGAGCTCTGGCAGGTGGTGAAGGACGACTACGAGCTGCGCGAGTCGACCGCCATCATCGTGCTACCGGAATTCGGCCGCGACGCCGACCTGAACGCGCGGCGCGGGCTCGACCACGGCGACGGGTCCGACGACCTGAACTACGTCTCCTGCGTCTGCTGGGGCCCCGACTTCGGGAGGGGCAAGGTCGTGCAGCAGGAGGTGCGCACGATCGACGTGTGCCCGACGGTTTGCGACCTGCTCGGCGCGAAGGCGAAGTTGGCCCGCGGTAGCAAGCTGCCGAAGCTCTTCCGGTAGGAAGCGATGCGCACGTCCCTGCTGGCGCTCGCGCTCCTCGCGCTCGTGCTCGGGCTGGTGGGGGCGGAGGATCGTGGAGTCTCGTCGGCGGCGTCGAACGGGGCGCAAGACGGATCGAGCGGGTGTCTCACGTGCCACGCCGGCATCGAGGACATGCACCCCGAGGCGGAGCTCTCCTGCGTCGACTGCCACGGCGGCAACGCGAGCTCGACGAAGAAGGCCGGGGCGCACGTGCGAGAGCCTGCCTCCTCCGGCGACGACGAGAGCGTCGCCGGACTGCGCGAGAACCTCGCATGGCGGCGTTTCGTCAACCCGATGGACCTGCGCGTCGCCGGCGAGACGTGCGGCACGTGCCACGAGCACCTCGTCGAGCACCTGAAGACCAGCCTGCACGGGACGACCGCGGGGCACCTGTCCGACGGCTACTACGAGATGGGTCTCTTCAAGGAGCGCGGCTCGCAGTACTCGATCTTCGACGTCTCCGCGAAGTCGGGCCAGGGGGGCGAGGTCGACGCTCTGAAGCAGGTGCCCGCGTTCAAGGGCCACCTGCCGGAGAACGAGCTCGCCACGCACTTCACCGACCTCGTGCGCAAGGAGTGCATGCAGTGCCACCTCTATTCGGAGGGACGAGCCGTGAGCGGCCGCGTCGGCTTCGACGGTGACTATCGGGGCGAGGGGTGCGCCGCGTGTCACGTTCTCTACACGCTCGATGGGCTCTCGCGGTCGGCGGACCCGGAGGCTCCGCGGTCGGAACCCGGGCATCCCGTGCTTCACCGCATGACGCGCGCACCGTCGACCCAGACGTGCACGTCGTGCCACTACGGCGACGCATCGATCGGCTTGCACTTCCGCGGCCTTTCGCAGTTGCCGCCGGGTGCGCCGGGCGGGCCGGACATTCCGGGCACCACCGATGCGCCGCTCAACCGCGTCTTCTATCTCAACGACGCCTCGATGGTGCCTCCGGACGTTCACCATCAGAAGGGGATGCACTGCGTTGACTGCCACACTCTCGGCGACGTGATGGGGGACGGCGAGCTGCACGGCCAGATGGAGCACGCGGTCGAGATCTCCTGCGAGGCCTGTCACGGCACCTTCGACGAGCGGGCGACCCTGCGCACGGAGCGCGGAACTCCGCTCGAGCACCTTCGGCGCGTTGGGGACGACGTCGTCCTGACCAGCAAGGTGGACGGCGGAAAGCACTACGTGCCACAGGTCGTCAACGTCCTCGACCCGGGGCACGCGCGCTACAACGCGAAGGCCGCGGCGGCGATGACAGAGGCGCACTCGAACGTCGAGTGCTACACGTGTCACGCGGGCTGGAACGTCAACTTCCTCGGCTTTCACTTCTCGCGCAACGAATCGCTGTCGCAGCTCGACCTCATCTCCGGCAAGCGCACGCCCGGTCGGGTGACGACGCAGGAGAAGGTCTTCGCCACGTGGAAGAGCTTCTACGCCGGCTTGAACGAGCGCGGCACCGTCGCGCCGTACATGACGGGCTTCTCGACGATGGGGAGCGTCTGGGACGAGGACGGCGAGCTCTTCCTCGACCAGGTGATGCCGGTGACCGCCGAGGGCCTTTCGGGGCTGACGATGGTGCACCACCAGGTGCACACCACCCGACCGACCGCGCGCTCCTGCGTCGAATGCCACCGGAGCTCCCAGACTTGGGGGCTGGGCGCGGGGAACTTCCGCCTGGCGCGGCAGCTCGCCTTCGTCGGCGACCGACGCGGCGTGGAGATCGTCGCGATCAACCGGTCGCAGCTCACCTCGTCGCCGCCGCTGGCCAAGGTCGTTCTGCCCGACATCGTCGCGATCCAGCCCCACTGCGACGACCTGCAGGGCTATGCGCACCACCTGTACGTCACCGAGGGCGGGCGAGGCGTTCACGTCATCGACGTCAACGATCCGACCGCGCCGCGCCGCGTGGCGTTCCGCGCGACGGTGAACCCGCGGAACATGGCGCTCGCCGGCGAGCACCTCTATCTCGCGGACGGCATCGGCGGGCTGCGCGTCTTCGACGTCAGCACACCCGACTCGATCGAGCAGGTCGGGCACGTGCCGATGTTCGACGCCCACGACGTCTACGTGCAGTGGCCGTACGCCTACGTGGCCGACGGTCCGGGCGGCCTCGCCATCGTCGACGTCCGCGCGCCCATCGCGCCGCGCTTCGTCGCGTCCATCGATCTCAATGGGAGAAACGACCCCGAGCCCAACCAGGCGATCGCGGTCAAGACGCTCTTCCAGTACAGCCGCCCGCTGGCGGGCGCCGGCGAGCCGGTCGACGCGCGCACACCGGCGCGGCACGTCGCCGCCGTGGCCGACCGGGTGGAGGGGCTTTACCTGGTGGACGTGACCGAGGCGTCCCGGCCCGCGCTGCTCTACCCGCCGCCGGACTTCCGCACCGATCAGCGGTCGCGCAGCCGGCGCGCGCGCGACGACGTCACCTATCGCGGGCTCACGCTCTTGTCGCACGTCGATCTGGCCGAGGCCCAAGGCGGTGAGCCGACGCGCGAGCGCGACTATGCCTACCTGCTGGCGGAGGTGCGTCGCGCCAACGGAAACCGCCGCTCGGTGACGGTGCTCTACGACGTCAGCGACCCGACGATGGTGCGCACGACGCCCGGCGGGCTCGAAGCGGGCTTCTCAACGGAGTCGCTCACCGCCGCGCAGGTCTACAACCCGCCGTTCCTGCAGAAGTACCTCTTTTCGCCGGGCGAGCTCGGTGTGTTCGTCTCCGACTACAGCGTCTCGCGCGAGCCGAAGCAGGCCGGCACCCTGCCCGGTTTGCTGGATACCTACGCGGTCGCCGTCGAGGAGTTCCCGATCGATCGGATGGTCGACGAGATGGGTCGGCGCCTCAAGGACGTCAGCCGCGAGCCGTCGCGCTGGCTCTACCGCGCCGAAATCGAGCGGCTTCTCGACGTGCCCGGCGAGGCCCTGGGAACGATCTCCCCGGACGCACCCGAGCACGACTCGCTGGGGCTGACCGCGCGGCTGCACCTCACGCGGCTCGACAAGGACCGCTCCGGAATGCTGGAAGGCGACGAGTACGACGACGCCGGCGGCGAGGAGATGGACAAGAACGGCGACGGCCGCATCTGTCTGATCGAGCTCGCGGGTGAGGTGGGCATGCTCGCCTCCGGCAAGACCGCCTCCGAAGGCAACGGGATGGAGCCCGTCTTCCTCACCACGCGCGTCGACCGGGACGGCGACCTGGCGCGGCTCCTGGACGGCACGGATCCGTACGCCTTCGACCGCGACCGCAGCGGGACGCTGAGACGCAGCGAGATGGAGAAGGCCTTCTTCGCGGCCTTGGACCTGGACCGCGACGAGCGCCTCTCGCCATCGGAGCTCTCGCGCCACCCGGGCGCACTTCGCCGCATCCGCTACGACGACTGGGAGACGCGCGAGCTCGTGGGACGCCTCGACGGAAACGGCGACATGAAGGTCACGCGGCGCGAGTTCGACCTGCGCGACAAGGACTGGCTGGCGCTCGACGTCAACGGCGACGGCGCCGTGCAGTTGCCCGTGCGGATCCTCGGCAACGAACGAGGCGGGCCGCGCATGCGCATGGAGACCCCGGAGGCGGAGTGGCCGTTCCGCCGCACGTACGCCTTCGCGTTGCCGCCGATCCTGTCGCGCGAGACGATCTACGCCACGTTCGACAAGGACGGCGACATGGTCCTCTCGCAACGTGAGATGAAGGCGCGCATGGACCTCTTCCGGGTCTTCGACGGCGACGGCAGCGGGAACCTGGAGGAAGTGGAAGTCAACCGGATCGTCGACCTCGTCGGGCAGGGCGGCGTCGAAGTCACCGACGACGAGTTCCAAAACCGCTGGGATCTCGACGGCAATGGGAAGGTCGAAGCCGACGAGATCCCGAGCGCCGATACGCTCCGCTCGCGCGGCGTCGTCCGGAAGAAGAAGCGCCGCTGACGTTTTTCCGCGCCCGCGCGGAACGCTTGGCGGCCACCCTCGGCGTCCCAGGGCCGGTTGCTGGAGTCCGCGCGGATTCCGTCCGATTCAAGGGGAGGCACCGATTTGCTATCCTCTGGTGCCGCGTTCTCGTTCGACCCAAGAATGTCTTCCGCGACCCCCTCCGTCCGGCGCCCTCCGGAGCGCAAGCCGCCGTGGCTCAAGGTCCCGTTGCCGGGCGGGGAGGGGTATGCGCGCCTCAAGGAGATGGCGCGCCGGCTCAACCTCCACACCGTCTGCGAGGAGGCGCGCTGCCCCAACGTCGGCGAGTGCTGGAAGGGCGGCAACGCGACGATGACGATCATGGTGCTCGGCGACGAGTGCACCCGGCGCTGCCGCTTCTGCGCGGTCAAGACCGTCGACCGGGCCGCGCCGCCCGATCCGCTCGAGCCGGTCCACGTGGGCCAAGCTGTGGCGGAGATGGACCTCGGCTACCTCGTCATCACGAGCGTCGACCGCGACGACCTTCCCGACGGCGGAGCGGGGCACTACGCCGCGTGCATTCGCGAGATCCGCGCGCGGAGCCCGCGGACGGTGATCGAGACGCTGATCCCGGATTACTGCGGCTCCGACTTGGAGACCCTGATGGCGGCGGCGCCCGACGTGCTGGCCCACAACGTCGAGGTCGTTCCGCGCCTCCAGCGCAGGATCCGCGATCCGCGGTGCTCCTTCGAGCGCTCGCTGGAGACCCTGCGGGGGGCCAAGCGCCTTCGCCGGGAGGCGCTCACGAAGTCCTCTTTGATGGTGGGCCTGGGCGAGACCGAGGCCGAGGTGATCGAGGCGATGACGCTCCTCCGCGAGGCGGGGGTCGACTTCCTGACCGTCGGCCAATACCTCCGGCCGACGCCGAACCACGCGCCGGTGAAGGAATACGTGCATCCGGACCGCTTCGACGGCTTCCGCACGGTGGGCGAGAGGCTCGGCTTCCGCTACGTGGCCTCCGGTCCGCTGGTGCGATCGAGCTACAAGGCGGGCGAGTTCTTTGCCGAGCGACTCGTGCGGGAACGCCGCCCCTCTTTGAATCGGCCTCGGATTGCTGAGGAACGACGATGACGATGACCGATCCGCTTCAGGTGATCGACGCGAACGGGAGCGCGAACGGGTACGACCCCGGGCTGTCGGAGGAGGAACTCCTCCACTGCTACCGCACGATGCTCCGGGTGCGCGCCTTCGACGCGATCTGCCTGAAGCTGCAGCGCGCGGGGCGCATCGGCTTCTCGATCCCGAACCGCGGCATCGAGGCGACGCAGGTCGGCGCCGCCAGCGCGATCGAGAAGACGGACTGGCTCTTCCCGAGCTACCGCGACTTCGGCATGGCGCTGTACCACGGCATCACGCCGCTCGAGATGATGCACAATATGTTCGGCAACGCGCTGGACACGGCGAAGGGCCGGCAGATGCCCGTGCATTTCAGCTTCCTCGAGCCGATCAAGTTCTATTCGATCTCGTCGCCGATCGGCACACACATCCCGCAGGCCGTCGGGGCGGCGTTCGCGATGAAGAAGCGCGGCGAGAAGACGGTCGCGCTCGTCAGCTTCGGCGACGGCGGAACGTCCTCGCTGGGCTTCCACTCGGGGATGAACTTCGCCGGCGTGTGGAAGGCGCCGGTCGTGTTTCTCTGCCAGAACAACCAGTGGGCGATTTCGTGCCCCAGCGAGGAGCAGACGGCCTCGGAGAGCTACGCCGCGAAGGCGGTGGCCTACGGCATGCCCGGCGTCGTCGTCGACGGCAACGACCTGCTCGCAGTGCGGAAGGCCGTGCTGGAAGCGGTCGAGCGCGCGCGCTCGGGCGGCGGTCCCACCCTGGTCGAGGCGAAGACCTTCCGCATGGGCGGGCACTCCACCGCCGACGACCCGACCAAGTACATCCCCAAAGAGGTGCTCGACGAGTGGGAAGGCAAGGACCCGATCCCGCGCTTCGAGAAGTTCCTGGCCGCCTCCGGCCTCTGGACCGCGGAGACCGGCGAGGCGATGTACAAGGAGGCCGAGGAGGAGGCCAGCGCCGCCGGCCGCGAGGCCGAGCAGGTCGACAAGCCCGGTCTCGAGACCATCTTCTCCGACGTTTACGCGGAGGTCCCCGAGCACGTTCGCAAGCAGGGACAGTTCACCTTCGACCTCGCGCGCCGCAAGGGCGAGGCCGCCGCCGGCGACGGCGAGTTCCCGCTCTGAATCGATTCGGATATCACTCCATGGCAAACCTGACTCTGGTCCAGGCGGTCAACGACGGCATGAAGTCCGCGATGCGCCAAGACGACGAAGTCCTGGTGTTCGGCGAGGACGTCGGGCTGAAGGGCGGCGTCTTCCTCGCTACGGAAGGCATTCAAGAAGAGTTCGGCCCCGACCGCTGCTTCGACACTCCACTCTCCGAGGACGGCATCGTCGGCACCGCCATCGGCATGGCGATGAACGGGCTGAAGCCGGTCGCGGAGATCCAGTTCCAGGACTTCATCTTTCCGGCCTTCGACCAGATCGTCAGCGAGGCGGCCAAGCTGCGCTACCGCTCGGGCGGCCAGTACACCGCGCCGATGGTGATCCGAACGCCCTACGGCGGCGGCATCCGCGGCGGGCTCTACCACAGCCAGTCCGGCGAGGCGTACTTCTGCCACACGCCGGGGCTCAAGGTCGTGATCCCCTCGACGCCCTACGACGCGAAGGGGCTGCTCTGCGCGTCGATCGCCGATCCCGATCCGGTGCTCTTCCTCGAGCCGAAGGCGCTCTATCGCTCGATCAAGGAAGAAGTCCCCGAGGACTACTACACCGTCGACCTCAGCACGACGCGCATCGTGCGCGAGGGCAAGGACGTCACCGTCTTCTGCTACGGCGCGATGGTGCCCATGGCGGAGAAGGCGGCCGCGAAGGCCGCGGAGAGCGGCATCGAGACGCAGATCGTCGACCTGCGGACGCTGCTCCCGCTCGACGAGGAAGCGGTGCTTGAGTACGCGAAGCGCACCGGGCGCGTCGTCGTCCTGCACGAGGCGCCGCGCTTCTGCGGATTCGGCGGCGAGATCAGCGCGATGATCGCGGAGAACGCCATCGAATACATGGAGGCGCCGATCGTGCGCGTCACCGGGTTCGACACGCCGTTCCCCAACACGCTGGAGCACCACTACATCCCCGACGACCGCCGCGTTCTGGACGCCATCGAGCGCGTCTTCAACTTCTAGAAGGAACCAAAGAGCGAACATGGCACTGGAGTTCAAGCTGCCCGACGTCGGCGAAGGCATCGCGGAGGGCGAGATCGTCAAGTGGCTGGTCGCCGTCGGCGACGCCGTCGAGGAGCACCAGCCGGTCGTCGAGGTGATGACCGACAAGGCCACGGTCGAGGTGCCCGCACCGCAGGCCGGCACGATCACCGAGTTCCGCGCGAACGAGGGCGACGTGGTGCCCGTCGGGAGCGTGATCTTCGTACTCGAGGCGGGCGCCGCCGCACCGGCGGCTGCGCCGTCGGTGGAAGCGCCCGCGGCGGTGGCGCCGGCGCCCTCGGGCGGCGGCGCGACGATCGAGTTCCAGCTCCCCGACGTCGGCGAGGGGATCGCCGAAGGCGAGATCGTGCAGTGGCTCGTCGCGGAGGGCGTGACGGTCGAGGAGCACCAACCCGTGGTCGAGGTGATGACAGACAAGGCGACCGTCGAGGTGCCCGCGCCGGCGCCGGGCCGCATCGCCAAGATCCTCGTGCAACCGGGTGAGGTCGTCCCGATCGGCACGGTGCTCTTCCACCTCGAAACGGCGGGCGCGGCCGCGCCGGCCATGGCGTCGGTTGGCGCCGCCGCCGCTCCCGCGACTTCAACGCCTGCTCCCGCCGCCGCACCGATGGCGACTCCGTCGGGCAACGGCCGCGGGAACGGCAAGGTCCTCGCCGTCCCGAGCGCGCGGCGCGTCGCGCGCGACCTCGGCGTCGACCTGAGCCAGGTCTCCGGAACCGGCCGCAACGGCGTCATCCGCCGCAAGGACGTCGAGGCCTTCTTCGAGAGCGGCGGCGCCGCCGCCGTTGCCGCTCCGGCGACGCCGGCCCTCGCCCGCGCCGCCGCGCCCCCGGTGGCGATCCCCGTCGGCGAGCGCGAGACCCGCGTCGCGTTCCGCGGCGTGCGCCGCAAGATCGCCGAGGCGATGGCGCGCTCCAAGTTCACCGCCACGCACTTCACCGTGGTGGAGGAGCTCGACGTCACCGACCTCGTCGCGCTGCGCAAGAAGGCCAAGGCGATCGGCGCCGAGCAGGGCATCAAGGTCACCTACATGCCCTTCATCATGAAGGCGTGCGCGAACGCCCTCTTCAAGTTCCCCGAGCTCAACAGCCAGCTCGACGAGTCGACGAACGAGATCGTCACGTACCACTACGTCAACCTGGGCATCGCGACGGACACGAAGAACGGCCTGATCGTTCCCGTGATCCCCGAGGTGCAGTCCAAGGGTCTCCTGCAGCTCGGAGCCGAGCTCGGCGAGCTGGCCGAGCGCACCCGGGAGGGCAAGGTGAAGCCCGAGGAGCTCCAGGGCGGCACCTTCACGATCACGAACGCCGGCAACATCGGCGGCACCCTCGCCACGCCGATCATCAATTTCCCCGAGGTCGGTATCCTCGGCGTGCACCGCATCGTCAAGCGCCCCGGCGTCATCGAGACCCCGAACGGCGACGAGATCGGCGTCCGCCACTACATGAACCTCTCGATCAGCGTCGACCACCGCTTGGTCGACGGCGCGTCGGCCGCGCGCTTCCTGGTCTACATGAAGGAGCTGCTGGAGAATCCCGGCCTCTTGTCGCTGTGACGATCACGGACCCCGCCCTGAGCATCCACGAGCGCATCGTCGACGAGGAGGGCCGCGCGGTCGAAGCGCTGCCCGACGGTGTCGACGACGCCTACCTGCGCGAGCTCTACGTACACATGGCGCGCGTGCGCTGCGTGGACCAGCGGATGCTCAAGCTCCAGCGCGCCGGCCGCATCGGTTTCGTCGGCTCGATGCTGGGGCAGGAGGCGGCGATGATCGGCACCGCCGCCGCGCTCGGCGCGAAGGATTGGCTCTGGTCGGGATTGCGCGAGGGCGGCGCGGCGCTGATGCGCGGCCTGCCGCTCGCCGAATACATCGCACAGATGTACTGCAACTCGGGCGACACCGCGAAGGGCCGCCAGATGTGCAACCACTTCCAGCACAAGGGCTCGAACTACCCGAGCTGGTCGTCGGTCATCGGCACGCAGATCCCGCACGGCGTCGGCGCGGCCTTCGCCACCAAGCACCGCGGCGAGGACGCGGTGCACGGCATCTACTTCGGCGACGGCGCGACGAGCTCGAACGGCTTCCACAGCGGGATGAACTTCGCCGGCGTCTGGAAGGTGCCGGCGGTCTTCGTGTGCGTCGACAACGGCTGGGCGATCTCGGTGCCGTCGCAGGCGCAGACCGCCACCGGGTCCTACGCGGACAAGGGCGTCGCCTACGGCATTCCCGGGCACGAGGTCGACGGCAACGACGTGCTCGCCTGCTTCCAGGCGATGCGCGCGCTCGTCGAACGCGCGCGCCGCGGCGAGGGGCCGTCGCTCTTGATCGTCCGGACTTATCGGATGCTCGGCCACTCGAGCTCCGACGACCCGACCAAGTACCGCAGCGAAGAGGAGACGGCGGCCTGGGCCGCGAGGGACCCGCTGGCCCGGTTCTCGCGCTTCCTGGAACAGCGCGGCGTGCTCGCCGGGGGCGAGGCGCAGCGGATCGAAGACGAGCTCTTCCGCGAGATCGACGACGAGATCCACACCCAGGAGGCGGCGCCTCCGATGCCGCTCAAGCCGCTCGTCGAGGACATCTACGCGGAGGTGCCGCGCCACCTGCGCGTGCAGTACAACGACTTCATCCGCGTCGGCGAACGCCTGGGCGACGCGCAGCCCGGCGACGGGGAGTTTCCGCTCTGATGGGTACCGAGAAGAAGCTCCTGCGCCCGCAGGACGGCACCATGGTCGGCGGCGTGTGCGCCGCCTTCGCGCGCTACTTCGGCATCGACGTCACGCTGATCCGTCTCGGTTGGGTCTTCCTGGTGCTCTTCTTCGGCACCGGCATCCTCGCTTACGTCATCTGCTGGATCGTGATCCCGGAGGAAGACGCGGTTTCATGAAGAACCCCCGCAACGTCGTCGTCATCGGCGCCGGCCCCGCCGGCTACGTCTGCGCCATCCGGCTCGCTCAGCTCGGCCAGAAGGTGACGGTGGTCGAGAAGGAGTACCTGGGCGGCACGTGCCTGAACGTCGGCTGCATCCCGTCGAAGGCGATGATCGCCGCCGGCGCGCTGATGGAGAAGGTGCGCCACGCGTCGACGATGGGGCTGACGGTTTCGGGCATGGAGCTCGACGCCTCGAGGCTCGTCGAGTGGAAGGCGGGCATCGTCAAGCGCTTGACCGGCGGCATCGGCGTCCTCTTCAAGCAGAACGGCGTCGAGCACGTGATCGGCGCGGCGAAGATCCTCGACAAGAACACGGTCCAGGTCGGCGATGCGAAGCTCTCCTGCGACGACATCGTGATCGCCACGGGCTCCGTGCCGTCGTCGATCCCCGGCTTCGACATCGACGAGGACAAGGTGTGGTCGTCGACCGGCGCTCTGGCGCCGTCGCGAGTGCCCGAGCACCTCTTGGTGATCGGCGGAGGCTACATCGGCCTCGAGCTGGGCATCCTCTACCGCAACCTGGGCAGCCGGGTCACCGTGGTGGAGTTCACCGAGGGTGCGCTCCCCGGCCAGGACCGCGACTGCGTCAAGATCGTCGAGCGCTCGCTCAAGAAGAAGAAGATCAAGCTGCTCACGCGCCACGCGGCGAAGGGCTACGAGTCGAACAACGGCAAGCTCTTCGTCAAGGTCGAGAGCCGCGACGGCGGCGACGACACGATCGAGTGCGACCAGATCCTCTGCACCGTCGGACGCCGGCCCTTCGCCGACGGGCTCGGGCTCGAGAACGTCGGCCTCGCCCAGACAAAGGAGGGCTTCCTCGAGGTCGACAAGCAGATGCGCACGTCGGTGCCGAACGTCTACGCGATCGGCGACATCGCGGGGCAGCCGATGCTCGCCCACAAGGGCTCGAAGGAGGGCCTTGTCGCCGCCGCGGTCATCGCCGGCCAGGCCGAGGAGTACGACGCGCGCTGCGTGCCGGCCGTCATCTTCACCGCGCCCGAGATGGCGTCGGTCGGCATGCTCGAGGACGAAGCCAAGGAGCACGGGCACGAGGTCAAGGTGGGGCAGTTCCCCTTCGCCGCCTCCGGCCGCGCGATGAGCCTGATGGAGACCGAGGGCTTCGTGAAGGTGCTCGCCGACGCCAAGACCGACGAGCTACTCGGCGTCCACATGGTCGGCCCCGAGGTCACCGAGTTGATCGCCGAGGCCGCGCTCGCCATCGAGATGGGCGCGACGGCCGAAGACGTCGCCCGCACGATCCACGCGCACCCGACGCTGCCCGAGGCGGTGATGGAAGCCGCGGAGTCCGTGCACAAGATGGCGGTGCACATCTACCAGAAGAAGTGAGCACGCTCGAAGTCCGCCGTTTGGGCCGCACCCGATACGAGGACGCGTACAAGCTTCAGAAGGAGCTGGTCGAAGAGCGCGCGTCCGACGCGATCGGCGACGTCCTGATCCTGACCGAGCACGAATCGGTGGTCACGCTCGGGCGCGGAACGCCGGCTCCCGTCGAGGTCGACGTCCCGACCGTCGAGATCGAGCGCGGCGGCGAGGCCACGTACCACGGCCCCGGGCAGCTCGTCGCGTATCCGATCCTGAAGCTCCCGGAGGAGCGGCGCGACTTGCACCGCTACCTGCGGGACCTCGAGGAGGTCCTGATCGGAGTCCTCTCCGAGTTCGAGCTCGCGGGCGAGCGCCGCGAGGGCTTCACCGGCGTCTGGCTCGGCGACAAGAAGATCGCGTCGATCGGCGTCGCGGTGAGCCGTTGGGTGACCTACCACGGTTTCGCGCTCAACCTGCACACCGATCTCGGCGCCTTCCGCGCGTTCCGCCCGTGCGGGCTCGACCCCGACGTGATGACGCGACTGGCCGACCACGTCGACCTCGCGCCGACCAACGTGCTGGGTGAGGTGCTCGTGGTGAAGCACTTCTGCCGCGTGTTCGAGCTCGAGCTTCCCCCGCCGCAACCGCTGCAGTCGCCGCCCGAGCCCGAGGGGCCGGGTTTCATGCAGCTCCCGATCCTGCCGGGTTAGGGCTTTGGCTCGGCTCCTCCGCATCCTTCCCCTGCTGTTGCCGGCCGGGTGCGTCAGCCACACGCTCCCGCCCGAGGTGGAAGCGTCGGATCACCACGTGGCGTGGTTTCGCGCGACCGTCGAGGTCGAGCCGTATCGCTACGCCTACCACTCCGATCTCTTGCTCCAGACCCTCCGCGACGCCGGCGTGTTCCAGGTCGTCGCGCCGGTCGGCACGCTGCCGGACGGACCCGACTTCGTGGCGCGCATCGAGCAACCGCCGGAGAACCCCGCATTCGTCGAGCCGATGGCGACCTTCGTCACGCTCGGCATCGTGCCGACGACCCTGAACGAGGAGCACGGCTTCGCCTTCTCCCTCGCGCCTCCGGACCGGCCGGACGACCGCGTCCACCTGGACTACCGCTTTGGCGGGGAGTCGACGATGGGCTGGTGGGCGCTCCTGCTCAACCTCTCCCCCGACCGCGGGTTCGAGCACCCGCACGACCACGAGCGCTTCAGCCAGGGGCTGGCCGCCGAGGTGTTCGCGCACCGCGAAGAGATCGAGGCCGCCTTGTGAAACGTCTCCTTCCCTGCGCGCTGCTCCTGACCGCGTGCGCGACCGCGCCGCCGTCCGCCTTCGATCGTGAGGTGGACGTGCTGGGAGTGCGCGTCCTCGCGACCCCGGGCTCCTCCGACGCCAAGCTGCTGCACGCGGCCGCCGTGCTCGCCGAGTACCTGGACAACGACGAGGACGGCGTCGCGGACGACCCGCGCGTGCTCGCCGAGCTGGTCGAGCGCAACGCGATGCTCCTCTTCTTCCGCGACTTCGACGAGGTCGATCGCTTCGATTTCGACGCGCTTCCCGACGACGTCGGCGTGGGGCAAGACCTTTGGGCCTCGGAGACGCACCCCGGGGGCGCCGCACGCGGCGTGTTCGACGTCGCGCTCGAGGAATGCCTGCACCTCGTGACGCACGGCGGATATGCGCAGGCCTATCCCGACGTGTTCGGGGAGCATCCGGGCACCCAGCTCGCCCGCGCGATGGACAAGGCCCGCGGGGGTCACTTCGAGAGCGTGCCCGACCGCTACCCCGACGGCGCGTGGTACACGTACGACGACCGGACGTGCGAGTACGAGTGCCAGGTGGCCGAGTACGTCTACTGGGCGCTCACCTCGATCCTCGGCGGGCAGGACTTCCCCGGCCGGCTCGACGAGATCGGCCACGAGTGGCGGCTGAACACCCGCGCCAAGGTCGAGCGCGGCGACCCCGACGTCTACCGGCTCCTGACCGACCCGCGTTACGCCTGGCCGCGCGAGCTCCCCGACGGAAGCTACCGCGGCCGAAACCTCTTCATCCGCGAGATCAACTCTCAACCCATCGAGGAGAACGGGCCGTGAGCGACGCCGCCAGCGACCTGCGCGCAGCCATCGAGGACGCCACCCCGCGCCTCCGCTCCATCGACGAGGAGCAAAGCGCCGTCCACCGCGCACCCGGAAAGTGGTCCCCGCGCGAGCTGATCGGCCACCTGATCGACTCCGCCTCGAACAACCACCAGCGCTTCGTCCGCGCGCAGTTCCAGGACGACTTGGTCTTCCCCACGTACGACCAGGACGAATGGGTTCGCGCGCAACGCTATGCCGACGCTCCGTGGGCGGAGCTCGTCGATCTCTGGCGCGGCTTCAACCTCCAGCTCGCGCGCGTCATCGAGGCGATCCCCGCCGACGAGCGCGAACGCCCACGGACGCGCCACAACCTGCACAAGATCGCCTGGCGCACCGTGCCGGAGGACGAGGCGACGACGCTCGACTACTTCCTGCACGACTACGTCGGGCACTTGCGGCACCATCTCGGCCAGCTCTAGGGGCCTACGGAATCAACGCCAGCGGCTCGGCGTTGCTGCCCAGGAAGATCTCGCCGGTGACGGGGTCGAACACGCCGTAGGCGTGATGGACGACGAGACCGGCGAGCGCCGGCCTCAAGCCGGCGGGCAGCACGAACTTGGACGTGGCCTTGCCCAGCGCGTCGAGCGGTCCGAGCGACGGGGTCAGCGGCGTGCCCGTTGGGTTCAGGGTGAGCAGGAAGTACGCGTCGAAAGGGTTCAAGGGAAGGTGGACTCCGCCGACCGTCAGCCCCGGCGAGGTGCCGCCCGCCGAGCCCAGCATGAGGAAGAACCGGCTCGCGTGCTCCGTGCCGGCGACGAGATCGAGGTCGACGCTCCCGCCGGTGGCGACGGAGACGCTGTCGGGCCCGTCGGTCCAGAGGTAGCGTTCATAGCGACGCGCCTTGTAGACGTTGCCGACGCCGAGCTTCTCCCAGACGATCCGCTTCTGCGCGTCGACCTCGAAGATCCAGCCCTGGTTCGGGCTCGTGATCAGCGTGTTGCCGTTCGGCAGCCGGCTCGCTCCGCCGCCCGCGAAAGCGGAATAGAAGTCCGTCGGCGTCGGCGCGGTGTACTCCCAGACCGGCGCGGTCGGCCCAAAGGCCGAGCCCGGCGTAAGGCTGTAGTTGCCACCCGCGTCGACCGGCGGGACGATCTCGAGCACGGACGACCACGAGCCGCCAAACGGGCCGCCGGAACCGGCGTCGTTGTTGAAGACGAGGAGGTTGCCCTCGCCCGGGTATCCGGGATCGACCCAGTTCGTGTCGTGCTGGCCGCCGAGGATCCGGTCCGCAGACGTGCCGGCGCCGTAGGCCTCCGGGTTGCCCCATCGATACAGGAGGTCGCCGCCCTTGCCGCTCGCGCCTCCGGTGTGGCCGGCCGCCTCGGCGGTGGTCGTGCTGTGGTCGATCACCCAGATCTCGTCGAAGCCGTGCGCGCTGATGACAACCTGGTCGTAGCCCGCGTTGTAGGCGACGGAGTTCGCGTGCGTCCAGTCGCCGAACCCGGAGGCGCCGGGGGGATAGTTGACGTCGATCAGCTCGGGGTGGTCGGCCACCACGCCGAAGTTGGCTTTGGTCGGATCGAAGTCCTGGACCAGGTGATCCCACACGTGCCACTCCCAAACGACGTTCCCGGTCGTCGGGCCGGTCGGCTCCACTTCGACGATGTGGTCGGGAATGAACGTGGAGCCGGTGATCGTCGCCGGGTTCCGCCCGGCGGCCACCGCCTCCGCGAAGGTCTTCTCCTCCCAGGCGATCAGGAGGACGTTGCCGTTCGGCAGCGGCTCGATGTCGTGGTGCTGCTGCACGACGGAGTCGTAGTAGTCGAACGTCCACTCGACCGTCCCGTCCCAGGCGATCTCCTGGACGCGTCCGCCGGCGCCCGCCCCGCCGCGGAACCCGGCCGGGTGCATCGAGCGCACGAGGCTCCCGTCCTCGTTCAGGTAGACGGCGAGACCGGGCAGCGCCGTGCTCGACCAGGCGTGGAGCGCCGTTCCGCTCTCGTCGTAGAGCTGCGTGTTCGTCGACGAGATGGACGCGGAGAGCGTGAACCCGGGCGACGGCTCCTGGGCGAGAGCGGTCGCCGGCAGAACGGTCGCGGCGGCGAGGAGCGGAAGGCGTCGGGATGCCATGCGCACCCACCTTAGCCGGTTGCGCCGAGCCCGGGGCGGCGGCCCGCCCGAAGCCTACGCCATCAACTGGGTGAGCTCCGCGGCCTGCTTCTCGGCGTCGGCGACCGCCCGGTGCGTCCAGTCCTGCTCGATCCCGTAGTCGCTCTTGGCGACCTCGACCACGGCGTCGATGCCGTGCTCCTCGCCCGTTTCGCGGAGCACGGATACGAGTCGCAGCGAGGGCAGGATCTGCGCGTCGGTGAGGTTGCTCCGGTGGTGTCCGTGGATCGCGCCGACCAGGCGGTCGGGGAGCTCCCAGGTCTTGCCGAGCAGGCCGCCGACGTCGGCGTGCGTCCAGCCGAACGCTTCCTGCTCGAGGTTCTCGAGGCGGGTCGTGGGATCCTCGTGCCAGCGCTGGAGCACCTGTCCGTAGTCGTCGGGCCGGGACGTCGCCAGGACCGGAATCGCCATGTCCTGGAGAAGCCCGCCCGTGAAGCTCTCGGCCTGCTTCGCCGGGTGCAGCTTGTCGGCGAACAGTCGCGCGAGCGCCGCGCGCCGCGACGCGGAGAACCAGAAGCGCGTCGAGTCGAACCCCGGGGCCACGTCCTTGGGCAGGGCGTCGCGCACCGCGATGGCGAGCACGATCTGCTCGAGCTGGCCGCGTCCCATGTAGGACACCGCGTGCCCGACGTTCTGGATCGGGTTGGCCGGGCCGTAGGCGGCCGCGTTGACCGTGCGCAGGACGCGGACGACGAGCCCGGGATCCCACTGCAGGGACTCCGCGATCTCGGACACCGGGCAGTCCAGGTCGCGGATCTTCTGCAGGATCTTGAGGGTCAGGCTCGGAAACGTCGGCGCCTCGGATCCGCGCAGCGCCTTGTGAAGAGCGCGTTCCCGAGCCTGCTTCTTGAGGAATCGCAATGCCATGTTCACTCGGCGCGGCGCGCCATCTTGTTGCTGAAGATGCTGAGCAGACCGCCGAGCATCACGTAACCGAGGAAGACCTCGAGCATGCAGACCGCCTGCGCCGCCTGCGACGCGGGAAGCACGTCGCCGTAGCCCAAGGTCGTGAGCGTCACCACGCTGTAGTAGAGGGGCGACAGCGCCGTCTCGTGCGCGCCGTAGTCGACGTCGACCTGCGTGTAGGCGCCGGCGAAGGCGAGCGCGATGACCGCGGTGAGGAGTCCCCAGCGCACGAGGCTGCGCCCGCAGTCGCTCGTCAGCCACCAGAGGTAGTAGACGGCGCGCGAGACCGTGCTCCGGTCGCGGAACTCGGCGATGTAGTTCTGGTCGAGGACGAACCGCCGGCACAGGTGGGCGTGGTTGAAGTCGACCTCGCGCACGTCGGCCTGGAGCCAGAGGGCGTGCTCGTACTCGGCGATGCCCGCCACGCTCGCGCCGCGCAGGTCGGCGCCGTTCAGCGTCGCGCGCCGCACGCGGGCTCCGCACAGGTCGCAGCCGCGCAGGCTGCTCTGCGAGAGGTCCGCGCCGGTCAGGTCCGCGCCGCGCGCCCGGCAGTCGTCCAGGCGGGCGAGCTTGAGGTCGGCGCCGCGCAGCGAGGCGTCCGCGAGCGTGCCCTCGCGCAGGTTCGCCTGTACCAGGGACGCGCCGTCCAGTCGCGCGCGACCCAGCCCGACGCGTTCCGCCGAGACGTTCTGGAGGTTCGCGTCGGTCAGGTCGGCGCCGGAGAGCTCGGCCCGCGTCAGCTTCGCCTCGAAGAGGCACGCGCCGCGAAGCCGCGCTCCCAGGAGCGACGCGCCCGTCAGATCGGCGCGCGAGAGGTCCGCGTGCGAAAGGTCGGAGCCCGTGAGGTCGAGGTCGGAGAGATCCGCCTCCACCAGACCGAGTCCGCGCAGGTCGAGCGCGTGCGGCCCGGGTCCGCCTTTCCCCGCGCGCAGCCCCTCCAGCTCCCGGAGCATCGCCTCGCGCCGCGTGCCGCCCCCGGGGTGGTCCTCCGCCCAACGGCGCGCCAGCTCGTCGAGGTCGACGTCCGGGCGCCCGAGCGTCGAACCGGCGGCCGAGAGCGAGTCCGGAAGCGTCATCACGGGTACGAAGGCGGGTCTCCGCCGCGAAGAGGGGATGCGGAGGGGAGACCAGGGCAGAGGTCGAGACCTCGCGCACCGGATCTTGAGGCGATGCGTCTTCCTAGCCCGACTCCACGACTTTGGCCGGTCGCGCCCCGGCGGTGGCCCCGTACGGCCGCGCTCGGTGGCAAAAAGCTTGAAAGGTCGTTGAATTGAACCCGGGTTCATCCAAGCCTGGGGGCGTGAAGGGGGGGACCGAGGAGTGCGTCCGGCGGCTGCGGGCGCTGGGGGATCCGACGCGGCTCCAGGTCGTCGAGCTCTTGATGGAGGGGGGAGCCACGGTCGGCGAGCTCAACGCCTCCCTGGGCCTGGAGCCGAGCCTCCTGTCCCACCACCTGCGCGTGCTCCGCGTGGAGGGCCTGGTCGTCGCGCAGCGGCGCGGGAAGTCCGTCCTCTACGCGCTCGCGCCCGAGCTGCTCGAGCGCCCGAGCGACCGCTCGATCAACCTGGGCTGCTGCGTCATGGACTTCGGCGTGCAGAAGGTGAAGGAGCCCGAATGAGCCGCGCCGGCCTCGTCACGGTCGTTTCCGCGTGCCTCGGCGCGTCGTGCGGCGACGTGACCGCCGCGGGGGTCCTCAAGGTGAACGGCTCGACGACCGTGCACCCCGTCGTCGCCGAGGCCGCGGACGTGCTGCGCGCCGAGAAGGAGCTCCGGATCCGGCTGGACGTGCAGGGCGGCTCGAGCGGCGGGATCAGCCAGCTCGGCGAGGGGCTGGTCGACGTCGGCATGGCCTCGAAGCCGGTGTCCGACGAGGACCGCGCGCGTTTCCCCGCCTGCGACTTCCACATGACCCGTATCGGGAGCGACGGCGTCGCGCTCGCGGTCAGCCGGGCGGTCTACGACGGCGGCGTCCGCGCGATCACGCGCGCGGAGGCGGTCGGCCTCTTCGAGGGGCGCATCCGGAATTGGGCCGAGCTCGGCGGGCCCGACCTGCCCGTCTTCGTCTACGACAAGGAGCCCGGCCGCGGCACGCGCGAGGTGTTCGAGAGCTGGGCCTACGGAGCCGCCGGCGCGCCAGCGGTTTCCTTCGAGCGCTACGCGCAGGTCGGCGGCAACGAGGAGGGCGCGACCAAGACGGCGGCGCACGGCTCGGCGATCACGCTGCTCTCGGTCGCGTGGGTCGAGCGCAGCGACGACCTCGCCGCCCTGGCGATCCGGGAGGGCGACCGCGTCGTCGAAGCGACCGCCGAGAGCGTCGCCACGGGCGCCTATCCGGTGTGCCGCGACCTCTTCGTGTTGACGGACGGAGCGCCCGCGGGCGACGCCCGGACGTTGGTGGAGTTCCTGCTCGGCGAGCGCGGCCAGGCGATCGTCGAGCGTCACGGCTTCCAACCCGTTGCAGCGCGTCGCTAGCGTCCCGGCCGCGCGGCCGCGCGACGCGGTCGACCTCGGCGTGCGAGCGGGAGCGTGGCTCGGCGTCGGCCTCGTCCTGGCGTTCTTCCTCGCGCTCGTGACCTTCCTCGTGGTCCAGAGCCTGCCCGCGGTGCGCGCGGGCGTGGGAGAGCTCGTCCTCGGGCGCCATTGGCACTACCCCTCGCGGGTGTTCGGCTCGGCCTCCATGATCTTCGGCACGGTCGCCGTAACGCTGATCGGCACGGCCTTCGCCGCGCCGCTCGCGTTCGGCACGGCCGTCACCATCTCGGAGCTCCTGCCGCGCAAGCTCGCGAGCGTGCTGCGGACGGCGGTCGAGCTCCTCGCCGGCGTGCCGTCGGTAGTCTACGGGCTGCTCGGCGTGCTCTACCTCGTGCCGCTCGTCCAGGACGCGTTCGGCTCGCCGAGCGGCGACACGCTGCTCACCGGCGGCCTCCTGCTCGGCGTGATGATCCTGCCGACGGTCGCCTCGCTCTCCGAGGGCGCGCTGCGCACGGTGCCGGCGGAGGCCCGCGAGGCCGCGCGGGCGCTCGGTTTGAACCGCGGCGAGACCATCCTGCACGTCGTCGTGCGCCAGGCGCGTCCCGGGCTCGTGTCCGCGCTCGTGCTCGGCGTCGGCCGCGCGGCGGGCGAGACGATCGCGGTGTTTCTGGTCGTCGGGCGGGCCGACGGGCGCCTGCCCGAATCGGCGGCGGAGTTTCCCTCGGCGCTCCTGCGGGCGGGTCAGACCCTGACGAGCAAGCTCGGGAGCAGCGAGGTCAACATCGCCTACGGCTCCGAGCTGCACTGGGGCTCGCTGGTCGCGCTCGGGCTGATGCTCTTCCTCGGGGTGATGACGCTGCACGCGCTCGGAGGCTTCCTCCGGGTCTTGCTGGAACGGCGCGACCGCGCGGCGTTCGGGAGAAGCGGAGGCAACGATGCGTGAGCGCGGCGGGTGGCGGCGCGCGCGCCGCGTCGGCTTCGAGGCCGCCTGCGTCGGCGCGGGCGTGGTCTCGGCGGCACTGCTCTTCGCGATCGTCGCGGCGACGGTCTGGAACGGCTTCGACGCCCTCTCGCTCGAGTTCCTGACGTCGCCCTCGGCGGGGCGGCCCGGCGAGGGCGGCGTGCTGCACCAGATCCTCGGGACGATCTGGATGACCGCGTGGGCGGCGCTGATCGTCTCGCCGCTCGCGCTCGCGTGCGCGCTCGTGCTCGAGCTCCTCGCCGACCGGAAGACCGCGCGGCTCCTCCGCGTCCTCCTCAACGCGCTGAACGCCGTGCCCTCGATCCTGTTCGGGATCTTCGGCTACTACCTCTTCGTGCGCTTCTTCGGCTGGGGCAAGTCGTGGCTGGCGGGCTCGATCCTGCTCGCGATGATGATCGCCCCGACGGTGACGGTCTCGTGGGCGGACGCCATGCGCGCGATCTCGGCGGGCTATCTCGAGACCGCCCGCGGGCTCGGACTCTCGACCGGGCGCGTGGCCCTCGCCGTGGTGATTCCTCAGTCGGTGCACGGCCTGTGGCGCGGGCTTCTCCTCGGGCTCGCGCGCGCGGCGGGGGAGACGGCGCCGATCCTCTTCACCGCGGTCGCGCTCAACGGGGTCGACGCGCTCCCGCGCGGCATCGTCGACAACCCGGTCCTCGCGCTGCCGTACCACATCTTCGCCCTGTCGCAGGACGCGTACGACCCGGCCGCGGCGGCGGCGGCGTGGGGTGCGGCGATCGTGCTCTTCGCGCTGGTGCTGGCGTTCTTCGCGGCCAGCCTGCCGCTGCGCCTGCGGGCGCACGAGGAGGCGCGGCGATGACGGCGACCAACGGAGCCGTGCTCGAGATCCGCGGCCTCGGCGTCACCTTCGGTCGCCGCCGCGTGCTCGACGGCATCCAGCTCGAGCTGCCCGAGCGGGGCATCACGGCGATCCTCGGGCCGAGCGGCTCGGGCAAGTCGACCCTGCTGCGCGCGCTGAACCGGTTGCTCGACCTGACGCCGGACGCGCGCATCGAGGGCAGCGTCCGGTTCCGGGGCGTCGAGGTCTACTCGCGCGAGACCGACCCCGACCGCCTGCGCCAGCGGATCGGCATGGTGTTCCAGCGGCCGGTCGTGTTCCCCGCCTCCATCCGCGCCAATGTGCTCTTCGGCCTGAAGCACATGGGGCTCCTCCAGGGTCGCGACTCCGACGCGGTCGTCCGCGACGCCCTGACGCAGGCCGGCCTTCTCGCGGAGGTCCGCGATCGCCTGGACGAGCCGGCGGCGCGCCTCTCCGTCGGCCAGCAGCAGCGCTTGGCCCTCGCCCGCACCCTGGCGCTGGAGCCCGAGCTCCTGCTCGCGGACGAGCCGACCTCGGCCCTCGATCCCGAGAGCGCGGAGGCCGTCGAGGGCACCCTGCGGTCGATCGCCGAGACGCGCTCGATCCTCCTCGTGACCCACTCCCGGGAGCAGGCGGGAAGGCTGGCGGCGCGGGTCCTGAGGCTGCGGGACGGGCGGTTCGAGGCCGACGGCCGAGCCCGGTCGACGGGGTAGGAAGACCTTTCCGGGTCTCCGTTTTCAAAGACCCGACTTCGGCCCAAGTCCCCGCTTCGCGCGGCCCGATGGAGTCCTCGACGGCTCCCCGAAGCCCCCCAGATGCCCGAAACGGTCCGCAAGATCGACCAATTGCCGCTTCGTCCCAGCTCGCGCGAAATCGCCCTCGTCGCGGGGACGGTCGTGGTTTGCGTCCTGCTGGTCGGGCTGGCCTGGGGAATCACCGCCGGCGCGCTGCTCCTCTTCGCCCAGCTCGGCGTCTTCGGCGTCATGGCGCTCGAGCGCGCGTCGCAGATCGGCCGGCTGTCGCGGGGCTGGACCGCCGCGAACGAGGAGCTCGAGCGCGAGATCGAGGAGCGCCGCGGCATCGAGGAACGGCAGCGCGAGTACGCGCGCTCGCTCGAAGCGCAGAAGGTCGAGCTCGAAAAGGCGCAGGAAGCGGCCGAGGCGGCGAGCAAGGCCAAGAGCGAGTTCCTGGCCAACATGAGCCACGAGATCCGCACGCCCATGAACGGGATCATGGGGATGAGCGGGCTCCTGCTCGACACGGACCTGAACCCGGACCAGCGGGACTACGGGCGGACGATCCAGGGCTCGGCGGAAGCGCTGCTCGCGATCCTCAACGACATCCTCGACATCTCGAAGATCGAGGCCGGCCGCTTCGAGCTCGACCAGCGCGAGTTCGACGTCAGCTTCTGCGTCGAGAGCGTGATCGAGCTGCTCTACCTCAAGGCCGCGAACAAGGGCATCGAGCTCTCCTGCTCGATCGACCCCGCGATCCCGCGCTGGCTCGTCGGCGACCGCGTGCGCGTGCGCCAGGTGCTTCTCAAGCTGATCGAGAACGCGGTCAAGTTCACCGACCACGGCCAGGTGCGCGTCACGGTCGAATCCCTTAGGCAGACCGAAGAGGGCGCCGAGGTCCGTTTCACCGTGCAGGACACGGGCATCGGGATTCCGGAGGACCGGCTCGACCACCTGTTCGACGCGTTCACGCAGGTGGACGCCTCCACGACCCGGCGCTACGGGGGAACCGGGCTCGGTCTGGCGATCAGCAGTCAGCTCGCCCGCATGATGGGCGGCGGCATGGACGTCGAATCGAGCTACGGCGACGGCTCGACGTTCTGGTTCACCGCGCGCTTCGGCCTCTGCAGCAAGGAGCAGCCCAACGGCGTCAAGGACGAAGAGGAGTGCCTGTTGGGCATGCGGGTGCTCGTCGTCGACGGCAACGAGAGCGTGCGGCGCTCGGTCGCGGCTCTGGCGGCGGAGCTCGGCGTCCGGGTCGACGAGGCCGAGTGCGGCGCGGAGGCGGTCAAGTCCCTCACGGGCGCGGTCGAGGACGGCAACCCGTACGACGTGGCGCTCCTGGACAGCGACCTCTCCGACATCGGGGGCAAGGACCTGGCGGAGGCGATCCAACAGTTCGAGGAGCTGGGGGACCTCAGCCTGGTGCTGCTGAAGGCGATCGGGAGCCCGGAGCGGCCCAGTCAGCTCACGCGGCTCGGCTTCGACGCGTGGATCTCGAAGCCGATCAGCTCACCGAAGCTGCGCACCGCGCTGCTCCACGTCGCCGCCGAACCCGACCTCGCGTTCCACCAGACGGTCGCGGCGTCGCGCACCGAGGACCGGGTCGTCCGGAAGCTCGCGCTGCGCATCCTGCTCGCGGAGGACAACGTCGTGAACCAGAAGGTCGCGCGGCTCCTCCTCCGGAAGTTCGGGTGCGAGGTGGACGTGGCGCACGACGGCATGCAGGCGGTCGAGACCGTCATGTCCGGCGACTACGACCTCGTGCTCATGGACTGCCAGATGCCGGAGATGAGCGGCTTCGAGGCGACCCAGATCATCCGCAAGCTCAAAGACCCCTTCCGGTGCCGCGTGCCCGTGATCGCGATGACCGCGAACGCGCTCGAGGGAGACCGCGAGAAGTGCATTGAGGCGGGGATGGACGACTACCTGTCCAAACCCATTCGACCCGACGAGCTCCTGCGCGTCCTGGAGACCTGGGCTCCCAAGAGTCCGCGCAAGGAGCGAGAACTCCAAACGGAAGACCCAACCATGAATGCTGACGGCTCCGGCGACGTCCTCGATCCGGAGGTCATCGCGTCCCTTCGAGAGCTAGGTGGCGACGACGACCCCGATATGTTCGCGGAGCTCGTCGAGCTTTTCCTCTCCGACACCCCGGAGCGCATCCAGGCTCTGGAGGCGGCGCTCGAGTCGAGCGACGCCCACGCCATCGAGGCCGCCGCCCACGCGCTCAAGTCGAGCTGCGGCAACCTGGGCGCGCTCGGCCTCTCCGAGCTCTTCCGGAAGATCGAACAGTGCGGGAAACAGGCGGACCTCGAGAGCGTGAGCTCGCTGGTCGGCAAGTCGCAGGACGAATTCAAGCGGGTTGAGGAGGCCCTCCGCGCCGAGCTTTCCTAGCCGGAACGAGACCTAGCCGTGATCAAGGGACAGTTCGAAGAGCTGAAGCACACCGGGGAGCTCCCCTCGCCGTCGGGCGTGGGGATGAAGATCCTCGTGGAGACTCAGCGCGACGACTGCTCCCTCGACGACATCGTCCACATCATCCAGGCCGACCCGGCGCTGACCGGCCGGATCATCAAGCTCGCGAGCTCGGCGCAGTTCGGCGGCTCCGCGGCGGCGAGCAACGTCAAGGACGCGGCGATGCGGCTCGGCATGCGCACCGTGTCCAACGTCGCGCTCGGCTTCACGCTGGTCGCCGGCAACCGCTCGGGCCGCTGCGAGTCCTTCGACTACAAGTACTACTGGTCCTGGTCGCTCGCGAACGCGGTCGCGGCCAGCGTGGTCAGCCGCGAGCTCGCCACCGGCGTCCCGGCCGAGGCGTTCACGTGCGGCCTGCTCTGCCGGATCGGGCAGCTCGCGCTCGCCAGCGTCCACCCGACCGAGTACGCCGAGGTGCTCCAGCAGGCGACGAAGAGCCCCGACCAGGCGCTGATCACGCTCGAGCGCAAGCACTTCCGCATCGACCAGAACGAGGTCACGCGCGCGATGCTCGCCGACTGGGCGTTGCCCGAGGCGTTCGGAGTCGCCGCCGAGGCGTTCGGCGCGGACGACGACGACGCGGAGATCGACGACGCCCAGGCGCTCGAGCTGCTCCGCATCCTCAACGTCTCCAGCGTGATCGCCGAGACGTGCGTCGCCGCCGAAGAACGGCAGCACCACCTCTGGGGATCGCTGAAGCTGCTCTGCGACGAGCTCGACATGGAGTTCGACCGCTTCGAGGCGATGTGCGACGAGATCGCGCAGAGCTGGGCGGAGTGGGGCGAGATGCTCAAGGTCCCCACGCAGACCGTGGAGTCGATCAGCGACCTGCGCCGCAAGGCCGAGGCCGAGGCGCGGCGCGAGGAGGCCGATAGCGCCGCCTCGGCGGTGGCGGGCGACGGCGGCCTGCGCATCCTCGCCGTGGACGACGACCCGGTGTCGCTCAAGCTCCTCCAGCGTCACCTCGAGAAGGCCGGCCACTCCGTCGTGACCGCGTCGAACGGCCGGCAGGCGCTCGCGGCCGCGCTCGAGACGAACCCGCAGATCGTCGTTACCGACTGGATGATGCCCGAGATGGACGGGCTCCAGTTCTGCAAGGCGCTGCGCCGCTTCGGCTCGGGTCGGAAGATGTACGTGCTGCTCCTGACCGGCCGCGGCGAGGAGGATCGCATCGTCGAGGCCTTCGAGGCGGGCGTCGACGACTACATCGTCAAGCCGTTCAAGCCCAAGCTGCTGCTCGCGCGCATCCGCGCCGGCCGCCGCGTCGTCGAGCTCCAGGACCTCGTCGAGAAGGACAAGAAGCTCCAGCGCGAGCAGGTCGCGAAGCTCGCCGTGCTGAACCGGAAGCTGCGTGCGGCTGCGTTGACCGATCCGCTGACCGATCTGCCCAACCGCCGCTACGCGATGAAGCGCCTCGACATGGAGTGGGCCAACGCCAAGCGCTCGGGCAACCCGATGTCGGTGATCATGCTCGACATCGACGAGTTCAAGCGGATCAACGACTCCTATGGGCACGACGTGGGCGACGTCGTCCTGAAGGAGACCGCCGCCGCCATGCAGCGCACGCTCCGCCGCAGCGACACCTGCGCCCGCATGGGCGGCGAGGAGTTCCTCGTGATCTGCCCGAACACCGACCCCGAAGGCGCCGCGAACCTCGCCGAGCGCATCCGCGCTGAGGTCGAGCAGAACCTGGTCAAGAGCGGCAACTTCGAGGGCAACGTCACCGCGAGCCTCGGCTTCGCGACCCGCACGCACCGGGTCGGCGGCGTCGAGAAGCTCTTGAAGCTGGCCGACGAGGCGGTGTACGAGGCGAAGGCCAAGGGGCGCAACTGCGTCGTCGAAGCGAGCGATCCGCCGGAGCGGAAGAAGAGCGCTTAGGTTTGCCGTTGGCGGGAGGTCCGGTGGGGTGGGACCTCGGAGGGGAACGGAGATCGCGGAGCCCGGAGTTTAACACAGAGAAGGAACGGAGTTATCGGAGGACACGAGGCTGCAATGCCGCAACCAAAGCGTGTGCTCTGAGTGCGCCGTTGGGTGTAAAGAACCGGCGCCCACCTATGTGGTAGGAGTGTAGGTGAGAAA